>CAYFQK010000170.1:0-7460 GCA_964345255.1 uncultured Bacteroidales bacterium | reverse complement strand
GTAATTGGAAATAACCCATATAATGAACAACGAAGCTATAGTAAGAATAATATAAATATTAATGAAGGTGGTGAGAAATGAAGAAATTTCTTCAGTAAGTTGGCGTTGTTTTGAAAAATACGGAAGATTTACATAAGCTATAACCTCGTTATCATAATTTCTAAGTGGAAAGTATGAAGATAAAAACTTATAATCGCCAATATTTTCTTTGTAAATGTAAATAGTCAAATTCTTTTCCCTAAGCTTGTAATAGGGATCGGGATTAATCTTCCGGCTGATTATGTTGCGCTCAAAAACCCTCGGGCGGGATGATGTGATTAATTCTCCGCTGGTATTAAACAGGTTAATATCAGAAAAAAATACCTGCGAAAACTTTACTAATTGGTCATAAATATAAGACTGAGAAATATCATCGATATCGTCCAGATGGGCAAACTTATGCTCCAGTTCAATTCGTATAGAGTGCGAAAGCTCTTCCAGGTTGTTTCGGTTCTTTTCTTCATTTTGCTTGCTAATGTGACTAAAGACGAAAAAGCCGATTATGATAAAGGAGAATAGTAAAATGGAAAAAATAGATAGTTGAAGACGGCTCCTGAATTTTACCAGGTAAGAAAAATTAATTTTTTGCTCATTAATAAAATGAAAAACCAAAAGAAGCAATCCAAAAATCAAAATAAAATCGGTGGCGCTAGCCAGGTATTCGGTGTACGTATCCCGCTTTTTACTGATGACCAAAACCTTTCCGGTTTCATCAGAAAACTCAAAATGAATAAACTTTTGGCTGACGATAGAAATTCCCTTTTGATAAGTTATCGGGTAGTCCACATCACCGTAACTATTTATCAATTCGTCCTTATAGTACATGGCATAAGAATATTCCGGATCCAGCATTTTTTCAGAATACCTGCTTTCAAGTAATTCAGGATAACCTTGAGCCAGCGGACTTGATTTTTGATAAATATCCATATACAAAATAAGGTTCTTTTCCAGTCTTATTTTTCCGATGTAGTTCCTGATTTCATCCCCGTCATCGATATAAAAAAGATCTTTTGATACGGTTTTAATTCCATACTGGGTTATAAGTTCATCAAAATAGGAATAGCAATCTACAGGATTTTTTTCATCATCTATAATAAGTTTGGTTCTGGAATCACAGATGGTAAAATTTAGCTCATATTTTAAGTGGAATGTTGTAAAATAATTGTTTTCCAAATAGCCTATCAATTTATTCTCAACGAGAGCATTCTTTTCATACGCTTCTACCAGGCTCTCCAGTTTCGGGTCACTACTCATTTTATCAGCTCCCTCGTAAAAGCGGTATTCCGAAATCCTGTCCCGGTTGTTAAGAAGCGATAGTGCCCGTAATTCTATCTGTTGATTTTCTTTTTCGTCGTTAAGTTGTTCAAGAATGAAAGAATAGGAGATGGATGACGTTATCAAAACAATGGCGGCGAAAGTTAGGTTTATTCGGGCTTTGAAGTAATATATTGATAGGCTAATGACCAAAAACTGAAAAAGCAAAAGCAGATACAACGGATTCTGAACTAAAGATAAATAAGCAAGCGTTAAAGCCCCTATTGCAGAACTTATGATATAAAGCGTCCTTTTGGGAAAGAGGCTATATGCCATTCTTATAAATTTCAGGTGAAGCAGCAGCGCACTGAGGCCTCCTGAAAAAATAGTAATTATGGCCAAAACAGAAGTAAAATCTATCTCATCAAGCGAATTTATACTTAAGGGGATGGAAGAATTAAGCACCAGGTTTTTAATCAGCATATAGGGAAAAAACAGGATAAAAACAGCCAGGGCCATTAAAATGATGCCATTTATAGTCTTTGAAGTCTGTCCTTTCCAATCTGTATCAAAATATGTTTTGAAAATGCCCCAGCTTATTATAGCTACTCCGGTAAGAATAAAAACAGCCTGCCCCAGATTCCTGAAAACTCCAGGAAAAACAAAGAGCGACCCTCCGAAAAGATAAGAATCGAATAGTTTTCCTGGTATTTGAAAATAAATCAAAACAAACAACAGGATCAGTATATCGAAAATCATACCTATCAACTTAAGGCCCCTGCGCTCTTTGAAGTAGCTAATCTGATCATAAAGCGTTTTTATGAGTATAAATGCACTTAAGAGAAAGGCCAGAAAAAGTATAAAGAGGCGATTTACCTGGTGTTTTCCGGGAGACAGCTCATCGTCAGCATGCAAATAAAATAATTCCCTTCCCTGCCATTTAACGACCTTTACTCCTTTATCCGGATGAATTTTTATTTCCTGTGGGATATTATTGTCGATGAGGAAATTGTTTTGTAAAAACCGGTTCGAGATATCGTACTTCTTCCGGATGGATATTAGATGCAGAATTTTCTCATTGGCTGAAAGTTTTACCGGGTTGATCAAGAGAATTCGATTTGCCGTTTCTTCCAGGCATAGTTTCTGTTTATTTAAACAACTATTCTCCCATACAATCTCATTGGTAGTATAAAAATAAACCGAATCGTTTTTTACATAGACAAAGTCACGATAAGGCTCCTGGCCCGATAGCTTTTTCACTTGCCCGGTATTGAATTGCGGGCTGTTGATTATTGATTCATTTACGAAAGAAATTTCTTCCTCAATTTGATGAGTCAGTATTTCATTCACGGAACTTAGCTTAGTGTACCTCCCGTAATGATAGGACAGGCTTATATAAATTAATAATAGCGCAAACGCTACGAGGAAATTACCTATGACCTTTTTGCTGTTTATAAACATAACGGCTATGTTTCACGTGAAACACTCTTTGCAATATTTTTATTCTACCTTAATTTACAATTAACTAAAGACTAAAAACGCATCCGAAAATAATGAATAAATTTAGTAAGAATAATTCTACTGCAAAGAAAAAGACTCCGGCATCAGGAAAAAACTACAACCGATTTATAAATTCTAGCTTTATCTACCCATATGTACTAGTAAAACTGAAATATCTGCAGGAGATACTCCGCTTATGCGGCTTGCTTGCCCGATAGTTTCAGGTTTTATATCGGAGAGTTTTTCACGCGCCTCAAAGGATAAGGCTTCTATCGAACGAAAATCAATATTTCTACCAATTCGCATTTCTTCAAACCGACTCATCTTGCTGGCCATTTCCTGCTCTTTGTCGATATACCCTTCATATTTTGTGAGTATTTCAACTTCCTCCAGGCATTCGCTGTCTTCTTTCATTTCATTATCAAAGTAATCCTTGAGTTCCGGAATCACTTCCTCTAACTCAAAAATATTAAGCTGCGGACGAGGAATCAAACTGGAGAGTTTTTGTTTTTGCTTTAAGGGTGTGGTTCCTTTACTCTCAAGCAAAGCATTTACTTTATCCGGTTCTGCGCTGGTTTTTCTGATAAATTTTATGGCGTCGGCGATGCGACTTTTCTTTTCTTCCACCCGCTTCATTCTTTTTTCGGAGGCTAGTCCCAGTTCATACCCCAGAGGCGTTAGGCGCAAATCAGCATTATCCTGACGAAGGAGGATGCGATACTCAGCCCTGGAGGTGAACATGCGGTAGGGTTCATCCACACCTTTTGTAATTAAATCATCGATCAGCACGCCAATATATGCATCCGATCGTTTTAAAATAAAGTCAGATAGCCCGTTAATCTTTCTATGTGCATTAATGCCTGCCATCAGGCCTTGTGCACCAGCCTCCTCATATCCTGTGGTACCGTTAATCTGACCGGCCAGGTAAAGGTTTTCCACTAGCTTGGTCTCCAGGTTGTATTGTAGTTGTACAGGAGGAAAATAGTCGTATTCGATAGCATATCCGGGGCGAAATATCCTGGCATTTTCAAATCCCTTGATTTTCCGTAGCGCTTTGTACTGGACATCCATCGGTAGCGATGAAGAAAACCCGTTTACATAAACCTCGACGGTATTCCTCCCTTCAGGTTCAATAAATAATTGATGTGAATTCTTATCGGAAAACCGATCAATTTTATCTTCGATCGAGGGGCAATATCGTGGGCCTATTCCGCTGATACGCCCTATAAACATGGGACTTTTTTCAAAACCGGTCCTCAAAATATCATGTACTTCGTCACTGGTATAAGCCATGTAACAACTCAGTTGGTTTTGTACCCGTGGAGTATCGGTAAATGAAAATTTGCCGGGCACTTCGTCGCCTTTTTGCTCTGTCAATTGACCAAAGTCAATGGAGCGTCCGTCAACTCTTACCGGAGTACCGGTCTTCATCCGGTCGGATTTAAAACCAAGCTTTTCCAAATCTTCTGTAATACCAACAGAGGCGTTTTCCCCCATTCTGCCGCCACCAAATTTTTTATCTCCCACATGTATTGTCCCGTTAAGGAAGGTGCCATTGGTAAGGATAACAGCCTTGGCATATATTTCAAGTCCTAACCGTGTTTTAACACCGGTAACTTTTCCTTGCCGGGTAAGCAAACCCAGCACCATGTCCTCCCAAAAGTCCAGATTGGGAATGTTCTCCAGTTGCCTTCTCCACTCTTCTGAAAATGCCGCCCGGTCGTTTTGAGCACGCGGACTCCACATGGCAGGACCTTTAGAACGGTTTAAAACACGGAACTGCACCGTAGTTTTGTCTGTTACTATGCCCGCCAAACCGCCCAACGCGTCTATTTCCCTCACTATCTGCCCTTTTGCTATACCTCCCATGGCCGGGTTGCATGACATCTGCCCGATGGTGTTTCTTGATAGTGTAACCAGCAGTGTTTTACTCCCCAGATTAGCTGCAGCGGCAGCGGCTTCGCTTCCCGAATGCCCGCCCCCAACGACGATTATATCATATTTAGGTAACATAAAGTCTTCTTTGTTTCACGTGAAACAATTGTAACAATTAAACTAAGAATGTGTTTGTCTAACTTAAATCGGCAAGCAAAGATAAATATTTATCTTCCAGTTCTCTCATCATCTTTTTCTCGCTATCGCTGTGGTCTTTAATGCCTGTAAGATGGAGGATTCCATGAATCATCACACGATGCAATTCGTCCTGACACGAGCGTTGGTAGGTTTCTGCATTTTCTTTTACACGGTCGATGCTAATGTAAATATCCCCATTAATTTCATTAGCCTGTGTATCGTCGAAGGTAATAATGTCGGTTAAATAATTGCGCTCAAGATATTTTTTGTTTACCTGCAATAGCGTATGGTCATCAGTGAAAATATAATTCACATTCCCCACTTTGAAACTGCGGTCTTCACTAACCTTCTCAATCCATTCCTTGATCAGTTCCTGGTTTTCTACTTCGAATTTTATATTTTCATTGAAGAAATTAATTTCCATAACTATTTCGCTTTCTTTGTTGTTACTTTTTCGTAATCATACAACAGGTTTTTTCTCCGCATCCATTCAGTGTAATGTATGCTTTGGATATTGTAAGTAACTGAAATTTTATTTTCAGACCAGTCGTACTCATCCACCAGTTTATTTAAAGCCTGGTCTGTTGGATTTTTCTCATTAAATGTCAAATCCAGTTTCAACCCGTCCGGAGAATCGATAATATATTTCACGCTATTTTTTTCGTGATTTTGAGCGATGCGGATTAATCCCTCTTTATCATTTTGTTTTATAATTTTCCTGACAATCTCGCTAAGAGAGTGGACGATGATACCAAAATATTCGTCATAGATGCGGTATTTCAAACAAAAGGATTCTACGAATGATTCAATCCTGTTGATTTCATCGAGTCTCGATTGAATTTGAATGGTTTTTATTTCGCTCATTTTTTCTCTGTTTGTTCTTCAATGAAATATTCGTTAATTCTCTGCCTGTAATAAGGGTTTACTTCCGGAGGAATGGTTTTCAGCACTTCCTTATTATTGGTCTTTATCTCTTTATACTTTAAAAATTCATTTGGGTTTCTTTTTTCGAAAGATTTTGCTGTTTCAGCCTCTCTCTTTTTTTGTTTATCCTGCTCCCGTTCGGCCTTTTCAGACTCCAGCAACCTTGACACAATCTTTTCCTGTCGTTTGATAAGTTCTTCGGTTATCCGCTTATTGACCATGTCTGTTTCGTTTTCGTCCATTTTCTTTATGGTCTTGTTTAACCCCTGGTCTCCTTTTCCCTGCTTCATCAGTTCCTTTCTGTATTGCTGCAACTTTCTGCGTATAGCAGCCTGTTTGGCAGCCATTCGTGCCATTTCCTCACTCATAGAAGGTTTACCGCCTCCTTTCCGGTTTTTTTTCATTCCTTCCTTCATCTTTTGCATCTGCTGCTGTAGCTGCTGCTGCATTTTGCGAATTTCAGACATTTTAGGCACGCCCTGCTGTTTTGATTGTCCGCTCCCCGACCCCATAGCATTCATATTCTGTTGCATATTCTCCAAAGCTTCGGCCAGTAGTAGCGAGAGATTATTGACGTGCGTCATTACATATTGCTGACGCGATGTCCCCGAGCGTACATTTCTCTCCTTGAGCTGGCGCAGGCTTTTACCCATGTTGTTATCGATGGATTTTATCTCTTTCAAAACAAAGGGCTCAATCATCGTTTGACGCTTGCTTAGAGCCTTTAATGAGTCCTTTACCTTCTTGAGCTTTTCCTGCAGCCCATATTGCTCCTGCATCTTTTCTACATACCTGGGGTCATTCTTATTTAAGGCTTTAAAATTAGTAATAAGTGCCTCTTGTTCAAAGGATATATCCACTAAATTTTCCAAAATCTGTTTCAGATTGTCTATGTCTTCCCCCAGCTTTTGCTGCTGCATGCTTTGCTGCTGCTGCTTCAGGTTTTTACTAAGCTCAAATAATTTTTCCGAAGATTCCTGCATTTTTTCTCCGGCTCTATTTTTGTTCTTTTTATTTAATTGCTGTGTGGATTCCTGCATGCTCTTTTTGATATCCTCAGTTTGTTTATTCGGCGATTTAAAACCATTGCTGTTTTGTAACTCCTTATCCTTTTGTTCGAGTTTATTGAGATCCTTTTGTAGTGAATCAGTCTTTTTTTCCAGGCCTTTCTGTTCTTTTGTCAATTCATCGACTTCCCTTCGCGGAGTATCTTCCGAAAGTTTTTTCAGCTTCTTTTGCTCTTCAGAAAGCTTGCCGGCTTTGTCGATAGCCTTCTGTAAATCTTTTTGAAACTGAAGCTGCTTATACATTTCTATACTTCGGTCGAGCTGCTCTTTCATCGACTCATTCGACATTTTCATCTTATCGAGGAGCTGATTCATCTTTTCTTTATTCATGTCCTCCATCATCTTCCTGATTTCATCCATCAGCTTCTTTAATTCCTCGTTGAGCACCTTATCCATTAGCTCTTCCAGTTCTTTCTGCTTATCCAGAAGTTCCTTGTCACTCTTATCAAACTGTTCTTCGAACTTCCTGTTCTTTTCACTTTTCTTCCTGATGTTTTCCAGGCTTTTCTTAAGATCTTCAAGATCCTTCATCGCATCTTTAACCTTTTCCTTATCCTCCCAGCTCATGTTCTTTTTATTCATCATATCACTCCTCATGTCTTC
>CAYFQK010000169.1:0-7472 GCA_964345255.1 uncultured Bacteroidales bacterium | reverse complement strand
TTCCTGCCTCCTTCTCTGATTTCGCCTGAGAACAAATCTAAGGTGACTCAAAGCCGTCCCTTTTTCAGCTGGTCACCGGTACCCGGCACTTCAGGAAATGTCACTTACGCACTTCTGATAGCTGAAATAACAGGTAACCAATCGCCAATAGCAGCCTTTGAATCAAATCCACTTTGGTTTAAAACGGATAACATTCGTTCACCACTTTTTCAATATCCGGTATCTGGCCGTAAACTGAAAACTAAGCAGCGGTATGCCTGGAAAGTGCAGGCGTACAATGGCGACATTCTGGCCGCTGAGTCCGAAGTCTGGAGCTTTATTTACACACCCGGTGAAACGGAAGAGGGTGAGGAAGATGAAGACAAAGCGGAGGATGATAGCGGGGAAGAAATGCTGATACCTGACCAATACGTGCGTTTGCAAAAGAAACAGACATCAGGGCATTACCTGCTTGAGGATTACATATTGAGATTCGTTTATGAGAATAAATACGCTAAGGGCCACATAAAGTGCAATTTGGAAAACAGTTCGAATCAGTTAGTCGCCGGCGACATTCTTAACCGCGACCAAAAACACGGACTGAATTTCAATGAACTGGATTTGTCTGACCAGGTACAACGTGGCCAGGTGTATTTGTTGAAATGCACCGATATGATGGGAAATAGTCAGCAACTCCGGTTTAAAGTAAAAAAAGAGTCTTCGGGCAACATTATGGAAGGCATTGAGCTCGAGGAGGGGCAGTTTAATGAGCTTCCGGATAATATTTTTCAATAAAGAGGGTCGTCTATGAGTAAAAAAACACGTATTTCATTATACGCAATTCTAATAACGCTTGCAGCGTGTTCTCTCAATTTTGACAGGGCCGACTATGTTAAATGGATAACCGATACAGATAACGGCCTTTTAATCGAGCGTTCTACCGCTTCAGCTGAGTACCTTCTGCAATACGAACCCGCTTTTTTCAAAGCCATCAGGACATCAGAAAATGGGGAACCGGTGGCATTGTCAAAAATCAGCAAGCAATACGATGACTTGCATCACTTCTTGTTAAAGGTCAGCCCCAATGATAACACTTTTCAGAATGAGCAGAAAAAAAATCAATATCTGGCTTATGGATTGAGAAGAGACATCCGGTTTGTGGAGGGGACTGATACCATTACGGAAACGGTTATGTATCATCTTGAAAGTTCGGGGAGCATTACGCCCTACCATAGAATTTTGGTTGCTTTTCCCAAAGCGAAGACCACAGAAAAGCTGCAATTCATTATCGACCCGGGAAAACTTGAGTCCGAAAAACGGGTCTTTACCTTCAATAAGGGTGCTTTTCAAAAGCTTGAAGCCATTCAAGAACGAATTGAATAAAGGGGGAATGGTGCATATAATACCAGGCATATTAAACTTCCACTACCTGAAAAAGATTTTGCCGGTGCTTCTCTTTTTGATGCTCGCGGGTACAACCTCTGTGGGTCAAATTCAGACCAACCTGCAGGCGCCGCCGGTTAACAGACTACAGGTTAATGATATATGGAATATTAATATCAACAATCCGCAAAACCTGCGCAAACAGATTTACCTGAAAGCTGAGATTGCTGACGAAAACGGACAGGAAACAGCTCGTTTCAGAACGGGAGCATTTAACTTATCACCTGGACTACAAAGGTTAAACCCGAACAATGTCAGGGTTACTCAACGGGAGTTTAACGACAATAAAACGGAGAATATACTGAAAAGAACAAAGAATTTCCCGGAAGGGGATTACACCATTACAGTGAAGGTTTTTGATGCCACCACCGATGAATTAATGGATGAATCGACCATCAATCATAAAGTGACAAATATTTATGCGAAAGCCTCAGAGATAGGGGGTGCCAATCGTGAAAACCTGGTGACGTTTTACGGAAACGGATATATAGAAGGTCACAGCTCAAACCGCCAGGGTACAGGCCAGTTTATTCCCAGACAATATGTAAGAGGCGATGTAAACGCCACGTTGGAAATCGGGGTAGCTCCTGTCAATTTCTATGGCCACATGACCTCGATGAACAACGATTTGAGACAAAGTGCCAATGAGTTTACCGTTTCTTTCGACGACCAGCGGTTTATTAACAATTTACGTAACCGGCTTACCAGGGTTATCGAAGAGGAAACGGGTCTGAAAAAAGAGCAGTACGGCGAAGTCACCAATAAACTGAACAAGCTGGAAAATATCGATCGTTTACTGAAAAACAACAACATCGAGGAAGAGCTGGAAAATACCGGTAGCCTCAGCGATATTGAAAAACAGATAAAGAGCGCCGACTTGCAGGGAGCTATTGATCAGATCAACCAAATTAAAGAAGATATATCGAATCGTACTTCCGGATTGAATTACAAAGCACAAAAGCAGAAACTACAGACGGAGCTGGAAGTCCATCAGGAAATCTCTTACGACGATTCTGATAAAGAAGAAAAACGGCTCAGCAAAATTGATAGCCTGAAAACAGAGATAAATGAACTTGAACAGGAACGCGAAGAAACCAAAGAAAAAAACAGTGAAGACCTTGAAAAACTGAAAAAACTAGAGAAAAAGCAACAGAAACTCAACAATCTGAAGGAGAAAAAACAAAAAGTTGAAAATCTGCTGGCCAAAAAAGACCAGATTGACCGGCTTAAAAAGCAAAAAGACAACCTCCTTCAATATAAAGAAAAGTTAATGGAGTCGGGAGACCTTGAAGCGCTGGAGTCTTTCAATCTAAGTAAACTAAGTGATAATGATATTCTCAAAAACGAATTGATCAAACGCGGAATGCTTAGCGGAGGTCAAAAACTGCTTTACAGTATTGAGGAGCTTTCGGCAGGTACGGTTTATCCCTACTACTCCCCGCTGGTATTAAACGGCTTACGCATCACCGGTGTGAATTTTGAATGGAATCCTGGCATTTTTTATACCGCCTTCTCGGGTGGGACCAGTAACAGACCTAAGTTTTCACTCAGTAATAGTGTTGCCGACTATGAGCAGCGGCTGATGGCCGGTAAAATCGGCTTTGGAAAAAAACACAAAAGTCACCTGTTTTTTACGGCCCTGAACGCCATAGACGACCGAAATTCCATTGCACGAAACGACACCGTCAATACGCCAAAATCAAATTTCATTTTGGGAACGGACGTGGGCCTGCAATTCTTTAACGGAAATTTTAAAATACAGGGAGAAGTTGCAGGTTCGAAATACACGGATGATGAAGGAGCATCGCAATTAATTACAAACAGTGCTTTGGATGAAAGAATTCCGGATTTTTTAGAACCCAATATTTCAACCAAATACGGTCTGGCCTATGATGTAAGGGGTGCCATAAAGTTGTTTAAAAACAAAACAGTGGTTTCGGGTTATCTCCGCAACATAGATCCCTCGTATAATTCGTTTGGTGCACCCAATCTTAGGCGTGGGTTGTTTACATACAATACCGAAATTTCGCAGAAACTGTTTTCAAGAAAACTGACAGTAAGCTTGTTCAGAAAAAATGAAAGTTCCACCCGTCTTTGGCAGGATGGACTCACCCACTATGAGCGGCAGGGCGGGAAAATGCGGTTCGGGTTCACGAATTTCCCGAACATCAGTCTCAGCTACGCAAAAGGCATACAGGATAAAGAGTCCATAGACAACAGCACCTCCGAGCTTATGATTAATGGCAATTACAGCTACAAAATCGGAGAATTATCCCTCGCCAACACCGTCAGCTATAACCTGAATAAAGGAGAAAGTTCTCAGGCAAACGGACCCAATTATGAGGTAACCAACTACCTTTTTAATCAGTTGGTCAGTTTCACATTCCCGCTTTCGCTTTCGCTGAATGTGAATTATGTTGATGAAGAGATGCAGGGTGAAGCGTCTGAACTAATTGTTTCCGACCTCTCAGCTTCTTTTCAACTTTTTAAGAAGGTGAATGTCAGCGCAGGAGGAAATTACTCAACCCGCTCCGGACAAAACAGGAAATTGGGTGGCTTTGTGGATCTGAATTACTCCTTCGCCAACCACTTTACGTTCGAACTGAGTTACGACAACAACTATTACGACGATATGATGATGTCGGCCAATGACTTTAAGGAATATATTTTTAATTCGAGATTATCGGTAAGATGGTAACAAATGAATCAAACGAGATAATTATGAAACCAACGATACTTTCAAAAATGTTTAACATCAGGTTTCAACCTTTTAGGTTTATAAGAAACCACAGTAAAGGTATTTCTTTGACGCTGGCCATTCTCTTTTTCAACGGGATGATCAAGCCCCAGCAATTGTTGGCCCTCACCGGTGGGCCCTCAGCACCCGAGGTGAACTCGCCCGGCAAAATCACTTCCGGGAAAATGGTCGATCCTTTTACCGGTGATCTTGATTACAGCATTCCTTTATTGGATGTGGGCGATTACCCCATTTCCCTCTCCTACAACGCGGACATTTCTATGGATCAGGAGGCTTCGTGGGTCGGACTGGGATGGACGCTCAATCCGGGCTCTGTCAGCCGCAGCGTGAGAGGACTCCCTGATGATTTCAACGGTGAAGATGAAATTGATAAGGAACTCAACACCAAGCCAAACATCAAAGCCGGTCTTAGTGGTGGTATCAACCTCGAGCTTTTTGGGCTGGATGCTCTGGGAGCAGGTATTGGGGCCAATTTGGGATTGTTTTACGATACTTACCAGGGCGTTGGACTTAATTACTCGCTCTCGCCTTCTGTTTCCGTGGGGTCGGCCTCAAAAGGAACACTCACGGCATCCATGGGTATGAACGCCGGGTCGCATAAAAATGGCGTTAGCATGAGCCCGTCGCTAAGTTACTCGCAGCAGATGTTCGGATTGGAAAGCATGAGCCTTAGCAGTAATATTAATTCGCTATCAGGGCTTAAAAGCATTAATGTAATGGCCTCGGCAAAAAACGGGGAAAAAAATTACAATGCCACTTTCAACAGCTTTGCAGATAACTCCTATACCCCCCAAATAGAGATGCCGATGCTTTCAACCCACGGAACCTTTGCTTTTTCGGCCGGCGGGGAAGTTTTCGGAACCTTTGCCAGTGGTAGTTTAACAGGCTATTATTCGCAGCAGCATCTTAAAAACAAACAAAAATCGGTTCCGGCTTTCGGTTATTTATATTCCGATAAGGCCAATAACCAGCAAGATGCACTGCTTGATTTTAAAAGGGAAAAAGATGGCAAGTTTACTTCCAATAAAACCAATCTTCCCATCCCCAATTATACTTACGATGTATTTAATGTGAGCGGATCGGGCCTCAGCGGATCGTTCCGTGCCCACCGTGGCGATATCGGCGTGGTGTACGACCGTTTCGTAAAAAGTCTCGGGGGCGACAAAGCGGTTCCCGCTGTCGGCGGCTTCAGCCTGACAGGAGAAGTTGGAGCAGGAAATATGGTAAAAGTGGGCATTGACCTGAAAACCAACAACTCCGAAAACACCTCCGGCCTATGGAAACAGAACAATGAAATTCTAAATAAGGTGTCTTCGGTAAGCAAAGAATCGGCTAATGAGGAATACGAGCCCTTTTACTTCAGGATGTCAGGAGAAAAGCAGGTACGTAACAACTCTGCTTTTTACGATACATTAATGAGTAAGGAAGCAACCAGAGTAGCCCTTGCTTCTCAGCCAAAGGCAAAGGCCTATCAAACCATTGAAAGTGCTGATGACTCAAAAGAACTGACCAGCCAGATTTATAAGCAAAACCGCGAACGCAGGGCGCAAACCATTGCTTACCTGAGGGCAGACCAGGCTACCCGCATGGCGCTCGAAAGGAATATAAAAGACTACAGCTTGAACAGCAACCCTTTGAAGTCCGCTTCATACGAAACAATAAACCGGGTTGACGATGACCGGAAACACCATCACCTGAGCGAAATCACTGTCAATAAAAAAGGCAAACGCTACGTCTATGGCATTCCTACGTACAACCTGAAAAAAAAGGAAGTTGCCTTTAACGTAGATGAAGTCGAGGGCGATTGTGAGAATGGTCTTGTAAAATACGGCAACACCGATAACACCACAGACAATACCAACGGGCTCAACAATTATTTCAGCTCCACCACCACTCCGTCCTATGCTTATTCTTACCTGCTCTCTTCAGTCGTTTCAGAAGACTATGTTGATGTGGGTGGTGATGGCCCTTCTCCTGACGATTTGGGAAACTATACCCACTTTAATTATTCGAGGGTACATAAAAACTACAAATGGCGTACGCCTTACAAGGAGAATCGTGCCAATTATCAGGAAAATAAATACAGCCTGGACAACGACAACATGGGCAACTATGTGTATGGTGAAAAAGAAATTTGGTACCTGCACTCAATTGAAAGCCGTAATTACGTGGCAAAGTTTGTCTTGACCGATCGCGAAGACGGACTTGGCGTGAAAGGTGAAGACGGTGGTAAAGATACCGGACAAAAGTTGAAAAAGCTTTCGCGGATTGAACTTTTCACACGTGCCGATTTGAAAAAAAACGGTAGTAATGCCACGCCATTAAAAACGGTACATTTCGAGTACAGCTACTCACTTTGTCAGGGACTTCCCAATCATGCCAACAATACCAACAACGGTAAACTGACTCTCACCAAAGTCTATTTTACTTATGGCGATTCTGAAAAAGGATATTTCAGCCCGTATAAATTCACCTATCAGCAAGGCGATAAAAATCCTTCTTACAGTCTGAAAGCCAACGATCGTTTCGGATTTTACAAAAAAAATACCTGTGGCACTCCTAAGCCCAACAACAGTGAATTCCCCTATGTGGATCAGGATGCTTCTAAAACAAACAATTACATCCAGGCCTGGAAACTGAAAATAGTTAAGTTGCCTTCGGGCGGAAAAATATCCATTGAGTACGAATCGGATGATTATGCTTATGTCCAGGACCAGAAAGCCATGCAGATGTTTATGGTAGAAGGCTTTTCGGACCAGGAAAACCCATCTTCCGGACAATTAGAGGATAGGCTTTATAAAAACGCAGATTCATCGAGTTACAAGGTCAATGATTACCTGATTTTTAATCTCTCCAATCCGGTGACATCAAAGCAGGAATTGTCAACGTATTTCCCCGATGAAAAACATCTCTACTTCAAGGCGAAACTTGACTTAATCGGAGATACCGACAAAAACACCAGCGATCCTTATGAGTACATTTCTGGATTTGCCGAATACGATGACTACGGCCTGCTTCAGGATTCCAAATCGGGCAACAGCTATTCTCAAGCCTGGATAAAGATGAAAAAAGTGGAAATCGGCGATTATAAACTCAATTCGAAATATGAGGATGAGAAAGCACACCCGTTCGCAAAACGTGCCTGGGTTTACAGCAAAATAAACATCCCGAAACGTGCTTTTAACCGCACCGGCTCTCAAGACTCTATTGGCGTTCAGCTTAAAAACGCATTGGCTTCAATTGGGGATATGATTACCATGTTCAAGAGTTTAAATTCAAAATTGATTGGTCG
>CAYFQK010000168.1:0-7559 GCA_964345255.1 uncultured Bacteroidales bacterium | reverse complement strand
GCATTAGGCGGGTTTTTTGTTATCTCAAAAAATATCCCTGTCACAGACAATGTTGTATTTTAGCAGCTGTTTTTCTGGAAATGATGTCATGTATACCCGTGAAGAAAAGAAAGCCCTTGTAAAGGAATTCTGGAAATCATTTGATGATTACTGCAATTTGGATCCCATGTTGTCCTGGCGCAGGAAAAAGTGGATACTGCATCGCACGGGGATAAACAACATAGATCTGAAATTCGAACCTGGCCGTGATGGCGTGGCGGTAATTCTCGAACTCAATCATCGCGATGAAGACAGGCGCCTGGTGATGTATGAGCGTTTGCTGCAGTTCAAACCCATTCTGGAACAGGGGATGGAAGGGGAGATGATATGGACCCTCGTTTATACCCGGGATTCAGGAGAGGAAGTGTCAAGGATTTACACTGAACTAAAAGGGGTAGATATCCATAGGAAAAGAGACTGGCCTGAAATATTTGCTTTTATGGCCGAAAAAATGGAGGTCATGCAAAATAACTTTCTCGACCTGGTCGATTTTGTTAAGGATGAAAACTGGGGGGATTAATCCGTAATAAAATTCATTTTCTGCAACATGAATACGTCGCCCATATACCAATTACAGGATGACTAATCACTCTTAAAATGTTTTGCAGTAACCTGGTTTTTGCTTTCCTTGCCGTCCCTGTGGTCTTTAAGATTTTGCAGTGTAGTTCGGGCTATTTCTTCCAGCGCTTCCCTGGTAAGAAATCCCTGATGCGCTGTAATCAATACATTTGGCAACGACATAAGCCTCGCTATCTTATCATCGTCAATAATGATTTCAGAAAGGTCTTTAAAGAATATTTTTGATTCCTCTGCGTAAACGTCTATGCCTAAGTATCCCAACTGCTTATTCTTGAGCGCCTCGATGGTATCCTCGGTGTTAATAAGCTTACCACGGCTTGTATTTATAAGCATTGCGTCGGGTTTTACTTTTTGAAGTGTTTCTTTATTGATCAACTGATAGGTGTCCGGGGTAAGCGGGCAATGCAGGGAGATAATATCTGATGAAGCGAGTAGCTCATCGAGTGATTTGTATGTAACGCCCTGTTCCTTAAGTTTTTCATTCGGGTAAGGATCATGGGCTAATATATTCACATCAAATCCCTGCAATAGTTTAATAAATGCTCTGCCGATGGCCCCTGTTCCTACAACACCGATTGTTTTACCGCTGATATTAAAACCAGTGAGGCGCTCAAGGGAAAAATTCCCTTCTCTAACGCGATTATAGGCTTTATGCACTTTGCGATTCAATGTTAAGATTAATGCCAGGGCATGCTCTGCCACAGCAGACGGTGAATAGGCAGGGACACGCAAAATGGTGATGCCATATTTTTCGGCGGCGTCAAGGTCTACATTGTTAAACCCTGCGCAGCGAAGAAGAAGCACATGAATACCCTCTTCGTCCATCGTTCGTAGGGTATTTTCGTTTATCTTGTCGTTTACAAACGCACATACAGCATGGTAGCCCTTTGCGAGTGCAACGGTATATTTGTTGAGCCTGGATTCAAAAAAATTGAATTCAAAGCCAAAGTCTTTGTTTGCTTTTTCGAAATATTCTCTGTCGTATCCTTTCGAACTAAAAAATGCTATTTTCATAATTTATTTCTTTGTTTGTTATCCAACAGTAAAACAATGTGCATCGTCATAAGTTTCATGGAAGGATTGATTTTCAAACGCAATCGATTTAATAAAGTGATGAAGCCACAATTTTACCCCGCAGAAATATTCCGGAATATTTTTAAAATAGAATCCGTTGTTCGATATTTGTCTGTGCTCTACATGATATTTGATAAGAGGTATTTGCAGACTAATCATTTGGGAAATTTAATTGTTAGAGCTATGAACAACAATATGCAATATTATGCGAAAAATCCTGTTTTTGATTGCGACCTTAATGCTTTTTGCGCCCTTAACTATTCTGGCTCAGCAAAGTAAGTTTTATGCGGATGTGGCTTTGAAAAAGGGCGTAGGTTTTAAGACCTATAACCTCAGCTATTCATACATCACAATTCCCACTTCACAAAAGATATACTATCACCCGGGAGGAGGAACAGGGATTGAAGCTGGCTTTGGATATCGCTTTTCAAACAGCTTTTCTGTCGGATTACAAGGAGCTTATCAGCTGGTTTTTATTGAAAAAGTTGAAAACCTTGGCTCAGCAAAAAACAGATCCGCGGCGGTATTCAACCGTAAAACGGTCAAAGGGTACATACGATATTTTTTGCCCGCGAATAACCGGGAGTGGCTCAGCGGTGTCTTTTTCGATGCCGGCGGCAATTATCATTTTCCCGGTAAGCTTAAGAGAAAACAAAACGGTGAGCAGCTGGAGACCAGAAATTATGATAGTTCCATTGGCTTCCACATTGGACCGGGATTGCTTTTTAGTATTGCGCCTGAAAAAAACATTGATTTTAAATTTGGATTAACATTTCGTTTTACCGATTTCCAAGCCAACCACAGCAATGAAGATTCGCCGAATCTCGATAAAATAGATGGTTCAGGCCTGGACATTAAACTGGGTATCGTGAAAACCCTCTAAGCTAATGTTGCTGAAGTGGTAAAACGGCTTTAGCGATTTTTATCAGGCAAAAAAGCATCAATTCCCTGATAATAAAATCGCTCCCTGGCTATTTTTTCAGGATACACAAAGTAATCGATGTCGCCCTCCGTACAAACTTCGCCTTTGCTGTTAAATAGCTGCACATGAATATGAGCTATGCGTTTCTCCATGCTTTTAAGGTGCCCTCTGATAGTTAGTTTCTCATTTTTCGTATGAACCGGCTTTTTGAATTTGATGTTCAAGTTCGCTGTCACCCCACTGCTCTTGCAGCGGATGAAAACCACCCAGCTGGCCAGCTCGTCCATCAGGGTAGTCTGAATCCCGCCGTGCAGCACATTGACCCATCCCTCAAATGCTGTCTCAGGATTCCAAAATGTTACGATCTCTTCGCCGTCTTCATAAAAGTCCAGATGTAACCCCTTATCGTTAAAAGGGCTGCATCCAAAGCAGTTGTATCCTTCCAGATTAGTGTACGGATTATTTAGTTTCTGCATTATGACATCTTCAGGTTTAGCTTTATTTTTTCTCTCCTTTGCGGTATTTAATCACTTGTTTTACATTACCCTCTTCATCATAGATTTTCCACCTTCCATGTTTCTTTCCTTTTTTGAATTGCCCGGTTTTTTTTAAAGCCCCATTTCTGTGGTATTCATTGTATTCACCCACCGGCGTATTTTTTTCATATTTCTCAACAGTCATCACCTGTCCGTTTGGGTAATATGTTTTTTGAATACCCTCAAACATGCCATTTTCGTAGTAGTATTCTGCAATCTTATTACCTTTCTGATCATTCCAGACCGCTCTTCCATGTTTTTTGCCCATTTTATAATGTGCCTTTTCCATGAGATGTCCTCTGAAACGACCACTGTAATATTCTTTTTTTACACCGTGAAGTTTCCCTTCTTTATACTCTGCGTAGTCGGTAAGGTGTCCGCCGTATGTGTAATGTTTCGACAGGCCATCAAGCTTCCCGTTTTTAAAATATTCTTCTTTTTTAAAGTAGCCACGTTTGTCGATATTGACATGGATGCCGTCCTTCACACCATCTTCATACTGAGTAATTTCTTTGATGATGCCTTTAGGCCAGTAGATGCGCCACACTCCGTCTTTTTTATTGTCAACGTAGTTTCCCTTCGCCGTATAGCGATTCATTTTTTCAACCCATAAACCTTGCTTAAGACCCTGGTCATCTTTTTGATTCTTTTGTTCCTGGGAAAAAGATAGAGCGCTGATAAACAGCAGTGCCGGGAGTAATATCGAAAGTCTCATAATACAATTTTTGGTTTGAACCTCAAAATTACAATTATTTAATGGGAATCCATATCCACTTCAGCATATAGATCGAAGGGGTCGGCATGGGTGATTTTCACGCGTGCAAAAGCGCCCGGTTGCAGAGGGGCATTTTTGGCAATGAGGACTTCATTGTCCACCTCAGGAGAGTCGAACTCAGTGCGTCCGATGTAGTAATCCTCCTCTTCGCGGTCGATGATGACCCTGAGTCTTGTATTCACTTTATTTTGATTCAGTTCATGGGAGATTTTCTGCTGAATATCCATCAGTTCAGACACGCGCTGTTGTTTTGTTTCCTCTGGAACATCATCCTCAAGTGCAAAGGCGGGAGTGTCTTCTTCCTGCGAATAAGGGAAAACCCCCATCCTGTCGAAGCGCATGTCTTTCACAAAGGATTTGAGCTCCTCAAATTGTTTTTCAGTTTCTCCCGGGTAACCGGCAATAAGCGTTGTACGTAAAGCTGCTTCAGGCAGCTCTTTTCGGATCGTGTTCATGAGAGCAAGCGTGCCCTCGCGGTCTATGCTCCTGCGCATCGATTTTAAAAGGGCGGTGTTAATATGTTGAAGAGGAATATCCAGGTAATGGCAGATTTTAGGCTCCTCCTTCATAACCTTTAGTACATCTGCAGGAAACTGAGCGGGAAAAGTATAATGCAGCCGTATCCATTCAATGCCTTTCACTTTAACCAATTCTCTTAAAAGAGGTGCCAGCATTCTTTTTTGGTATAAATCCAGGCCGTAATAAGTAAGATCCTGGGCGATGAGAATTAGTTCATTGACACCCCGGCCTGCCAGGTTGTTTGCTTCTTCAACCAGGTTTTCGATAGATCGTGAAACGTTTTTACCGCGGATTAAAGGAATAGCGCAAAAAGAGCAGGACCGGTCGCAGCCTTCCGAAACTTTCAGGTAAGCATAGTGCGAAGGGGTGGTAAGGAATCGTTCTCCTAAGAGTTCTTTCCTGTACCTGCTGCTTATGGTTTCTACGATTTTGTCCTGTTCGTTTACTCCGTAAACCCCGTCAAGTTCGGGCATCTCGGCCATAAGTTCTTCCCGGTACCTTTGCGTAAGGCAGCCCATGGCAAAAACCTGACCAACTTGCCCTTCCTTTTTAGCTTTAATATAATTCAGAATGGTATTTATGGACTCTTCTTTGGCATCAAGAATGAATCCACATGTGTTGATAATAACTGCATCAGCCTTGTTAGTATTCAAGGCGTGAACGACATTAAGGCCATGAGCCCGCAACCGCCCGGCCAAAAACTCAGAATCAACCTGGTTTTTAGAGCATCCGAGGGTCACGAGTGCTATATGATAATCTTCCCTGGCTTTCAAAAAGTATTTTAATTTTCTCCGAATAAAGTGTCTACAAAGGCTCGTTTATCAAACAGCTGCAGATCTTCCATCTTTTCTCCTATACCGATATATTTCACCGGGATGTTAAATTGATTGGAAACGCCGATTACCACTCCACCTTTTGCCGTTCCGTCGAGCTTTGTTAACGCCAGGGCATTTACTTCTGTGGCAGATGTGAACTCTTTGGCTTGCTGGATGGCGTTTTGCCCGGTTGAGGCGTCAAGGATAAGCAACACTTCCTGCGGCGCCTCGGGAACAAGCTTTTTCATCACGTTCTTTATTTTAGAAAGCTCGTTCATCAGGTTTTTCTTATTGTGCAGGCGACCTGCCGTATCAATTATGGCAACGTCATGCTTGTTGGATATGGCTGACTGAAGCGTGTCGTATGCCACCGAGGCTGGATCAGACCCCATTTTTTGCTTGATAATAGGTACGTCAACCCGCTCAGACCAGATAGTAAGCTGATCTACCGCTGCGGCCCTGAAAGTATCGGAGGCGCCCATAACTACCGACTTACCGGCCTGCTTAAACTGGTAGGCCAGTTTGCCTATTGTAGTGGTCTTACCCACGCCATTGACTCCAACAACCATAATTACATAAGGCGTTTCTTTTTTTGGAAAGTTGAACCCCATCAGCTCTTGCTCTTCATTCTCCGCCAGAAGACTCGTTATTTCTTCCCTCAGCACATCGTTTAATTCGTTGGTGCCCAAATATTTATCCTTAGACACCCGGTTTTCTATACGTTTTATGATTTCCAGGGTGGTATCCACGCCTACGTCGGAGGTCACAAGCACCTCTTCGAGTTCGTCAAGTACCTCGTCATCTACTTTGGATTTTCCAACAACAGCTCTGGACATTTTTTTGAAGACATTCTCCTTGGTCTTCTCCAGGCCTTTGTCAAGCTTCTCTTTTTTATCTTTACCGGTAAAAGCAGAAAATATTCCCATCTCAATCGATTTATCACGTTAATAAAAGGCTAATTTACAGCTTTTGCCCCAGCCTTTAAATAAAAAAAGCTTTCTCACCGTATGAAAAAGCTTTCTTGCTTCTTTTAGCGCGTGGCCGAAGCTTATTTTTTAGCAAGCAGGTCTTTGACCTGGTCGTTGGGCACGACTCTTTCTTTAAAAATGTATGCTCCGGTCTTGGGTGATTTTTCCATCTTAATAACTTTCGCAAAGTCTTTTCCACCCGTTTGTAAACTTGCAACTACTTTCTTAGCCATATCTCAATTATTTAATTTCTTTATGAACAGTGTGTTTTTTCAATATCGGATTATACTTCTTCATCTCAAGACGGTTAGGGGAATTTTTACGGTTTTTAGTTGTGATATACCGCGAAGTTCCCGGCACTCCGCTTTTCTTATGCTCAGTACATTCCAGTATAACTTGTACCCGTGCTTCCTTTTGTTTTTTTCCTGCAGTCTTTGCCATTTTCCTACCTTTTTATTTGAGTGTGCAAAAGTAAAATTTTTTATTTAAATTCACCAATTCCAGTTGGATTAATTTTTATAAATTGACAGTTAATATTCGGTTGAAAAATGTTTTGTATCTTTATTGATATTTGAAAAAGACGAAATGATGAAAAAATTACAGATTGATACTTCAAAGGATAAATATATCATAAGTATAGATAAAGATTTGATTGATAAAGACTTACTTTTTCAGTTTGTAGATTATTTAAGACTTGAATCCTTAGCTGAAAAAGTTGATTTTGATGAAGATATTGAAGGAATTGGAGAAGAGATCAAACAAAAATGGTGGAAGGAAAATAGACATAAGTTTATTCCAAAAGAGAATCAATGACAAAAATAGTAATTGATTCAAATATTATTTTTTCAGCTTTAGTAGGCAAGAATTCCCGAACCCGCGGCAGAATTTTAAAGAGTGACGATAGGTTTTATTCTCCAAATTTTTTGATAAGTGAAATTTTTAAACATAAAGAGAGAATATTAAGAAAATCTAAAGCCAATGAGGATGAGACCTATGAACTTCTTGTAAAGATTTTGAATAAGGTAAATTTTATCAATGAGGAGAATATTAAAACTGAAAATTTTATTCGGGCCTATCAATTGTGTAAAGATATTGACGAAAAGGACACTCCCTTTGTAGCTTTATCACTTGAATTAGAACTAAAACTCTGGACAAGAGATGAAGTATTGAAAAGTGGATTAGTGAAGAAAGGTTTCCATAATTTTTTTAACGAAAAGATATAAGTTATGGTGTTTAGAATTGCTTATTAATTCCTCGCTTGTTGGCAAAAGTCACTAAAATATTCTCAGTGCAGTGAGAATATTTGTACAATTATTCTCAATATACTGAGAA
>CAYFQK010000167.1:0-7635 GCA_964345255.1 uncultured Bacteroidales bacterium | reverse complement strand
AGGAATAAATAATAAAAGTTGAAAACAAGTTATGATAAAAACGGTAAAATATACGGACGCTGAAAAACGGAAAAACCCGCATGGTGTAGATGCCCGTGCACTTTACGACAAGAAAAATGCCATGGCCAGTCACCTGACCCTGCAACCGGGTGAACAATTGAAAAAGCACATCACCCCGGTGGATGTATTTTTCTACGTTCTTGAAGGAAAAGGAATTGTTGAAATCGGCGATGAGAAAAAAGAAGTGGATAAAGACACGCTTATCGATTCCCCGAAAAAAATCCCGCATTGCTGGTACAACGAAAGCGACGATATTTTAAGAATTCTGGTGGTAAAAGTTCCAAAACCCACGGAATCTACGAAAGTATTGTAATTCGAAGTGTTGACGTGAGAGGTTGAACCGCAGCCATATAATTTGTGCTGCGGTTTTTTCAGGCTTAATTTTCAAATCATATTTTAAAATTTACTTTCAAAACCTCGTCAAAACTGGATTAATCCAATTGACCAATCAACACATTACCACATCAGCACATTAAGTCTTCCACCAAGACCTTCCATCTTCCCTGCCCCGCAATCCCTTCTCAAAAAGCTGGAAGGTCATTCCTTTTTCTCCTGCATCTTCAACTGCGGATTATCGGCAAAGAAAGCCGCAAAAAACAGAAAAGCCCATACTCCCATAATGATAAAGGCTGCAGTAGTATAGCTTTCTGTGAAGGTAAGTGACTGACTGAATATCCAGGGACCTATCGCGCTGAAGAAAACATTGAAGGATTGATTGAATCCGCTGATCGTACCAAGGTGCTTCCTGCCGAAATACTTAGGCCAGGTGATAGCGGATAAAACTCCAAACATCCCGTGAAGCAGGCCGTTTCCCAAAATAATCACATAATACGCCCAACTGTATTCCAGCATAACCAAACCGATGGCGGAAAGAATCCCTCCCAGGGCAATAGCTTTGTAAAGATGTTTGAGTTTAATGTAGTCGCTTAGCCAGTTTCCCAAAGCATTCAGTGAGAAAGCAATGACCGAGGCCGGTAAGAAAATAGCCAGGGCTTTTTGCCTCCCAATCCCAACCTGCTCAAAAATATCCACAACATGGAATGTAAAGCCCGTGATGTATAGTGCAAACATCGACAAACTAATTATGAAGACCCAAAAAGCAAATTTCTGGCGGGCTTCTTTCAGGCTAAACTCATACCAGATTTTATTACGCCTGATGCGCCTGTTTCGGGCCTCATCCGATTGCTTCCCATCGGGTGTTAACCCGAACTTCTCCGGTTTATCTTTGTAAAAAATCAGGATCACCACCATAAGTGCGAATCCGGAAAAAATGGCTAAAAGTTGCCAGGCACCACGCCAGCCATGATTATTGATTAGAAAGTTAAAAAACAATGGAGCGTAAGAAAAACCTATTACAATAAATGGGCTTGATAAAGCATTAGCCAAACCCCGGCGGTGCTCAAACCATTCCATAATCATGTTCCGGGAGGAAAGCGTCAAAGCCCCCTGACCAAAAAACCGCAAAAGAAAGAAGCCGATAAAGATAACTACAAAGCTGAGAATCCATTCTGGTAATCCTGGAAAAAGACCGGCGAGTCCGCCACTGATGGCATCGCTGAAGCTTAAATAAATCAGAATTTTACCCAGTCCTATTGCCGCTAAAGAGGCAACAAATCTGGCTCCGTGTTTATCGTAAACCTTCCCGGCGTAAGTTAGCATAAACGAGCTGGCTATGGTTCCAAACATATATGCTGTGCTTAGCTGTCCGCGCGTTAGGTTCAATGCCTTGAGCAAGTAATCCGTAAAAGCCGATACACCAATGGTCTGTCCCGGAGCACTCATCAGCACTCCCAACGTACCCAAGCCAATCACAAACCAGCCGTAAAATATCTTCGACTTCGCCGGATTAATAATCATGCAGCACTTAAATTTTTCTTTCCGGATTTCTATTTCATCAAAAGCGATGCAAAATTACGATTTGAAATGAGAATAACCACGGGGAAGATTGAGATTGCATTTATGGATGAATGGTTGGTTGGATAAACTACAAGGTCACTATCATCCCCCAATCTACCATTTACAAGTCAACCTTTTATCACTTCCGTCCTAACATGCAACAAATCAACATACCATCACATTATGAGTTCCATTAAGACCTTCCATCTTCCCCTGCCCGCAAAGTCACCGCCAAAAGCTGGAAGGTCAAACGTTCTGGTATCAGCGTTTTAGTCGAATTTGCCAATAGTTTACAAACGATTGCTTTTCCCGATTGGCCCGGACAAACCGAGAGCGTTAATTCGTCTTAGCCGCTTCCACATACCACCAATGACAATAAATGACGCAAAGCAAATGACCACAAATGACAAATAAATGACCTACTAATCCGAGACCCGGGACTCGAAACCCGAAACATTCTCACCCCTCCTGAACCACCTGTTCGCCGGTTTGGTTTTCGCTTTCCTTTCTCACCAAATGATAAAGCATGGCAAAAGCGGCACTTATCCACATCACGGACACGATAATGCCAACGCCCAACAAAATCAATCCACCTATAGCTATGAGAATGGCTAGCAATCCCATGAAAAAAATTCGCCACGCATATGGGCCGGTCATATGCCAGGATGTTTTTATGGCCTCGGTAGCCTCCATCGATTTTTCGGTAACCAGGTAAGGGACGAAAGCCAGCCGAACGGCAAAAATAATCCCCGGCACCAGTAATAAAACAATCCCGATTCCAATAATGATCGATTGCAGCAGATTGGCCAGAATAATATTAGGATAATTGTTTTTCAATACATTAAACGCAGGTTCGATTTTGAAGCGATTCCTTCGCACCACCTGCAATGAGCCATAGGCCAGCCCATAATTTATAGGCCCCATGATTAGTAACCAGTAAAAAAACGTGAAAATTCCATAGCCTGCATTATCCTCATTAGTGGCAGCCGCAGGCAATTGAAAAATAGCCATCAGAATCACAATTAATAGCAAATCGGGAAAAAACTTTTTGAGTATCTCCCAGGCCTTGCTGTAGGTGCCTACAGCCGTTATCTCGTTGAAAACATCGTAAGGTTGTTGCATTATTTTCAGGTTGTTGATTCATGACCAAATTTAACAGAAAAATTTATCCGAATCCAGTTTGAATTCCAAAAAACTTTTATATTTGCATTTAAGTATTCTTTTACCTTTTTATTTAAAACTGTTGAAATATGAGTCAATACATCGACATAAAAAGCACACTACTAGAAATAACGGAGAAATACCCGGAAACTATCCAAATTTTTTCGGAGAACGGGTTTCCACAAATGAATGAAAAAGAAAAACGGGAGCAATTTGGAAAAGCCCTTTCCCTTGAGATGGCGCTGACATTGAAGCAGCTTAACAAAGATTCCTTCGTCAACATGCTGGAAGAAGCCATTGCCCAAAACCGGGCTAATGAGGATGCAGCTTTGAATGAGGAGGATTCGCAAGACAAAAACGCAGACCTTACGATTAGCGGACTTCTCCCCTGCCCTGTGCGGATGCCGCTGAATGAATCGCTGGACCGGTTCATCGGTGAATACCAGCAATCTTCCGGCCTCAAAATCAATTACGATTTAAAAGCCGCATCAATGGGGCTAGACTGGCTGAAGGAAGATTTGCAGAAAAGCGATGATCCGGAAAAGCTGGACGATCTGTTTATCTCAGCCGGTTTTGATTTGTTTTTTGATGAAAACCTCATGGGCAGATTCAAGGAAAAGGAAGTCTTCAAAGACCTTTCAGGCCTGGACAAGCTGAACCCCGATTTTGACAACAAATCCATCGACCTGAAAGACCCGAAAGGCCACTATTCCATGATTGCCACTGTTCCGGCGGTATTTTTAGTGAACCAGAAGGAGCTGGGCGACCGTGAGGCTCCGAAATCGTGGGGCGACCTGCTCAAACCAGAATTTGAAAACAGCGTCAGCCTTCCTATCGGCGACTTTGACCTGTTCAATGCTATTCTACTGACACTTTACAGGCACTACGGAGAGGATGCCGTTCAAAAGCTTGGAAGAACCTTGCTACGCGGCATGCACCCGTCCGAAATGGTACGCTCGAACGTGAAGAAGATACAGCGTCCGGCGGTAACCATCATGCCTTACTTCTTCACTAAAACGGTGAAAGAGGGCAGCCCGATGCAGGCGGTATGGCCGGAAGACGGTGCCATCATCAGCCCGATTTTCATGCTGACCAAGGCCTCGAAAGCAAATACACTCAAACCGGTGGCTGATTTCTTCCTTTCGCAGGAAGTCGGGGAAATCCTGTCACACAACGGACGTTTCCCGTCGGTCAGTCCGAAAGTCGACAACCAACTTAACCCGGACCAGAAATTCATGTGGCTGGGCTGGGATTTTATCTATCAAAACGATATCGCTAAACTCATCACGCATTGTGAAGAACTGTTTCACAACAGCATAAATCTAAATCCCGTTGATTCATGAACTTAGTAACATTCTCCGGCCCGCCTTCATCAGGCAAAACGGCCGTCATCATAAAAACTATCGAATCGCTGAAGGAGCGAAACCTCAGCGTGGGCGTCGTAAAGTTCGACTGCCTGAGCACCGACGACGACAAACTCTACGAAAAGCTGGGAGTAGCCGTCAAAAAGGGCCTTTCCGGATCGCTATGTCCCGACCACTACTTCGTCAGCAACATCGAGGAAGTTGTTCAATGGGGCCTGCAAAATGAATTCGATATCCTCATCACCGAGAGTGCCGGACTTTGCAACCGCTGTAGTCCGTACATAAAAGATGTGAAAGCCATTTGCGTGATCGACAACCTCAGCGGCATCAATACGCCGAAAAAAATCGGTCCGATGCTGAAGTCGGCCGACATCGCCGTCATCACCAAAGGCGACATCGTCTCACAGGCCGAGCGGGAGGTTTTCGCTTCGCGTATTAAAACGGTCAATCCAAAGGCTTTCATCATGCACGTCAACGGGCTGACCGGCCAGGGCGCCTATGAATTGAGCACCGTGTTGTATGAAGAAGATGAGCAGCTTGAAACGCTCAAAGGACGGAAGCTGCGGTACCCTATGCCATCAGCGCTTTGCTCCTACTGCCTGGGCGAAACGCGAATCGGCGAATCATACCAAATGGGAAATGTCAGAAAAATTAAACTCAACGAACAATGATAGCTACCGAAAATATTGCCACCAAAAAGATAAACACGCTAATCAAAGAATATCCCTTCCTGGCGGATTTCTTTGAGAACCACCAAATTGATGTAAAACAAAACGGCGAGCACTCTATAGAAAGCTACATGGCTTCCATTAACGAAGAAGACCGGGAAGATTTTGCTATGGATCAGGAAAAACTGGTATCGGCGATGCTTTCCTATATTGACCAGATGATGGCGTTTCTGGATACTAAAGAAGACAAGGGAGTGGAAAGTCTCACCATTGAAGCAGGTACCAACAAAAAGAAAGAGCCTGAAAGTTTTGATTCGCTTACCATACGTAAAAGTGAAATTATTTGCATTGTTGGTCCAACCGGCTCGGGCAAAAGCCGGCTGCTGGGCGACATCGAGTGGGTGGCACAGAAAGATACGCCTACTAAGCGCAAGATTCTCATCAACGATGATATCCCCGACAAAAAATGGCGGTTTTCCTCCAGCGATAAGTTAGTAGCCCAGCTTTCGCAGAACATGAATTTCGTCATGGACCTTTCAGTCTATGAATTCATCGAACTGCATGCCCAAAGCCGCATGGTGGAGAATGAAAAGGAAATCATCGAAAAAATCATCACCGAGGCCAACAAGCTGGCCGGAGAACCCTTTGACCCGCAAACACCGGTCACATCGCTGAGCGGCGGACAGTCCCGGGCACTGATGATTGCCGATACGGCCATTCTCAGCTCTTCACCGATTATCCTGATTGACGAAATCGAAAACGCCGGTATCGACCGGCAGCGGGCGCTGGAACTTCTGGTGGGGGAAGAAAAAATCGTGCTGATGGCCACCCACGACCCTATTCTGGCTTTGATGGGAGATAAAAGAATCGTCATCAAAAACGGCGGTATCGATAAAATCATCCAAACCAGCGGGGAAGAAAAGGGATTCTTAACCGAGCTGGAAGCCATGGACCGAACCGTACAGCTCATGCGAAGGAGGCTTCGAAATGGGGAAAGTCTGACAAGCTTAGAATAAATACGAATTACCAATAGGTTAATATGACACGGATTAATGCGAATTTTCAGCTAATTAATGCGAAATACGGAATTCGAAATCCGAAATAATACAAAGAACCAATTAACCAATTAACCAATTAACAAATCACAAATAAACCAACGACATGTCACACGAAGGATGCACAGGAAGTTTTGAAAACGGACAACAGATTTTACAGAAAGTACGGATTATGGGATTTGACATGCAGTTTCTCCCCATACCGGTGGAAAAAGAATGCGAATGTGGCGAAAATTTCGAAATGGTCACTTTCGAGAGCGAATGCCCGAATTGCGGGATGCTTTATGCCGTAACCCCCTGCCACGCCCACGACCCGGACAGCATTATGCCGGCGGGGAAGGGGGATTAAAATAAAGGTTCACAAAAGCCCTCTTTATAGTTCGCTTCGACTTCTATACGTAGAGTTATGGATAAACCAGCTTTTTTTGTGACTCATTATTTCAATAACTATTGCTGTGAAATGATGATTCCAGATAGAGGGGTCCGAATCCGAGACCTTTATTTATAAACATCCTTTCCAACAGTTCATCTGGAACAAAAGGCAGGTTAACGGATAATATTTTAATACCTTTGTTCGCTGTAAAAATCATGATAATCTTATAATGAAGGCATGACCACTTACCTTCCACAAAAGTCTATACCTGAAAAATGGATGAAAGCCGCCGTTGTGGGCAGTTTGTGGGCTGTGATAGAAATTGTCCTGGGCAGCATGCTCCACAACCTGAAGGTTCCCATGGCCGGAACGGCGTTGTCTTTTATCACGGTTTACATGGTGATAGCCTTCTTTCAGCTTTGGCCCGTCAAAGGGATGATATGGCGCGCCGGTATTATCTGTGCCCTGATGAAGTCCCTGTCGCCCAGCGCTATAATTTTGGGGCCCATGGCAGGCATCCTATCGGAAGCGCTGCTGCTGGAGCTTCTAATCCATGTGGCGGGCCGTAACGTTGTGGCCTACGTGGTGGGCGGAGCGCTGGCGGTTTTCAGCGCCCTGATGCAAAAAGCCATTACTTTTTTAATCCTTTACGGATGGGATATTGTGAAGCTTTTGGAAAATATGTATCGGTTTGCCGTGCGGCAGCTGCAAATCGAAAATATCCCGCCGGAATATGCCCTGGGCGTCCTTGCGCTGGCTTACCTGGTTAGCGGCGGCATAGCTGGCGCTGCGGGCTACCTGGCCGGTAAAAAATTTGTAGCCAACGAAAACAGCGCCAATGCCCCCTCCCTGCAACCGCAGGCCAAAGGAAACCTGTTCAGCCATTCCCGAAAACAGAATTATTCCGTGGTGATGCTGCTGATCATTTTTCTTCTGCTGATTACCGGCTTGCTGATTATTGGGGAGAGCAAGCTACATGTCTCAGCCTTGTTCACCCTTATTTTTACAGGACTGATGTATTGGCGATACAAAAACAATATGCGGTTTCTTCACAAACC
>CAYFQK010000166.1:0-7642 GCA_964345255.1 uncultured Bacteroidales bacterium | reverse complement strand
ATGGCTGCTATAAGGGCTACAAGAAATATCGGGAGGCCCCATTTTCGATTTAGGCTTAACGCCAGGAAACATAGCCATACGAAAGCTACTCCGCTATGTCCGGAAGGGAAGCTGTGATGACCATGCACTTTGACCCCTTCAACGAAATTTAACACTACGTCTTCACTAAAATATTTTTTTGGCCGCAGGAGGTGTTCAAATAGCCATTGTTTACCTAATCCCTGAACGATAAGCGTTTCAAGTAAAATCGCGCTGGTGAAAATAATCGTTCGATAATAACTTACAAAAAGCAGCAATACAATAATAATGGCCGGTAAAATACCATCACCGAGATATGTGGCATATTTGAAAAAAGCGTCAAGAAAGGCATTGTGATTATCGTTGAGCCATAAAAGGAATGTTCCCTTAGGGTAGAAAAAGATGGGTATGGAAATAATTAGAAAAACCAGATGCGCCCGGATGAATGGATGATTACTTTTCATTTTTTTCTTCAAAAATAGATAAAAAATGACCGGGCGCAAGTAGGTGACAAATTATAATCACGGTTTAATTAATGCTTTAGCTCCATGTTGATATAATCAAGAAACTCTCTTTTTTTGCTTTCCTTTTTAAATTCGCCAAGATATTCAGCGGTAATAGTTGAACTGGATTGGTCTTCCACCCCTCTGGAGCTGACACAAAGGTGACCGGCTTCTATCACCACAGCTACGTCCTCAGTATTTAAGGCACTTTTGATTTCTTCCGCAATTTGACGTGTCAGACGCTCCTGAACCTGCGGTCGCCGGGAGTAATAATCGACAATACGATTTAACTTCGACAGGCCAACTACTTTTTTGCCACTGGGGATATAGGCCACATGGGCTTTACCTATGATTGGGACGAAGTGGTGCTCACAACTGGAATTAACCGTAATGTTTTTCTCGACGATCATTTCATTGTAGTCGTATTTGTTATCAAAAGCACGCATTTCGGGTTTGTTTTTAGGGTCCAGGCCTTTGAATTTTTCTTTGACGTACATTTTGGCAACCCTGTGTGGCGTCCCCGCCAGGCTGTCGTCCGATAAGTCGAGACCCAATGTTTCCATAATATCTTTGAAGCGATCCTCGATAAAGGCTATTTTTTCTTCATCGCTTAATTCAAAAGCGTCTTCCCTCATTGGCGTATCTACTGAGCCTGAGATATGATTATCCCCTTCGAATTCAATTTGTGCTATTTTTTCGAAAGAAATATTTTTGATTGCTGATCCATTTGTTTTCATAATTCATTTGTTTAAATTCCAGCTCTAATAACGGAACTATTTTTATTTTGTTTAAATAAATAAAAAAAAAGATAAACAAATTTTATGTTTTAAACGCTATTGAGATTGTAATTATCTCTGGATATGGTGTTTAAATTCCTTGTTAAGGACAATCTCTAAATGTTTAGAATGATGGAAAAAGACTTAAACAAAATTGATAAGACGGTAGCAGCTGTCGCTGATGGAGTAAAACAGCGTTTTTCAGGAGAGGGAACCGGGCATGACTGGTGGCATATCTACCGGGTATGGCGTATGAGCCGGAATCTGGCAGGGCATTACGAAGAAGTGGATAGCTTTGTCATCGAGCTGGCGGCGCTAACACATGACATGGCCGATCATAAGCTGTTGGAAAACCCCGCCGATGGAGAAAAAGAAATTCGGCAACTTTTAGAGAAGCACGCTGTGGCTTGTGAAACCATTGAACATATTTTGTACATCTCCCGGAATATTTCTTTCAAAGGAGCCGGGGTGAAAGAAAAAATGGCCACCCTGGAAGGCCAAATCGTACAGGATGCCGACCGGCTGGATGCCATAGGGGCCATTGGGATTGCACGGACGTTTGCCTATGGGGGCAGTAAACATCATGAATTATACAATCCTGAGATTCCCGTGGAACAACATGATAATTTCCAGGCGTATAAAAAGAGCAAAGCCCCGGTAATTAATCACTTTTATGAAAAACTACTGCTTCTGAAAGATCGACTCAACACGGCAGCAGCCCGCGAAATTGCCGAAGAACGTCATCGTTTCATGGAGGAATTCCTGGAGCGGTTTTATGACGAGTGGGAGGGGAGAAGGTGATGACTAATTCTGAACTTTCATCATGAAACGATATGCTATAGCAGTCAGTTGGCAATACGCGAGGTTTTTGTAGTTGCCAACTGCTCTGTGCCAACTGTGAATTTCTCAACTACTCCCCGATAATCTTCACCAGCACGCGTTTACGGCGCTTGCCGTCAAATTCGCCGTAAAAGATTTGTTCCCAGGGGCCGAAATCAAGCTTGCCCCCGGTGATGGCTACTACCACTTCGCGGCCCATGACGGTTCGCTTTAGGTGGGCATCCCCGTTGTCCTCGGCAGTATTGTGGTTGTAGCGGTCGTAAGGTTTTTCAGGCGCCAGCCACTCCAGCCAGTTTTCATAATCCTGGTGCAATCCCGGCTCATCGTCGTTGATAAAAACACTGGCGGTGATGTGCATAGCATTAACCAGCACCATGCCCTCTTTCACGCCGCTCTCACGAACTTCCTTCTCCACCTCGCGGGTGATGTTAATCAGCTCTCTGCGATAATTCGTATTGAACCAAAGTTCTTTCTTGTGTGATTTCATGGTATTTTGATTTTTGTTCGAAATTGTTTGAAATACAAAGATAGGAATATATGATTGGATGGAGGGATGAATGAGATTGGTCAATTGGTTAATTTGTGATTGGTCAATTGGTTAATTTGTGATTGGTCAATTAATTGATTTTCATATTTTTACAGTGCGCCAAAAAGCTTTTCCTTGTAGTATTCTCCAACAGGAAGGTAGGTGTTGTTTATGCATACCTGGTTTCCTTTTTGTGATTTAAAAACAAAGCCGTTGTGCTCCAGTGTTTTAATTATTTTATTAGATGAGGGTAATTTAACCATTGATAAAAGTTTCGCCAATTAAAGCTTCATGAATAACCGGGATATCCGTATCCGGGTTTTTATCCGCAAAGTATAGCTCAAGGGCTTCATTTAAATTATCTACCGCCTCCTGGATAGATTCGCCAAAACTGGAAACCTCCACATTCAAACATTGCGACACATAGTATTCTCCCTCTTTGTAGACAATATATTTGATAGATTTCATTTTTTCGATCCTCCTTGAATAACTCTTTTCTTTTGTTTAAGACCTAAAACTAGTATTTATTTTTTTATCTGAGAAGTATGATAATGTGGACTGGTTCAATTTTTGACAAGAGCAAGGTAATAGCCGGCGCTCGTTTGTGCCAAATCCCGCAGGTCATATTTAAAAATGCCGCGATTTCACGAGTGTAAGACTAATTGTTTTTACCTGAACAGATGAAAGAAGCATTCGTCAATCATTCGGGCATTTGTGGCTAACTTGCGGAATTTAGGCTATGACGAGAGTTTGATTTTCTTGCCGGTTGTAATGATTCATTCCGGGGCAGGGTTATTATACAGGCTATAAAATGCTTTGTAAGCGCAAAGAATACTTCGTGCTCGTTCCAAACGAGCACGAGCGGGGGGATGAATGTAGAGCGCGAGCGGAAGCATGGGCGATGTTTCCCCTGATGGAATGGCACCATCAGGGGAACAAATCTTAAAACTTCAGCGTCAGCCCCAGCAGGTAGTTTCTTCCGGCCTGCGGGAAGTAGCCCGTCATTTTGTAGTACTCATCCTGGTAGTAGTAGCGATACACCCAGGCGTTGGTTTCATACTTTTCGTCGAAAATATTATTGACCTTCAGGCTAATGTTGGCTTCCTCAAACCAACCAATCGAGAAGGTATAATCCAACAGCAGGTGATTGAGTAAGTAGGGATCGAGCTTCCTTTTTTCGCTGGATGTGTTGTCGATGTATTGTTTGCCGACGTACTTAGTCAACAAACCTACCTTAAGGTTATTGACCGGTTCGTAATGGATTTGGCTGCTTCCGATGATTTCAGGTGAAAAAGAGATATCAGTGGTACCCGGTTCATTTTTTATCTGGCCGCCTTCGTCCCAATTATCCACGAAAGTGGTGAAATCTTTGATTTTGTTTTGGCTATAAGTCATGTTGATATCCCAATTGAGATCAGGGAACAGACGTGCCCCGGCAATAAGCTCTATCCCGGCGCGATAGCTGTCTTCCACGTTGGTCATTATTGCTTCTCCCACGTTGTTGATTTCCCCGGTAAGTACCAACTGATCCTTGTAATCCATGTAGTAGAGGTTGGCCGAGACTTTGGCACTGTGGGTTTGATAGGTATACCCCGCTTCGTAGTCGTAAAGCACCTCTTTTCGGGGGTTTTCACCCGGATCGGCATCGCGGTAGTTGCGGCGGCTGGGCTCGCGATTGGCTACTGCAAAGCTGGCATAAGCCTCGTGATTTGCACTGAAATCAGCATGCATCCCGAATTTTGGGTTCAGGAAATTGAACTTGTGTTGTTGAGTTAAGTCCATCAAATTATCATGGATGCCCTCCATCGCATAATCTATAAACCGGTACTGTAAATCACCGTAAACGGTGTATACCGGATTGATTTCATAATTCACCTTCCCGTAAATATTAAAATCCTTTTTCAATCCATTGTTAAAATACCACTGATGGTCTTTTTCAAAGTGGCTGTTATACTCCGCCCAGATGATGTTGCCGTAATGGTCGCCGTCATATTCATTGAAGGCACCTCCTAAAGTGAGCTTGACCGGGTTTTTATCATAAATCAGCGACCAGGTGGCACCGTAAAAGTCATTCTTCAGCCATTTTCTTCTGACAAGGTCGGTGGTGTTTATGGTATCGTTGCCGATCATGGCCGGGTCAAGGCCGTAATCACTAAAGCTTTCATCGCGCTTCATCTGCTCGAAATATCCTTCACCGTGTGTGTAGTGCAATGCGGCATTCAGGTTCAGATACTCGTTGAACTCATTGGAGTAAATCATCTGATAATGGTCCTGCTGGTAGTTATCCACCTCGTTGTCATAGGTGTAGTAGTTAAAGGTACGGCTGTCCGAAACCATCATGTGGTCCACTTTTTCCTGGGAGAACAGCCAGTGGTCTGCGTAGCGCTGCATCCCCTCCTGATTATTTTCCAGTCTTACTTTCGGAACACCATACCACGCCTGGTAGGTACGTTCTTTACCAGAGAACACATTGATCTTTAGAATGCTGCTTTCACCGAAATAGCCTCCGGAAACAAAAAACGATTTCAGGTCGGATTCAGCCCTGTCGATATAGCCATCCGAACTGATTTTGGACAGCCGGGCGTCGAAAGCCCATTTGCCGTCTATCAGGCCCGTTCCGGCTCTGACATTGTTTTTGAAGGTGTTGAACGAGCCTACGCTGCTGTTGACCTCGGCATATGGTTCGCCGGTAGAGGTTTGCGTCTGGATGTTTACCGAAGCGCCGAATGCGGCGGCTCCATTGGTAGAGGACCCCACGCCCCGCTGTATCTGGATGTTGTCGACCGAAGAGGAAAAGTCGGGCAGGTTCACAAAGAATACACCCTGCGACTCAGGATCGTTGTATGGAATCCCGTTTATCGTTACGTTAATACTTGTCAGGTCAGAGCCCCTGATGCGCATTCCTGTGTAGCCAACTCCGGTGCCGGCATCGGATGACGTAACAGCTGATGGAGTCATAGACATCATATAGGGTAGATCCTGTCCAAGGTTTTTTGCTTCAAAATCCTCTTTTTCAATATTTTGAAAAGTAACCGGTACATTATCACCGGCGCGGGTAGCGCTGATAATCACTTCCTCTTCCATAATGGCTTTTGGAGTGAGGGATGCGTTAAAGCTTTTATCGGTATTAAGAATTAGTTTTTCTTTTACTGACTCATAACCTACATAGCTGATGATTAAGGTGTAACTACCACCGCTTAGGCCTTGAAGTTTGTAATACCCCTTCTCATCTGTCGCGGTAGCGCCATAACCTTCTTTCACACGCACGTGCGCACCCGGTAAAGGGTTGTCGGTTTTTTGATCTGTAATTTTACCTGATATAGAATATTGTGCTGCACTTAGCAGCGGGAACATAAAAACAATAAAAATGATAAACACTAGCTTTTGCATAATTCTAAGTTTTAAGTTTAACTTAGCCCCGGTTAAGATGCACTAATTCCGGATCGCCTGGATAAGTGCCTCTAAGCCGGGACTAAGCCGCATTTCATTGATTTATTGAAAAACAATGAGTAGCTTGACTTAGAATGGGCAAATAGAGGAAAACCATTCAGAAATAATTATAAACCTCGTCTTCCCTTCGCCGGCTCTACCCGGATCAGGTTCAATGGGTTTGATCTCAGCCCGTAGTATTAGGGCACCCCTATTTTTGATAAATCAATGCAAAAGTAAAAAGAATTATATACTTTTCACAAGGTCATCCCAAATTAGAACATCAGGAGGTGTTTTATTCCCATGATAAGTGGGTACAGAAAGTCCTTTTATCCCTGAATCCTTCCGGCTAAAGTGCGGGGCATACCTTAAGAAGTCTTTTCAAATTGATGCTTGTTGACCTGTACACACTAATCAAAGGTTGTTGTCCTTATCCACATTGATGTGGGAATAGGGTTTTTCGCTGGTGTGATGGTCAAGATGCTTAGGTTCAATGTGTATTGTAGCTTCTATGTTAAGATTTGATGCAATTCTTTTTTCAATTTCTGTAACCAGGGCATGGCCCGTACCGATGTCAGTATCCTGATCCAGTTTAACATGAAAGGTTAATTCTTTATGCTGCCCGTATTGGTGTATGTGAAAGTGATGAGGATTGATATCTTTCTCAGCCACTTCACTTACTTCTTCTTTTATTTGGTTTGTTAACAGTTCGGAAGGTTGCTCCCCCAGAATTTTCCGAATCGCCCGGCTTACAATGTCATAAACTGCATAGAATAACATTCCTGAGATCAGCATTCCAAGCACACTATCTATCCACCAGAAATAATCTTTAAGTAAAATACCTATTAGTACGATGGCTGAAGAGAGCGCATCACTTCGGTGATGCCATCCATCTGCTTTAAGGGTATCTGATTCAGCTCTATTACCGGCCCGGAATGCGTATTGAGCCATCCCTTCTTTTGCTAATATTGAGATAATAGTGACAATGATGGCAATAGTTCCGAAGCGCGCACTTTCTCCGGAAGAGAATTTATTGATAGACTCCCGGAGAAATTCATAAGCCACAATAGCCAGAAAGAATCCGATAAAAATGGTGGCTATCTGTTCTATTCGACCGTAGCCAAAAGGATGACGTCGATTTGGTTTTTTATTCGACAACCTTACTCCAAGGAGCACAATGACTGAGCTTATGGAATCAGAGAGGGTATGCCAGGCATCGGCGATGAGAGCTACAGAACCTGATACAATTCCAGCCCAGTATTTTAAAAAAAATAGCCCGGTGTTGACTACAATGGAAAGGAGGCCTTCCTTGTAGCCCATTTTTGTGCGCTTATCCATTGTTTTTTTTCAGGGTTTTGTATTATCTAAGACAAAGATACGGGACCTTTTCCTGATAGAAAAATGAATTGACGGATGATTTTCCTGCTGCATTATTCTGTAAGATAAGTATATTAATTTGAAAATTTGAAAATGAGCAAATTTGAAAATTAAAACCGCTACGCGGGAAATTTACCAATATCGCTTATCATGGAAATAAGACATAAGCTTTT
>CAYFQK010000165.1:0-7646 GCA_964345255.1 uncultured Bacteroidales bacterium | reverse complement strand
TTTGGTCATTAAAATTTGAGATTTATTTGTTTTTTCTGGCTTGTCCAGGTTAGGTAAGAGAAGTTAAAAGTGTGGATAGAAAAAAGCCTTCCCGGATGTGCGGGAAGGCTCACAGAGAATTATAGTTGAGAAAACTAATTGCTTTTAACCCAATTGACGATTTTGTCATCCAGCGGATTGGTTCTGGAATAGGCTACATCGACCAGTTCGCCTTTTTCGTTGATCATAAATTTCTGGAAATTCCATTTCACTTTAGCATCCATCACACCGTTGTTTTCTTTCTTTGTTAACCATTCATATAGTGGATGGATATCATCGCCTTTCACTGAAATTTTTGACATCATCGGAAAGGTTACTCCATAATTACTGGTGCAAAATTCCTTTATCTGCTCATTAGAACCCGGTTCCTGGTTCATAAAATTGTTTGCCGGGAAACCGATAATGGTAAAATCATCTCCACCATGCTTTTCGTAAAGCGCCTGCAAATCTTCATACTGTGGCGTAAATCCGCATTTACTGGCGGTGTTCACCACCAGTACTTTCTTTCCTTCCAGTTGAGATAGGTCGTAAGAATTGCCTTCAATATCATTTACTTCAAAATCGTAAAATGGCGTCTCCTGCGTGAATCCCGTTATGGAAATAAACGCACTTAAAATAATTATTATTAGTGTTTTCATCATTGATTTTTATTTTAACGAACATGTTTCAGGTTAAAATGTTTGTTTGTATTTCATGATTGTGAAGGATTAACAATTCTTTAATTTTATATAGCCTGATGAAGCTGATTAAATGCGGTAATATGTATTTTTGCAATCTTTTATGATAAAGCTGAGCGATTTAAACACCGACGAACGCTATGCATTCAAAATGCATTTGAGTTTTGCTATCCTCGAGGGGGTGATGCTTGGTGTGTTGGCGCTTAATGAGTTTGTATTCCTAAGGAGTCTTAATGGCAGTCATTTTAACATGGGGTTGCTTTTTCAGTTTAAAATGATTGTTTTTCTTTTTCTGATTTTTTTGAATGAGTTTCTGAAAAGAATCAAAGATCGCCGGAAATTTTTGCGGTGGGTAGGTATTCTAACCCGTCTGCCGGTTTTTCTTCTTTTGCTGTTCCCCCACACTGAAGTAGCTGTTTCAGGCAGCTCGGTATATCATTTTATTTTTCTTACTATCTTTCTGATTTACTTCATGGCGGCGCCTGTGGTTAAGCCTACTATTAATCTTTTTTTAAAAGCTAATTATCGGCACGCTAATTTTGGCAGGCTTTACGGATACGCCACTTCAGCTAATAAGGTAACTATGCTCGTTGTTACGCTACTGTATGGCATATTGCTTGACATTGATAAATATGCCTATACTTATATCCTTCCTGTGGCGGCATTGCTTAACATTGTGGCTATCTATCTGCTCTCAGAAATTCCCTACAGTCCAAAAAAAGTCATTGAATCCTCAGGCAGTTTTCTGAAAGGGGTAAAGCGATCGGCTATGAGGATGTATACCATAGTGCGTTTTAATAAACCTTACCGCCATTTTGAAATCTCATTTTTGTTGTACGGATTCGCCTTTATGATGACTGTAACGGTCATTTACATCTATTTTGAGCATGAGCTAAAGATGAATTATTCCACAATGGCCTTCTACCGGAATGCGTATAATATTCTGGCTATCGCCTTTCTGCCTTTCTTTGGAAAGCTTCTGGGAAATATAGATCCGCGCAGGTTTGCCCTGATTACATACTCAAGTGTTGCCCTTTTTCTCGTTTCAATGGCTTTAAGCCAGGTTTTCGACAGTTTTGTCACCATTTGGGGAATACAAATTTATTTTATCCTCATTCTTTACATATTTTTCAGAGGGATGTTTGCAGGATCTATGCCTTTGCTATGGAACATAGGGTCAGCTTATTTTTGCGAAAGTGACGATGCCGACATATACCAATCTGTGCATCTGTCTCTTACGGGCTTGCGTTCACTGGCTGCTCCGCTGTTGGGGGTCTATTTTTATGAACGTTTTGGGTTGAATTTTACCGTGTTTGTGTCTATTCTACTTCTTTTATCAGCCATGATCCTTGTGGTTTTTTCGTATCGAAAAAATCATGATATCAAGCCTTTTAAGGCTATTGGATGAGGTAATCAGACGTTGAACGGGAAAATAAAAAGATTGTTACTATATTTGTTTTTGTAAAGATGATATTTGTAACTGATGGGCGGCAAAAATTTTTTCTATTTTTCTGTATCATCAGTAACGCTAAAAGTGCCTGATGTTGAAAAGGTGGTTAATAAATCATGTATGATATTTTTTATTATCAGATAAGAATGTTTATTTTTACTTTTAATATGAAAAGAACCGTATTATTATTAAGCGCTTTCTTACTGTTTTTTTGCGCTGAAGCCCAGCGCGGCAGGAGTAGCGATACCAATCGCGTGGAGATAAAAGAGGTGCGCAGCACACTCGAAGAGGCTACCGGTTGGGTAAATAAAGGCGGAGGGGATTGGATTAGTGCCGAGAATAAAATTCCGGCCATAATGAAGCAGAAGTCTGCCGATAAAATTGCTGAAGGAGCCACAAGTAAGAGGCAGAGCCGGCGTCAGCGTAAAAAGCTGAAATCTACGAAAGCTGATGAGGAGTTGGGCCAGGAGAATTTTATTAAGATTGAGATGATGGATATCATGGTTAATAACCAGGCTTTCCAGGGATTGATCATAAAAAAGGAGAAGGGAGAGTATGAGTTCCCTCTTATAAAAGACGGATTCTCAAAATATAAAGCGTTAGAGTATTATGTTTTTCGTTCGGAAAAAATCAACCAGATATTACCCAACCCCCTTGTCTTTAACCAGCCTTATGTTGTAGACCTCAAAGTTTTTGCCAGCGGCGACATTTCTTATTACGAAAATAAGGAGGTGAATACCATCATACAGGGAGAAATAAAAAAGAGTATTTACAAGCAGAATTTAAAGTCATTTAATCCGGGAAATCTTCTTATGGCCTTATATCCCGTGGTTTATGAGGGAGAAAGATTAATGCGCTTTAATTTTATACGCACATACAATAAGTATTACGTCAATCGCAGCTACTTTAAAGAAGAGAATTTGCAACAACTTTTTAACTCTCAATATTTTGAAACAAATTTCGATCGGTTTAAGGATTTTATTGGCACACCGAATATTTCGCTGCAGTATGCCGATGAAGAGCCCACCACCTTTGAAGGTTATTGCCGGTTGGGAGTTAACCAGTATCAATACGGAGATTATTACAATGCGGTAGCAAGCCTCAACAAAGCATTGCGGATGAATCCGGAATATAACGAATATCTTTTGTTTGCCCACAGGGCCAATGCGAAATTTAAGCTGGGCGATTACTATGGGGCCGTGGAAGATTTCAACAGGGCATTGGATTACGAACCGGCGGCCGGCACTGATCATCACGATAAATGGTTGCAATGTTATTATAACAGGGGGGCAATAAAATTTCAGCTGGGCGACCTCAATGATGCTTGCGCCGATTGGAAAAAAGCTTATGAGAAAGGTGTGGAGCAGGCCGAAGATTTAATAAAGAAACATTGTCAGTAAACAGGGTAAAAGTTTATGAAGATTTCTGCCAGATATATTAGTTTGATTTTGCTTACATGCCTGATGTCTGTCACAAAAGCCCAGGAAGCAGCTTATTATGAGCCAGCCTCAGGTCTGGATAAATGGAGCGTAGGGGCTTTCGCCGGATTTTCTCAGTTCTATGGTGATGTGAGCCAGCGAAATTTTTTCGAGAAATGGGGTAATGATGAAACCAAATTCAGCGCTGGAATTATGTTCGGCCGGCAAGTTAACCCATGGTTAACGGTCAGGGCGCAATACTTTACGGCTAAGTTAAACAGCAACAAACAAACATTTAATGATGGCCGACCGGCCACTCTTTTCATGGATGCGCAGTTCGATGAATTTGGAGTTCATGGCAAATTTCATCTTAATCCTTTTATATGGCAGCAAGAACAGGAAAACCAGCGGAGATATCAGCTCTATGGACTTGCAGGGTTAGGATTTGCGACCTATAATACGGAGTTGTTTGATTTTGAACTCGATGATCGCATTAATCAGAATACCGCTTCGACGGCTACCTTTGATATCGGCGCAGGTATGGATTACCGGGTCTATAAAAACTGGAATGCCATGGTTGAGACAGGGTGGAGGTTTACCAGCTCCGATAAAGTCGATGTGATGGAGGGAGGTTTTGGCAGTGATATCCCTTTTACTATTCATTTGGGCGTGAATTATAAATTTGGTTTCTCTTCTGATGAGGAAAGTAAAAAGAAACCACGCAGAAAGCAAAGAAAAGAAGAACCTGAAGAGGAGGAGCAGCTAGCACGTACAGAGAAAGGCAATTATGAACGACTTCCGGGAGAGGGTCCCGATGTCCTTGATTTCCCTATGTCGGATTGCCACGTTGATCAGTCAGGAACACAGAAAGCTCAAGCAGAGGACAGTGAAAAGTCAACCTCCTCCAGACAACAGGATTCTAAATCCATGTCTGCAAGATCCACCAGACAAAGCAATCAGTCTTCAGCATATCAGCAACAGGATTATAACCAATCTTCTGCCTCTTCAGAGTTTGAACAGGGGATTATTTTTTCTGTACAAATTCTGGCTACTTCAAAACCTGCTGACGAGGATAAATTGCAGCAAAAACACGGAATAAGATATAAGGTTCGTGAAAGACGCTCCGGTGGGCTTTACAGGTATGTGGTCGGCATCTTCCGTCACTATGATGATGCAGTTACTTACAGCGAGCAGCTCCAGCAAAAAGGTATTTATGATGCTTTTGTTGTGGTTTTCAGGGACGGACAAAAAATCAGAATGACCAACGCTCTCAAGAATAGGTAATAGCGCCAAAACGAGCAAGCCTGAGAAGAATGAAATCAATTATTTTTCATCATTGAATCAATCAACAAATTCAGTAATCAACCAATTCACCATTCACTGACGCTCTAAAACCCCTCAAAGGCTCCTAAAGCAAACAGCGGGATGTCATATTTTACCGGGTCTTCGGGTTCGAGTTTTCTAAGCTGACCGGTCAGTTCCACCACCGCTTTCCAGTCGGGCTGCTTTCTTTTCAGCAACCCCAGTTTTTTGGAAACCGAGGAGGTATGCACATCCAGCGGGCACATCAGGGCTGAGGCAGGCAGCGTTTTCCACAACCCGAAATCGACGCTAGCCGGGTCGTCTCTCACCATCCATCGCAAAAACATGTTGAGCCGCTTGGCAGCAGCATTTTTGGCAGGGTTGGAAATATGTTTTTCTGTGCGCTGCCGGTGTTCAGCAGCAAAAAATATATCTCTGAAATGGGAGATAGCTCCGGCCATGCTTTTATGCCTGCTGAAGCCCTCCGAAAACAGAGCTTCCAGCGAACTGCCGGAGCGATAGATACTACGCAACCTGTTTATGAAAAAGTAGCAATCTTCCCCGTGAAAGGTGCGGTGCACAAAAGTCCTGAAAATTTCAACATCTGAATCGGTGCTGTTAAGCATGAAATCCACCGGCGCATGATCCATCCATTCCATTAACTTACCGGCGTTACGGATAATGGTAACGCGCTGCCCCCAGGCGATAGTGGCTGTAAGGAACGCGGCAATCTCTATGTCTTCCTTTCGGCTATAGCGGTGTGGGATGGTCAGTGGATCGTTTTCGATAAAAATCCGGCTGCTGTATTGGCTATACTTCTCATCGAGAAAGTTTTTAAGATCCCTGTTCACACTGCTTATTTTTTAGCCACTACCAACTTGCGCGTTGTGGTAGTCTTGTTTCCGGTAAAAGTTACAAAATACACTCCGCTCTGTTCAGGTTTGTATAAGAATTTTTGTTCAGACGGATGATTGTACTGTTTAATGACGTTCCCGGAAAGATCCCAAATAGTGATTTGGTCAATTTCCAGTCCCCAGGAGATTTTGACATATGAGCTTGCCGGATTTGGATAAAGTTCTGCTTTAGCCTCATGTTGCACGCTTACTCCTGTTCCAGACATTCCAAGCGTTCCATCAGTTGTGATATTTTGTGCATAGATGTCTTGACTGCTGTTGCGGTCATCTCCCCATGCCAGAATATACTGGCTGTTATTCAGAGGACCTGCATCGGGATGCAAGACACCGGAAGAAGCTGTGGATACAGGTACAACTTCTTGGGGCCACACATAAGATCCTGCAGTGTCTATGGCTGCCGACATTAGCTTTTGGCCAGCTGTTCCCTCCATGAATTCTGTATAGAAAACTACGGCAGCTGTAGCATCTTGCCTGCGCGCTATCCACAAATAATCGAACTTGTCATCCAGGGGGTGAAAGACTTTACCATTGTTTCCCCATAACCGCTCACCTGCATCGGAGAGGTACTGGCCGTATAAACCGGCAAGGCCCTGGCTGCTGTTCTTTTGCGTCCAAAAAACCATAATTGCCTCCTCATCAGGGAGGGTGACGGCCCCGGGGTCAAACCTGTGCACATTAGAAGAAGTAGCCACTTCCACACCGTTGTCACCATATTTAGGTGTACCTTCACCGTCGATCCATTGTACAAAGCTGCTACTGTGCATATCGTTGTCGCGATCGTCGTGCCATGCCACAACCACCCCGCCACTGATACCGGGAATAACATGCAAATCTGTAAATCCGGATAATCCACCGGTATCACTCACGGTGATCTCACTGTTCCATAGCTCATTTCCTTCAGCATCAAACTTCATGGCTTTCAGGTAGCGATTGGGGTACATCGAACTACCTGTGTTTTTTGAATAGACCACAATAAAATTTCCATCCAATGCGGGTACAGCATAGGGGTCGGAATAAAAAGTGTCTCCCTCGGGTGTGTAAATTAATCCGGCCTCCCCAAAAAGGTAGTTTCCTTCTTCATCTACTCCGTTTATTACCAGCTCATCGCCGCTCACAGCATCGGGATGAATGAACGTAGTAATGGCGTTGTTTTCTGAGGTGACCGCCAACCTGGGTTCATATTCAGCTTCGGGGGTGGTGCTGAAGGCTATGCCGTCTTCTCCCCATAAAAACTCTCCCGTGGGGCCGATTTTGTAAAGGTAAATATCCGGGTTTCCACTTCTTATGTCTGAAAATGTGATGATGGAATTCCCCTCATTGTCGCACTTCATAGCATAATCAGAAAGCCATGACTGCTGATTATTATCACTTACTACCAGGGGATTATCCCAAATTTCATAACCCTCCTTGTCATATTTCTTTAGCAAGACATCGTAATTTCCACTTTCATTCGAGTGGTAGGAAATAAAGATATCACCTCCGGGTGAGGTGGCATCCACTTTAGGCATGGCTTCTTCCCCATCTGAAAAACCTACTGCCGTATTTTCCGTCGGATTATCACTCCATTGTCCGTGAAGCTGTACAAGCATCAGGCAGAAAACTAATATCGCAGATATACGCCTCATAAATTCTGATTTTAATATTCAGAAATAAAAATACGATTTTTTACGACAGGGCAGAAAAAAAAGCTGCCCGCACCGGGCAGCTTAAATTGAAGCCATGAAAACCTTTTACAGTTCTCAGATTTTAATTTTTCTTGTATTCCTCAATAATTTCAAGTCCGCGTTTTATCGCTTTCTCGTTCATTGGCAACAGGTGGTGGTAACGTTCCGGCAGGGACTTTTTC
>CAYFQK010000164.1:0-7729 GCA_964345255.1 uncultured Bacteroidales bacterium | reverse complement strand
TACAAATAGTCAAAATAGCTAACGCTTCACTGGAAATGTTTTGAATTTGTTTTTTTACTTTGGAATTTATTTGTAATTTGTAATTTGTTATTTGTTATTTGACATTTATACCAAAAAAAGCAACAATTTGACACTAAAAACATAATTCAACTCACAATCTTCCAAACTAACCACCTTAAAAACTTCATACATCCAACACAACCTTTTTGAATACCCAACAGTCTAATGGTTACAAAAAGGCAGATAACCTGCGCTAAAATTTTTGGTTAACTATTCAGAAGGGCCCCGTTGCGGGCCCTTTATTTTTTGTCATCTGAAGGCAAAGCATTTTCAGGAAAATTTCAAATAATAAGCTTCAAATCCCAATTTAATTCCAAATAACAACTGCCAGTCAATCAACTCCGAAGGTTATGCTTGAATTCGTATACTTTTGGAATTTGAAAATTGAAATTTGTTTGAGATTTGGGATTTAGGATTGGGTACTTGACAACCTTACATTTGCTCAGGTACATCTATTCCCAGCAGCCCCATGGCATTTCGAATAACATTCGCAGTAAAGGCCGCCAGGCTCAGGCGAAACCCTACCTGCTCCTTTGTTTCTGCTGAAAGAATGGACAATTCCTGGTAAAACTGGTTGAACTCCCTGACCAAATCGTAAGTATAATTAGCTATAAGAGCGGGGCTATAATTTTCGGACGCCTGTTTCACTACATTTTCGAATTCATACAGCCTTTTGAGGATGACTTTCTCGCGCGCATGAATGGATGCCATGCTGTCAAATTCAGCCGTTGCCCCTTTCTCTTTGGCTTTTCGCATCACCGATTTTATCCGGGCATGGGTGTACTGAATGAACGGACCGGTATTGCCATTAAGGTCGATCGATTCTTCCGGCTTGAAGGTCATCGTTTTTTTCGGGTCAACCTTAAGGATAAAATATTTCAGGGCACCCATCCCGATGGTGTGATAAAGCTTTTCGGCCTGCTCTTCGCTCAATCCTTCGATTTTTCCCAGCTCCTGTGTTGTTTTTTTAGCCTGGGCAATCATCTCATCCATCAAATCATCGGCATCCACTACGGTTCCTTCCCGTGATTTCATCTTCCCTTCCGGTAGTTCAACCATTCCGTACGAAAGATGCTTTACCTTGTCATGCCACTCATAACCGAGTTTTTTCAACAAACGGCTCAGTACATCAAAGTGATAAATCTGCTCATTGCCCACTACATAAATCATTTCCCGGGGATTGTAATCGCTGTAGCGCAATATTGCCGTTCCCAGATCCTGGGTCATGTACACCGACGTGCCGTCAGAGCGGAGCAGTAGCTTTTCATCAAGCCCCTCATCCGAAAAATCGGCCCACACCGAGCCATCCTCCTTTTTGAAGAGAAGGCCTTTTTCCAGCCCTTCCCGTACGATATTTCGTCCGATAAGATAGGTCTCCGATTCGTAGTAAATTTTATCAAAATCCACACCCAGGCGCTTGTAGGTTTTATCAAAGCCGCGATAGGCCCAATCGTTCATTTTACGCCACAAGTCCATCGTCTCGCTATCACCTTCCTCCCATTTTTTTAACATCTGCTGGGCTTCCAGCAACAGCGGGGCATTCTTTTGGGCCTCTTCCTCGCTTTTTCCCTGCAGCATCATCTCATTGACCTGCTGTTTGTAGGCCCGGTCAAACATCACGTAATACTTCCCGATAAGGTGATCCCCTTTCAGACCGGATTGCTCCGGGGTCTCTCCTTCCCCCCATTTTTGCCACGCCAGCATCGATTTGCAGATGTGAATACCGCGGTCGTTAACCAGGTTGACCTTCTCTGCTTTAAATCCACTGGCTTCCAGAATATTCGATACCGCGTAGCCGATGAGATTATTTCGGATGTGACCCAGGTGCAAAGGTTTGTTGGTGTTGGGCGAGGAATATTCTATTACTACAGGAGCATCCTCCTCCGAATAACCGGTAAAACCATACCGGTTGTTACCCTTCTGCTGTTTCAGGAAGTTTATCCAGAAATCATCACTGAGCTCCAGGTTCAAAAAGCCTTTGATGACATTAAAATCTGAAAGTTCCTCCAGTTTTTCGCTAAGTTTTTCGCCCAATTCATTGGCGGTTTGTTCGGGGGATTTTTTTGAGAATCGTGCTATGGGAAAAGTCACGATGGTGAAATCGCCTTTAAAATCATTTCGGGTTTTTTGTACAGTAATTTTTTCAGCTTTCAGTTCCTGACCGTAAAGCTCCTGAATTAGCTCTGATGTAGCCCGCGCCAGCCGTTGTTCCATTTCTACACTGCTTTAAATAAATTTCGTGCAAAAGTACAAGAAAAATAGTTGGGGAAAAAGAGTAACCATATTCAACCGGACACGCACTCATTCTTCCTGCTAGCCCTCATCCGCCGGCTGATTAGCTGGTTTTTTTTCTTTCACCGGTTCGGTGGGTAAAGTAAAGGTGAACGTACTCCCCTGGCCGGGGTTGCTTTCAACAGAGATATCGCCTCCCATCAGGTCGACAAATTCTTTGCAAAGCATTAAGCCAAGACCGGTACCACTTTCATTATTCGTTCCTTTACGCTTAAAATTGCTATCCACTGAAAAGAGATTTTCCAGTTTATCCTGTGGTATCCCTATACCATTATCAGAAACGGAAACTATAATGTGATCGTTTAGCGCTCTTGCTTCTATGTCAATATGTTCTCCTTCCGGGGTGAATTTAATAGCATTATTCGTAAGGTTATGAATAACCCGGTTAAGCAGTGAATCATCAACATAAGCAGTAAAGCTACCTGTATTTATCCGGTTATTGAGCAGCTGGTTTTTTCTTTCTGCCCGTTGCTCAAGCAGCTCAGTGACATCTGAAACGGCTTCACCCACATCAATGTAATCGGGGTTGTTACTAATCCTGCCTTGTTGTGTTCTGGACCAATCCAGTAAATTAAGTAGCAGCGTGTAGGAATTTTCACCGTTTTTGTGCAGGCTTTTTAAATATTCGTAAAGCTCCTCTTTGTCAAATGAATTGTAATCTTCGAGAAGCTCGTTGAGCATCGCGCTTTGAGTGCCTATGGGGCCTTTTAAATCGTGAGCAATAATAGAGAAAAATTTGTCTTTGGTTGAATTCAACCTTTTTAGTTCCAGGTAATTGACTTCCAGTTGCTTATTCTTTTTATTCAGCAAATTATTAAGGCTCTGAAGTTTAAGCGATTTTCTCCTTGATCTTACCAGGAGAAAAACAATGAAAATCAGGGCCACCCCCAGAGCAATAATAAGTATGCGCTGATTCCTGATATATCGATCATCCAGCGCTGATTTTTCCTTTAAATGTTTGGTTTGTTGTCGCTGCTTTTCCACTTCATGCTCTACATTCAGTTCGGCAACACGATTTTGTAGTTCCTCGTCCCACATTCTTTGATCTAAAGCAATTATAGAATCTTTGAGAGAGAGTGCAGATATATAATCCTCCTGAATGGAATCTAATCGGGCCTTAGTCGTGAAAGCATTCCTTTTAAATTCCAGAAAATCGTACTGCGATGCCAGCTCCATTCCTTGTTTTACATAATATTCTGCAGTGTCAATATTCCCCAATTCAATATTCACAATACCAAGATTAACACTTGCCGCCGTAAGCAGCTTGGGTAGTTTGTTTATGATTTGACTCTTATATGCCCTGTTGTAATAGGCATAAGCCTTTGAAAAATTCTCTCTTGAATGATAAATATTTCCGATATTAATATACAACATGGCTTTATTATACTCTGCCCCTGCCTTTTCAGCGAGCTGCAAAGATTTTCGATAGTAATAAAGCGCTGAATCCAAATCTTCTTTCAGGATTTCATAAAGCCGGCCAAGATTATTGTAGATGGCTTGCCTGAAGTCATCTGTCTTATTTTTCCCATTATGCATCAGAGCCTTTTCATAAGCATCGAGAGATTTTTTAAAATCTTCGATTTGAAAATAAATTATACCTTTCCTTATATTTACAACCGTTTGACCAATATGATTAGTAGGATCAAGGTAGTTTTCCGATTTAACTATAAAATCCAGTGCTCTGGCATAATCATCTTTGCTGAGGTAACTTCCGGCCAGATCGGAGTATATCTTTGATAAAAATGAATCATCGGCAACTTGCTTTGCAATGGCCAGGGCTTTTTTCCCATACTTAATCGAAGAATCTGAGTTGTTGATTTGCAGGTAAACGGTAGCAACGTTATTATAGCTATTCATCAGATCTTCCAGGCTATCTGCACTTTTATAATATTTCAGATTATTCTTGTAATATTTAAGGGACGAGTCAATCAAATGCCTATATAAAAAATAACTTCCTTTAGTGTTATATAATTGATGCATCTGGTATTTATCTCCTGCTCTCCTGGCCATTCTTATGGCCGAGTCGATGAAATAATTTGCCTTGGGCATATCCTGGCGTAAGATATCGAAGGTATAATTATCAAGAATTTCAATTTGCTCGCCGGTATCATCCGCCTTCTCCAGCTTAATTTCCACAGAATCAGGTAAAGAAAATTGAGCTGAACTATAAAGATTAACAGATAAAAGAAATAGTAATATGGGGATTGTACGAAACATTTTTTATGCTATTTGTCTTTATAAATAGCTAATATAAGATTTTTTGCAGTCAATAATAATTTTTTTTTACATCTTAATAATTTTACAAACCACTTTAGGTGCTGAAAAAAAGCATCTTGTGGTATATATTCACAGAAACAAATATCGCAAAAATCGCAAAAACTATCTTGCTCAGGAAGTTTAAACTCTTAATTTTGCCCTAATTTTAATATGAAATACTAACACTAAAAAAAACGGTATTCAATGAAAAAGAAAAATGTAATCATCATTGGTGCTGCAGGAAGAGATTTCCACAACTTCAACACCTATTTTCGTGGAAATGAAGCCTACAACGTAGTTGCTTTTACAGCTGCACAAATTCCTGATATTGATGACAGGAAATATCCCAAAGAGCTAGCAGGTGAACTATATCCTGAGGGGATCCCAATTGTAGCCGAAGAAAAACTTCCGGAGCTAATCAAAGAGAAAAACGTAGATGACTGCGTCTTTTCATACAGCGATGTGCCTTATGCACATGTGATGAAAATGAGTGCTATTGTCAACTCTGCAGGAGCCAATTTTGTTCTGCTGGGGTCAAGAGACACCATGATCAAAAGTACCAAGCCGGTGATTTCGGTAGGTGCTGTCCGTACCGGTTGTGGCAAAAGCCAGACCTCCCGAAAGGTTATTGAACACCTGATGGAGAAAGGACTGAAAGTAGTGGCAATCCGCCATCCAATGCCATACGGCGACTTGTTAGAGCAAAAAGTACAGCGCTACGCAGTGCTTGATGACCTTAAAAAGCATAAGTGCACCATCGAAGAGATGGAAGAATACGAACCGCATATCGTGCGTGGTAACGTTATTTATGCCGGTGTGGATTATGAAGCTATTCTCCGTGAGGCAGAAAATGATCCGGATGGCTGTGATGTTATTCTTTGGGACGGCGGCAATAACGACTTTCCATTTTACAAGCCTGACCTTGCTATTACAGTAGCCGACCCACACCGCGCGGGTCATGAACTGAAGTACTATCCCGGTGAAGTTACGCTGCGTCAGGCGGATGCAGTAATCATCAACAAGATGGATTCGTCGGAGCCGGATAAAATTCAGGAAGTTCGCAGAAACATCGAAGCTGTTAATCCTGAGGCTACGGTCATCGACGGCGCTTCCCCCATCAAGGTAGACGACCCTTCCCTTATCAAAGGAAAGAAAGTATTGGTGGTTGAAGATGGTCCAACGCTCACCCATGGTGAAATGAAACTTGGTGCCGGTGTTGTTGCGGCTCAGAAATTTGGTGCCAGCGAACTGGTAGACCCACGACCTTATACTGTTGGGCGCCTGACGGAAACATTTGAGATTTATCCGAATATCGGAACACTGCTGCCAGCTATGGGGTATGGTGAACAACAGTTGAAAGACCTGGAGAAAACCATTAACAAAACCGATTGTGACGCCGTGGTAATAGGAACACCTATAGATTTAAACCGCGTTATAAATATCAAAAAGCCGAATACAAGAGTCTACTACGACCTCCAGGAAATTGGCAATCCGAACCTTGGGGAGGTCCTTGAGGATTTCGTTAAGAAGCATAATCTAAAATAATTCTGAAAGGGCGACTTTAAGCAAGTCGCCTTTTTTTTGGCTTAAATATCAAATAATAAACCACAAAAGCATGAAGCACACGAATTTAAAAAACCGGAATCTGATTTCCATATCAGATTACAGCAAGGACGAGTATTTGAAGATACTCGACCTGGCCGAAGAATTCGAGAAAAATCCAAGGCAGGATATTCTTAAAGACCATGTGATAGCCTCATTGTTTTTTGAACCCTCCACGCGAACCAGACTGAGTTTTGAGAGCGCTATCAGTCAGCTGGGAGGAAAAATCGTAGGGTTTACCGATGCAGCCAGTTCATCAACAAAGAAAGGCGAATCGCTGAAGGATACTATCTGGACCGTTTGCAACTATTCCGATCTGATAGTCATGCGGCATCCCCTCGACGGTTCTTCACGTTATGCCAGTGAGGTAGCCACCGTACCGGTGATTAATGCCGGAGATGGCTCTAACCAGCATCCTACACAATGCTTGTTGGATTTATATTCCATACGAAAAACACAGCAAACCCTCGACGGACTGAAGATTGCCTTGGTGGGAGACCTCAAATACGGCCGCACCGTACACTCAATGGTCGAAGCCATGTCGAATTTCAATACAGAATTTCACCTGGTATCGCCAGCAGAATTAAAGCTTCCCAGCACTGTTAAACGCTTCATCAAAGGAGCCAACCTGGAATATTACCAATACACTGAACTGGAAGACGTTATGGGATTTGCCGATATCATTTACATGACACGCATTCAGCGGGAACGCTTTAGTGAACCTATGGAATATGAAAAGGTAAAGAACTCCTATGTGCTTACTGAAAATATGCTCCACGGCTCCAAGGAAAACATGCGCGTATTGCACCCATTGCCCCGTGTAAACGAGATTTCAGAGGATGTGGATCACAGCCCGAAAGCTTACTACTTCCAGCAGGCTTTAAATGGAGTTTATGTAAGACAGGCACTGTTAACATCAATTTTAGGATTAAAGTAAAAGGAGGTCATTATGGACAGCAAAAAAGAACTGAAAGTATCAGCCATAGAAAACGGGACGGTTATTGACCACATACCCAAAGATAAAGTGTTGCGTGTGGTGAAAATTCTCGGGCTGGATGAATCGGAGGACCAGGCACTGTTTGGCATCAACCTGGAGAGCAAGAAATACAGGAAAAAAGGTATCATTAAAGTCAGCAACAAATTTTTTGAAGATGATGAAATAAACAAGATAGGCCTGGTGGCACCTAATGCCAGTCTTATTACCATCAAGGATTACAAGGTAGTGGAAAAGCGGAAGGTTGAGATGCCCGAGGAAATCGGCGGATACGTCAAATGCATCAATCCAAAGTGCGTGACAAACCATCAAAGCGTCAACCCGAAATTCAAAGTGTACATTCGCGAGGGAGAAGGCATAAGGCTAAAGTGCCACTATTGTGAAAAAACCACCAAGCAAACCGAGATGGAGTTTGTGGGGTAGGCTTTAGGCGCTTAATTTTTAAATTGTTGCTTTTTTTGGCATAAATTACAAAAGACAAATTACAAATAAATTCCAAAGTAAAAAAAACAAATTCAAAACATT
>CAYFQK010000163.1:0-7745 GCA_964345255.1 uncultured Bacteroidales bacterium | reverse complement strand
CTGCGACTACAGGCAGTAATAGTGCGATAAATAATATTGATTTCAACAGTTGATATTTCATAAAGCAAATTTAACTTAAAATAGATTAAAAATCATGACTTATTCCCAGGCTAAACGTTGTTCCCGGATTTAAAAGATTATAAATCTGATCCGTTGCCCGGTATGATTGATAAACACTCTCTCTTTTTTGATCCAGGATATTGGATACCTTAAAATCGATTGTGGTGTTTTGGTTTTTGCCGAGCGACTTGTTCAGGCTGAAGTTCAGGCTGTGGAAAGGCTCGTCATACACATCCGGAAATAACCCCATCCCCACCACGGCGAGTGTTGGGCCTTTTACATTGTAGAATGCCCCGGCCGCCCAACCGGCTTCGCGGTGGGTATACGTAATTCCGCCGTTGATTACATAGGGCGACTGTCCGGCCATCTGGCGTGTGTCTGAAATAGTTTCCCCTTCCTTTTCATAGGTTTTACGGGAATTGAATTCGGTTTCAGCCATATCGATAACCGATTCTACTAAGGTAAGGTTGGCGCTTACATTCAGCTTTTTCCAGGCAGGAGCAATAAAGTCAAGGTCTTTTCTGAATTCCACTTCCAGGCCATACACCTGTCCATCACCCACATTTCGGGTCTGATATTCCGTACTGGTTTGTTGCTCCGGTATCCTGACCAGTTCAATCGGTTTATCAAAAGCTTTATAAAACGCGCTGACAGAGTACATCTGGCCGTTATCCAAATACAACTCCCAGCGCAAATCAACATTATCAATGTAAGTGGATTCCAGCTCCCCGTCCCAGTCAGAATAGGTAAAAAGACTACCATTGAAAATCCGGTTGGTGATTGGGTCGGCAATTTGAGCAAAGGAAAGCTCCTTAAAAGAAGGCCTTGCGATTGTACGTGAATAAGTAGCTCTGAGGTTTTGCTTTTCATTGAGTGCATAAATAAAGTTTGCCGATGGGAACACATCAAACGACTCCAAAACCTTTTCATTGTCGAGGTTGATACCCGAAGCCGTATTACCGCTGGCATAGTTTTGATCCCTTCCGGTATGGCGCTGCACATAATTCTCCGCCCGCAAGCCTAAAATGGCTTTGAGTCCGGGCAATGGCTTAAACTCATTGGAAACATAAAACCCGAAATTCTGCACATTAGATTCATAGGCATTAGGATTAGGATCACTGTTACCTGACTGATAATAAATGCTGTTGGGGCTGTTCGGATAAATATTCTCTTCGTTTAAAACATCACTCTGGTCGGGGTTATCCCAGTTTTGATTCCCAAAGAATTGCATATCGAAAAACAGAATCTCATAATCGCGGTATTTGAAATTATGACTGAGTCCGGCTTTAAACACCGCATCTTCATCAAGCCATTGATATTTTTTCGTTGCATCAATTTTGGCCGTTGTATTAATTTCGCTGAGCGAACGCCAGATGCGCGAGGGGTTTCCGCCGGCGCCGGCGCTAAAGGAAGTATCTAAAGAGGTAACCGTAAACGCCGTTTTCCGGATATCCGGGTCTTCTGAAGAGGAATATGTTGGAGAAACACGCCAATCTATCTCCCAGCCAGATTCCTTAAAAAGATGGGTTCCATGCAGCATTACATTGGATAAGGAGCGCTGGTTGTATTCCAGGTTGTCTGAATCGGCAAAATAGCCTGATTGTCCCACGGCAGCTCCGTCATTATCAATAGAGAACGTTCCTGCTTTGCTTACGCCGTTTTGCAGGTGCAAAACCGTAAGCCTGAGTTTGGTCAGGTTATTTTTATAGGCTAAACCACCCAAAGCCCCTACAAGCACGTTGTTTTCTCCCATCTGCCCGTTTTGGATGGTAGCATACCGCATCTCATACTTCTGAGGGTCAATAAAACGCTGGTATTCGCCATAGGCCACATCATCATAAAACTGATACCCGTTTTTATACGATAAAGAAAAGATATATCCCAGTTTTGGTGATGACTTTGAATTCTCATTATCTTTTGACAGCTCAATTTGATCGCCGATAGAGAAACCTGCGCTGATGTCCATAAACGAAGTTTGGGGTTTGGCACCCAATTGAGGATTGAAGTCCGTAACAAACGACTTCACCTCTTCCGGGTTGGCCCCGCTGACAGGCGTGGGTATGTTGTTGGATTGGGCCCTTGCAGGAAGAGCACGGGTCCCGTCGTCAAAACCCAAAAAGTCGGTGTCGCCACCGTCATAAAGCAAGAAATCTTCATTCAGATTGCTTTGCGGATTATATGCCGTGCTTACTGAAACATTCAGTATCTTTTTTTCCGGGAAGGCTTTCGTTTCAACATTCAGCAAGCCACCGGTAAAGTCTGCCGGCATTTCAGCCGAAAAGCTTTTGCTCACCACCATATTCGATATCAATCCCGAAGGGAATATATCCATTTGAAGGGTATTGCGGTCGGGGTCTAAGCCCGGAATATCCACATTGTTTAACATGGTTTTGGAGTACCGGTCGCCCAGTCCTCTCACATAAACATACTTCCCGTCTTCTATTGATACCCCTGTAACACGCTTTACCGCTTCCACTGCTGTGGCATCGCCAATCAGCTTGATTTTTTCGGCCGATATTCCATCAATAATGGTAGCCGATTTTCTCTTTACCGTGGTCAGAGCCGACTCGGAGGAGCGGATAGCCGTAGCGCTCACAACCACCTCCTGCAGTTCCAGGTTACTTTCTTTAAGCCGCAGCTCCGGTAGCAAAGTCACTTCGCCGGATTGCACCTCTACATCTTCAATTGTCATGGTTTGAAAAGAAATGTAAGAAAGCCTCAGATCATAGCTTCCCGGATCAGCCTTAATCGAAAACTCCCCGTCCAAATCGGTTATGCTTCCGGTGGTGGTTCCTTTCAGTAATACCGTTACGCCCACCAGCGATTCTCCTGTTTTGTCCTCATAAACAGTACCTCTGATTGTGCCTTTCTGCGCATGACTTATCACAGAGAATAACATTAACAAGCTCAAAAGCAATGGTTTCATAGATAATTTGGTTTTTTATAAAAAGAAAGAAACAGGCCCTGAAATTTTTAATCCGGCCTGTTTTCTTTCATTAAAGCAATCTATTGTCTACTACCTTATTTTTCAATAATTTGATATGAGTGGTTTGATTTAAAATGCGCCATACTGAGCAGCCCAGGTCCATCCAAATACGCTGGTATCTACTCCGTTCGGGTTTTGTCCTGCCTCAATTCCTTCCGGTACAACACCACCTGTAATGTAATCTGACAGATTTTCTGCAGACACATCAAAAAGAACATTGCTGAAAGTAACTCCGGGAGCGTCAGAAGGATTAACATCCACAACCTGACCTTCGTTGATATTGGTGATGAAAATATTTTCCATGTGTACGATAGTGTTGTCGTCGTAATTAATCAGGTCTCCTGAGTTACGGTCATCACTGTTAGCATAAACAATCCCGTTTTTCAGCGTGTAACCGGCTTCCATAGAACCTTCAGGGCCATCAAGTTCAAAATTGTGTCCGGCAGGAGTAATCACCATAAAGTTATCGAGTGTTCCGGCCCATGACTGGTCGGCGTCAATGCCATCGTCGTTTACATTCCAGACTAAAGCGTTTTTAACGTTTACCGTTCCGCCAAACCATTCGATACCGTCGTCCTGGTTAGAAACTACCTCAACGTTTTCAACTGTAGTTCCGGTTCCAACACCGCCTAATGTAAGTCCGTTAATTTCATTACCGGCACCGATATTAGCGCCGCCGTGGCGGATAGAAATATAGCGGATAACACCGGCATCGTGAGCTTCGTTGTTTCCACCATACAATCCGTTTGCATCGGAGGTAGGGATACCTTCAATCTGGATTTCGTTGACATCGCCACTTTCATTAGAAGCAGAAATGGGAGCATCACCCAATACAATTACACCACCCCAAAGGCCGTCAATATTCGGGTCAAGGTTCGGGCTTCCGAAGTTGCCATCCGCTACATCTTCAGGCGTAATCTCATCAGCTACAGAAGTAAAGATAATAGGAGCATCGGCCTGACCTTCTGCCATAAGTTTACCTCCGCGGGCTACGAGCAACGCAGTAGCATTAGAGCCGGCACCGGCTTCCCCTTTAATAATTGTTCCGGGTTCAATGGTCAGTGTTACACCATCCTCTACCGCAATACGACCGCCCAATTGATAAACATTGTCGCTCGTCCAGGTAGTGTTTTCCGAAATGTTTTCTTTGATAACTACATTTCCCTGAGGTTGTGGATCCGGATCGGGATCAACATTGTCGTCATCATCGTCATCGCATGATACCATGGATACGCTCATTACTACGGCGGCGAAAAACATCGCCAGCAATTTAAAGTTTACTTTTTTCATAATAGAATTAAATTTGTATGATTTTTGATTCATGTTCCTCATATTTACGTTTGCAAAAGAACATGTCAGATAATAAGTGGATATTAAAACAGGTTTAAGTATGCGTTAAGTTACCGGGCTTTTCTTTAATATTAACTTAACATGAAAAAGACTAATCGTATCATCACATCAAAAAATCAACTCATCCGCCCTCTCACCATCCGGGGTTTCCCCTGCATATCTTTTTTCAGATCAATTTCAGAAAAGCCATATTTTTTCAGAAGGCCTTCAATTTCATTGCCTTTTTCCTCATGAATTTCCAGGAAAAGCGTCCCTTTCTCTTTAAGATTTGATGAGGCGAATACTGCAATAGCATGATAAAACTTCAGGGCTTCATCATCCGGTACAAAAAGCGCTTCACCGGGCTCGTAAGCTAAAACGTTCCGGTTCATCTGTTTTTTATCTGATTCCAATACATATGGGGGGTTGCTGACAATTACATCAAATTTTTTATCTGTAGCTTCCTCCAAAATATCCTTGTTTTCGAATTCGACGGTGACATTATTTAATTTGGCATTATTCTTAGCAACTGATAAAGCCTCCCCGGATACATCCCAGGCTTGCACTTTTAGGCGGGGAAAAAGTTTTTTCAGGGAGATGGCAATGCATCCACTGCCCGTACCAATATCCAGCAAAGATGTTTTTTCTTCTTCCCTTTGCAAAACTTCGGAAACCCACCGGACAAGTTCCTCTGTTTCTCTTCTTGGAATTAAAACACCTTTGCTGACATAAAAAGGAAACCCATAAAACTCCGTGGAGCCAAGCACATACTGCACAGGCTCTTGTTTTTTGAGCCGGCTTATAATTTTTTCCACGCGACCAGGAGTATTTTCATCCAGCTTTTCTGAGGCTTGCAATACCTGTTCAGCTCTGTTGTATCCGGTTATATGCCCGGTTATAATAAATATCACTTGTTCAAGCTCTTCCTTTGGATAGGTATTGCTCAGCTCACTTCTCAAATAATTTTTCAGTTCTTTTATGCTGAATGTCATTGCATTTCTATTTTAATTTGACCCCTGGTTTTTAAAAAATGGAGAAACCCCCTAATATTGCACTTGTAAAAAGGCAAACCATGATATTTCTAATTCTCGCTATAATTGCTTCCACCCTGATAATCGTTACTTTCCGATTGTTTGATAAATATAACATAAAAAAACTTCCTGCCATTACTACCAACTATTTTGTAGCCTCTGCGCTGGGTTACTCCACGGTCATTGAGAAAGTCAACTTTCTTGAATTTCCGGGGAAAAGCTGGTTCTGGGCTGCGATTATCGTGGGATTCACCCTGATTATTGCTTTCAACTTCTTTGCTATGTCGGCCCAAAAAGCCGGTGTAGCTGTAACGGGTATCGCAAGCCGTATGTCGGTAGTTATCCCCGCCTCTCTTGGTTTTCTGGTGTTTGGCGATGCAATCAACCTGTTTAAAATAGCTGGTATTATTATCGGACTGACGGCCTTTTACCTTTCATTTCAACGGGATAAAGGTGTTGATGTGGACAAGCGATACATTTATCTCCCGATACTTCTTTTTCTGGCGGTAGGTATTAATGATTCTATGCTCAAAGTATCACAGCATTTTTATATTAATGGAGAATTTGTATTATTTCTGGCTACCGCCTTCCTTGTAGCGCTCATCATCGGATTTATTGTATCACTGATTTCTGATAGAAAGTTGGTGTTTACCTTCCATATCAGAAACATTATCGCAGGAACTCTACTGGGGATTTTTAACTGGTACTCCACGTTCTATTTTTTAAGGGGGATGGAGGAGATTCCGGTGTCGGTTATCGTTCCAATTTATAACATAAGTGTGGTGGCTCTCGCCACCATTATCGGCTATTTGTTTTTCAGGGAACGCATCAACAAAGCCAACTGGATCGGTGTAATCCTGGCGCTTATAGCCATTTACCTTTTGGCAAAAGCTTGACAAAATTACAGCTTTAACACTTCGGTATCCTAAAATTGATATTTTTGTTGAATGACTACTATCTAATTTTTTATTTATGAAAGATTCATTTACTATTAAATCAGTTTTAGCGGCTTTACTGCTATTTTCCTTTTTAACCGCCTTTAGTCAAAATAATATAGTCAAACCGTCGGAGCATTTCGGCTTTAAACCCGGGGCCGATAAAATGCTTTTTAATTATAACTCGCTAATTGACTATCTGAAAAAAATGGAAAAGGCTTCTCCCCGGATGAAAATGGAAAAAATAGGCGAATCTCCTATGGGAAAGCCTATGTATGTGGCATTTTTCTCGCATCCCGATAATATTCAGAATCTCGACAAGTTGAAGAATATAAACAAAGAATTGGCCCTTAACCACAACTTAAGTAAGGAAAAGCGAAAGGAATACGTTCGGGATGGAAAAGTTTTCTTTGTGGCCACCCTGTCGATGCATGCCAATGAAGTAGGGCCCTCGCAAGCCGCTCCGTTGATAGCTCACAAGCTTCTGACAACTCAGGATCCTGACACTACCAGCTGGATGAAAGATGTGGTTTATATGATGAACCCAAGCCACAACCCTGATGGGATGGACATGATTGTCAACCATTACAATAAATACAAGAATACCAAATATGAAGGCAGCTCTATGCCCGGGGTTTATCATAAGTATGTCGGACATAACATCAATCGCGATTTTGTTACTCTGAACCAGAAAGAAAACAAGGCGATCTCCAAAATATTCAGTCATACATGGTTTCCCCAGGTCATGGTAGAAAAGCATCAGATGGGCTCTACCGGTCCGAGGTACTTTGTACCCCCCAATCATGATCCCATAGCAGAAAACATAGATGCCGGTTTATGGAACTGGATCGGCATATTTGGAATGAATATGATCAAGGATATGACGCACAAGGATTTAGCCGGAATAAGCCAGCATTATGCTTTTGATAACTACTGGCCGGGCTCTACAGAAACCTCCCTCTGGAAAAACGTAATTAGTTTTCTTACCGAAGCTGCGAGTGCAAAATACGCCACGCCCATTTATGTGGAAGAGAATGAACTTTCGGTTTGGGGAAAAGGCCTGGCGGAATATGATAAAAGTGTTAATATGCCTTTGCCCTGGGAAGGAGGATGGTGGAGGTTAAGCGATATCATGGATTATGAAGTCGTATCCACCATGTCGATTATCAAGTCGTGTGCCAATCACAAGGAAGATATTCTCAAGTTCCGGAATGATATGTGCAAGAAAGAAGTGGACAGAGGCAAAACTCAGAAGCCTTATTATTATATTATGCCTCAGAACCAGCATGATAAAAGTGAACTGGTGAATTTGATCAATCTTTTGGAAGAGCATGGCGTGGAACGATATGTTTTACAGGAGCCGATTCAAATCAATAATCACCAATACAGGCCCGGCGATGTGGT
>CAYFQK010000162.1:0-7752 GCA_964345255.1 uncultured Bacteroidales bacterium | reverse complement strand
AACGAAAAACAACTTAAAGTATTGCTTTTATTGAAAAAAATATTATACTTGCTTTTTCCAAATTGGGATAGCGTAACATAAATTACTTATCGAGACAGTGTCGCAAAAAATAAAAAAACCGGGTTTTGTTATCTTCAATGTATTGTTTTCAGAGGAAGGATAAAAGATGAGCCTGAAAATGGTTGTTGAAAAGATGTGAAATGGCAAAACCTTGTTAATACTGTGATATTCTGGTTAAGACAGGGAAATAATTTGTAAATTGTATTTGCTTTAGCGGCCTGTAATCGGCATATAAAAACAAACAGATGAAGATGCCTGTTTCACAAAAAAAAGGGTGTGATAGTTTTCAATTTTCTATGTATTTACCTTCAAATACTTAAATAAAGCCTGTTAATAACTAATGACAATGACCCCTTAACTATTCGGTTATCTAAATGTAAATTAGCTAAAAAATTTTAGTGAATTTATTATTTATATAAAAACTGCACACGCAAATGGATAACGAACTAACATCTCGAAAGGTAGAAAGCGGAACGGCAGAATCGGGCTATTACGAAGATATGATAGCAAAACGTAAACGTCCTGAATGGCCTCAAGCTCAAGAGCTTAAAGAAATCAAACCTGAAGAGGTAAAGGCATCAGCCACCGAATATTTTAATGGTGACTCACTGGCAGCCAATGTCTGGATGAATAAATATGCATTGAAGGACAGCCAGGGGCGCATTTATGAAAAGACTCCCGACGAAATGCATCGGCGCATTGCAAAAGAAATAGCACGTATTGAAAATAAATACCCTAATCCCCTGAAGGAGGAAGAAATTTATGAGGCGCTTAAAGGGTTCAATCACATTGTCCCCCAGGGCAGTCCTATGGCAGGAATAGGGAATCCATTTCAAATCTCTTCGCTTTCCAATTGCTTTGTGGTCGGAAATCCCGAGGGCAGTTCCGACTCATATGGTGGGATATTAAAGCTGGACCAGGAGCAGGTGCAGTTGATGAAGCGCAGGGGAGGTGTTGGCCATGATTTGTCCAACATCCGTCCATCAGGGAGTCCTGTTAAGAACAGCGCGTTAACTTCCACGGGTATTGTTCCTTTTATGGAGCGTTATTCCAACTCTACCCGCGAGGTGGCCCAGGATGGGCGCCGGGGAGCGTTAATGCTCACAATATCCATAAAACACCCTGATGCAGAGCATTTTATTGACGCAAAGATGGAGAAAGATAAAGTGACCGGGGCCAACGTATCGGTCAAAGTTGACCATGAATTTATGCGCGCCGTTGTAAATGATACAACATACAAGCAGCAATATCCTATTCACGCTGAGAATCCCTCAGTGGTGAAAGAAATTGATGCCAGACGGCTTTGGAAAAAAATTATACATAATGCATGGGCTTCGGCAGAGCCTGGTGTAATATTCTGGGATACCGTTATTAACGAGTCGGTGCCTGACAGCTATAGAGAAGAAGGATTTAACACGGTGTCGACCAATCCTTGTGGAGAGATTCCGCTATGTCCCTACGATAGCTGCCGGCTACTGGCCATAAATCTGTTTGGGTATGTGCAAAATCCGTTTACTAAAGATGCTTATTTTGATTTTGACTTATTCAGCAAGCATGCGGCCTTAGCCCAGAGGATGATGGATGATATTATTGATCTGGAAATTGAAAAAGTGGATGCAATTCTTGAAAAAATAGATAACGATCCCGAGGATGAAGAGACCAAGCGCATAGAACGTCAACTATGGCAGAAAATAAAAGAAAAGAGCAAGCAGGGGCGAAGAACAGGCATTGGCATTACAGCCGAAGGGGATATGCTTGCGGCCCTGGGGTTGATTTATGGCACGGACGAGGCCACGCAGTTTTCTGTAGAGGTGCACAAAACCCTGGCTACCGGGGCCTATCGTTCTTCAGTAAACCTGGCCAAAGACCGGGGGAGCTTCCCGGTGTTCGATTATAAAAAGGAAGAAAATAATCCGTTTATTAAACGCATTGCCACGGTCGATCCGCAAATCATTGAGGATATGAAAAAGTACGGCCGCCGCAATATTGCTTTGCTCACCATTGCGCCTACCGGAAGTGTAAGCATCTGTACACAAACCACCTCCGGGATTGAGCCGGCGTATCTTATCTCTTATACCCGTAAGAGAAAAGTCAACCCTAATGATTCCAGCGTTAAGCATGCCACGAAGGATGATCTGGGCGATTATTGGGAAAAATACAATGTTTTTCATCATAACTTCCTTAAATGGCTCGAAAAGAATGGTTACGATGTAGAAGAAGTGCGTCATTACAGCAAGGAAAAGTTGGATGAAGTAGTAGCTAAGTCTCCCTATTACAAGGCTACCTCCAACGACATCAATTGGGTTTCTAAAGTGAAGATGCAGGGCGCGGTTCAAAAGTGGGTAGACCACTCTATCAGTGTAACAGTTAACCTTCCCAATCATGTTACTGAAGAATTGGTCAGCGATGTTTATGAAACGGCCTGGAAGAGTGGTTGCAAAGGAATGACTATTTACAGGGATGGCAGCCGCTCAGGGGTGCTGGTCAATGAAGAAGAAAGCAAATCCAGCGAGCAGGTTGTGCGTTTTAAGGAGACCCATGCCCCCAAACGCCCCAAAATATTGAATGCCGACCTGGTGAGGTTCCAGAATGCTTATGAAAGCTGGCTGGCGGTAGTAGGTTTACTGGATGGTAAGCCCTACGAAATTTTTACCGGACGTGCTGATGACTTTTATCTTCCCAAATGGGTTGAAGGAGGCTGGGTGATAAAACAGCGCCTGGAAGATGGCAACAGCCGTTACGATTTTAGATTCCAAGATAAACAAGGCTATAATATCACCGTTGAAGGGCTTTCGCGCTCGTTCAATAAAGAATACTGGAATTACGCCAAGCTAATTTCAGGGGTGCTCCGCCACGGTATGCCCATTAAACATGCGATGAATCTCATTGACAATCTAAGCCTGAAGGGCGAATCGCTTAATACATGGAAAAATGGGGTGGTGCGTGCACTTAAGCGTTATATTCCCGACGGCGAAAAAGCAGAGAAAACATGTCCCTCCTGCCAAATGGAGGGTGCGCTTGAATATAAAGAAGGTTGCCTGACCTGCAGTAATTGCGGGTTTTCAGAGTGCAGTTAGAAAATAATTGATGGTTTTAGGTATCCCGCCGTGTCATGATAAAAAGACAGGCGGGATATTTTTTTGATTCATGCCTTGAATTTTCCTCCCGATTACCTTGGGTTGTGGCGATGACTTTAAAAATGTAATTTATGAACGTCAAAGATTTGATTGTCCCTGAATTCATTAATCCTTGAGACCAGGAAAATGAAAACCGATAAATCGTTCTTATGCAGCCAGTCGATAGCGCTTTGATCTTTGTTGCAGGCATCGGCGAAGGTGGCCAGGAAATGGTAATGGTTTTTACGTAGCCAGTCGGAGGCACTAACGCTGTTGTCGATAGCTGAATCCAGGGCAGCCAGATGCTTGTAACCATTCTTTGAAAGCCAGTCGAAAGCATCTGTACTACCCCTGATGGCGCTTGAAAGGGCAGCCAGCTCAGGATAATTGTTTTTGGCCAGCCATTCCTGAAAGTCGCGTTTGCCTCTGAAGGTTTCACCAAAAGCCACCAATACTTTGACCGGGTAGTCCAGCATGACTTTTTTGTTTTAATTTCAGTTCAAAAATACAATGAAATTCCCGGCCAGGCGCTGGCGTTATATCAATTTATCGATAGCAGATGCCAGCTGGCGATCTTTGTCAGTTACAACATCTCCGGCATCATGAGAAGTCAGCCGGATGGTGACCTGGTTGTAGGTGTTTTCCCAATTGGGATGATGGTCCATTTTTTCGGCCAGCATCGCTACCTGGGTCATAAATGAAAAAGCATGAACAAAATTATCGAACTTAAAAGTTCGCTCTAGCTTGTTATTTTCTTCTTTCCACATAATTAATTTTTCGAAGACAACAAGCAGCCCCCGGCTATTGTTCGGGTAATTTTCTTCTCAAACGGATTGAAGGGCGTTATAGAGAATATATAATTAAAAGGCTACTAACAGCAATTAATAGATTTCGGTAGATATTCCTGCCCTTTCTATTTTCCCGGAAATAGCTTTCAGTTTTTCAAACCCAATTTTTTCAAGATGTTTAGCAGGAGGCTCCCGGTCTATACTGTATATCATGACTTTTTGCGGATTTATTTCTTTTACATGACTCAGCCATAGATCAATCTCCTCGCCGGAGGTATTGTCCACTTTTTTTCCGTCAATAAAACCTCTTAAAAAAAGCGTCTGTATCGTTAGCTCCTCCCGGGTGAATTTTTTGAGATGTGAGATCACCTTTTTTAAGGTTAGCCCGCCTGCCGGATTATTGATCAGCCTGAACATCTCTTCGGAACCCGCATCCAGCTTCAGCACGTTATTGTCTGCTTTTTTAAGGGCGTTGAATATTTTTTGTTTATGTAACTGAGAGGCATTGGAAAGTACGGTTATTTTCGCTTCCGGGAGGAATTCATTACGCAGCCGGATAGTTTCTTCAATAATTTCTGCAAAATCAGGGTGTACTGTTGGCTCGCCGTTACCGGCAAAAGTGATGTTATCGGGACTTTTTGCAAGGCCGGAGAAAGATTCTTTCATGGCTTGTTTAATAGCTTCAAAACGGGGCAGGTCTCCCTTTTTCACCTTGTCTTTATAGGTCCATCCGCATTCGCAGTAGATGCAATTGAAGGTGCAAAACTTGTAATCCACCGGAAGAAGATTTATTCCCAGAGAAGTGCCAAACCTCCTGCTATGGACGGGTCCAAAAACGATATCATCAAATAAAATAGCCATAAAAGTAATTTGGCGCAAACTTAATGATTTTTTCGTGTGTTTATTTGAGGGGAGCAATGTGGAAAATTGCGCGTAAAAATGTAATTTTGGGAAGTCTCTATGAGGAATCTTAAGGAAATCAAAGCACCAGTAAAAGGACAGATAGAGGATTTTGAAAAATCTTTCAAAGCCTCCATGAAAAGCAAAGTGCCGCTTTTAGATAAAGTCACACGCTATATCATAAAGCGGAAAGGAAAGCAAATGCGACCTTTGCTGGTTTTTTTGTCTGCTAATATTATCAGCGGTAAACCGGATGCTTCCACATACAGGGCCGCTTCTCTGATTGAGCTTCTGCATACAGCTACCCTGATACATGATGACGTGGTGGATGATTCCAATACCCGCAGAGGGTTTTTCTCGTTAAATGCTTTATGGAAAAACAAAATATCTGTGCTGGTTGGAGATTACCTTCTTTCCAAAGGCTTGCTGCTGGCAGTAGATAACGGAGACTTCAATCTGCTGCGGATCGTCTCTGAAGCCACGCGCCAGATGAGTGAAGGAGAACTTCTACAGATAGAAAAAGCCCGCCGGCTTGATATAGAAGAGCCCGTTTATTTTGATATCATTGAAAAGAAAACCGCATCCTTATTTGCTTCTTGTTGTGCTGCCGGCGCAGCATCGGTAGGCGCCGACGAGTCGGAGGTGAATAAAATGAGGGAATTTGGAAAAACCCTTGGTATTGCTTTCCAGATTAAGGATGACCTCTTTGATTATGGTAAAATAAATAAAACGGGTAAGCCCAATGGAATTGATATTAAAGAGCAAAAAATGACGCTTCCTCTGATCTATACCCTTAATAATGTGACTGCCAAAGAACGAAAGTGGCTTATTCGCGGGGTGAAAAAGCATAACAACAATCCGCGGCGGGTGGAAGAAATCATTGACTTTGTCAGAGCGGGTGGAGGCATCGAATACGCCGGGAAAAAAATGGCCGAGTATCGCGATAAAGCCTTGCTGATGCTGGAGGATTTTGCTGACAGTGAATACCGGGCAGCTATGTACGACCTTGTATTGTTTACCACCGAACGCAGGAAATAATCAGGCTTTTTTTAAGGTAAAGGCAAAAGTGGTTCCTGTGCCCTCTTTACTTCTTACATTGATCGTTTGGTTATGAGCTTCGATGATATGTTTAACAATGGCCAGCCCCAGTCCTGTACCCCCTTTTTCGCGCGAGCGGGCTTTGTCCGTCCGGAAAAACCTTTCAAAAACGCGTGGGAGGCTTTCGCCCGGGATCCCCGGCCCATCGTCGGTTACTTCACATAAAATATGATCATGCATATCGAAGAAACTGATTTTTGTGGCTCCCCCGTCGCGGCCATATTTTATTGAATTATCGATAAGGTTGGTAAATACCTGCTTTATGCGATGGTGGTCGGCTATCACGCGGATGGATTTGTCATATTTTTTCCTGAAGTAGAGCTTAATTCCTCTCTTTTTGGCTTTCATTTCCAGCTGATCGACAATTTCTTTAGCCAATTCCACAACATCGAATTTTTCTTCTTTGAGCTTCAGTGCCCCTGATTCCAGTTGCGAAATATCTTCAAGGTCCTCAACGATATTTATCAAACGGTTGACGCTGGCCTCCGTTCTTTCGAGATATTGCCTGTTGATTTGCGGATCATCCACCGCGCCGTCCAGCAAGGTAAGGATATATCCCTGAATATTGAAAATAGGGGTTTTCAGCTCGTGTGAAACATTCCCTATAAATTCACGCCGGTATTGCGCGCTCTGTTTTAAATCCTCTATCTGCTGGTGTGTATCTTTTTGCCACCTCATTACTTCCTGGTTGACCTTCTCTAAAGCATCATGCTCCAGTGTGGGCTTTTTAGGCTCCTGCGGAGATTTTTTGAACTGATGTATGGTTTTGTAAATCACCCGGATTTTTTCGTAGATAAAGTTTTCTACCGAGTACCTGATGATAAAAAATATGATGATAAAGAAAAAGACACCGCCGCCAGCGATTAAGTACCAGTTGAGTCCCAATTCGGTCACTGTATTCAGCGTGATCTCGAAGATTACGAAAAGCAGGCTTATCACTATTCCTATGGTCAGCGATAATTTTGTAGGGTCTGAAAATTTCATGTATCCCTTCTCACATTTTTAGCCGGGTGGATTAGGTTTCAAATTTATAACCCACCCCCTTTACTGTCTTAATATTTTTCAGTCCGATTTTTTCGCGGATTTTTCTTACATGCACATCGATGGTGCGATCTCCCACGATAACATTGTTGCCCCATATCTGGGTGAAAATCTCATCACGCGTAAAAACTTTATTCGGCTTGGATGAAAGCAAAGATAGCAATTCAAATTCTTTTTTGGGAAGGGTGACCTCTTCCTTATCTGTGATGACAACGTAACGGTCTTTGTCAATGATAAGATTATCAAGCTCAATTTTATTGCCGGGGGTGTCTTTTTCATTTTGGGGACTTTGCCGGCGCAAAAGCGCTTTTATACGACTTATCAGCACTTTGGGCTTAACGGGTTTGGTGACATAATCGTCGGCTCCTGCATCAAATCCGGCTATTTGTGAGTAGTCCTCTCCGCGGGCCGTAAGAAAAACAATGATAGAATCTTTTACCTCCGGTATTTTCCGCAGCTCCTCACAGGTTTCCATGCCATCCATCTTAGGCATCATCACGTCAAGGAGCGTAAGGTGAGGGAGCACTTCTTTGGCCTGTTTTATGGCGTCCTCTCCGTTTTGAGCGGTATAGACCGTGTAACCTTCCCGCTTTAAATTGTAGCCTACAAATTCAAGAACATCCGCTTCATCGTCGACCAGGAGAATTTTATATTTGTTTTTTTCCATTATCTGAGGTTTATTAAGAACTCAAGGTTCGCATTTCTGTTAAAATCATGAATATTAATCTTTTATTAAAAGATTGTTTTTA
>CAYFQK010000161.1:0-7810 GCA_964345255.1 uncultured Bacteroidales bacterium | reverse complement strand
GTCATTTGTAATTTATGCCAAAAAAAGCAACAATTTAAAAATTAAGACACTAAATCCCCTAAAGGGGACTTTTTCAGACTGCTGATTTTTAGCGATTAGGGGTAAAAAGATAAAAATAAGCATGTTGAAGGCTTTTTAGACGGAAGCTAAAATTCAAAAAAAAGAAAATGGAATTTGTTTACAAATGCAGCGAGTGTGAAAAAGAATATCCGATAGAACAGGATATGATGCTGTGCCCCGTTTGCCGGAAAAAGCAGGAGCAAAACCGGCCTCTGCGCGGAATCTTGGAAGTGGAGATGAAAGGCACTTTTTCGGAAAGCAGTTCCATTTTTGATGTGCTACCCATTGAGAAATCTTACTTCCCTGAGATACCCATTGGGAATACTCCGCTGTGGAGCCCGGCCAATCTTCAGAAAAAACTGGGCTTACCCAATCTCTTGATCAAAGATGACACCCGGAATCCAACAGGCTCCTACAAAGACCGGGCTTCCTGGCTGGTGGCCGCTTTCGCGAAAAAGTGGGGGATTCAAAACATTACGGTGGCTTCCACCGGAAATGCCGCTTCCTCCATGGCCGGTATAGGAGCGGCCGCCGGACTGAAGGTTACGATCTTTGTCCCGGAAAATGTTCCTAAAGCCAAGCTCATCCAGTCACTGCAATACGGAGCGCGCGTGCTCCTGGTAAAAGGCAGCTACGACAATGCCTTTCAGCTATCGATGCAGTACAACCCGCGGGGGAAAGCTTTGAACCGCAACACCGGATATAATCCACTGACGATAGAAGGGAAAAAGACGGCAGCTTTTGAACTGTGTCATCAGCTGAAAAGGACACCCGATTACATCTTTGTCCCGACCGGCGATGCGGTTGTCCTTAGTGGAATCATCAAAGGATACAAAGACCTGAGAAAGCTGGAATGGAGCGGAAAATTTCCGCAAATTATTGCTGTGCAGTCTGAAAACAGTGATGCTGTGACAAGGGCATTTGAAAAGGGCGGTTTCGGCGAACCGGTACAAGCCGGCACCATTGCCGACTCAATCGGCGTGGATGTTCCGGCAAACGGATACTATGCCATTAAAAACCTAAAAGAAACGGGAGGAAGCTGCATCCGGGTTTCCGACCAGGAAATTCTGGAGGCACAGAAAGAGTTATCCACAACCACCGGTTTGTTTGTGGAACCCTCTTCGGCCGCCTCACTGGCCGGACTTTTGAAAATGAAAGACCGGGTTCCAAAAGACGCTACCGTAGTGTTGATGGCTACAGGCAACGGAATGAAAGACGTTGATGCGGCCGGTCAGGCTGTGGAAATACCGATGAAACCAATTGAAAAAGTGGAGGATATCGATGATTGAAGCCGTAATACTTGCAGCAGGCTGGTCCTCAAGAACGTCCGGCTATAAAATGACGCTGCCACTGGGCGACAAAACCGTGCTGGAGCATACCGTGGATGTCTTGCTGGAGATATGCAACAAAGTGGTTGTAGTGGCCGGACACAATGCCGAAGCGTGTGAAAAAGTGTTGCAGAACCGACAAGACGTAAAAGTCGTTGTAAACCGGGACTTTGATAAAGGGATGTTTAGCTCGGTACAAAAGGGTGTAGAAGCGTTAACCAACGACATCTTTTTTGTCCTGCCGGGTGATCAGCCGATGGTACGGCCCGAAACCCTTACCCGGCTCCTTGCTGCAGACGGCGATATTGTCAACCCCTCCTACAAAGGCAAAAAAGGTCATCCGGTTTTGTTTCGCGGTGATTGCAGGCAGGGAATCCTGGCCATGCCGGAAGATGGGATTCTGAGAGATTTTATTCACAGTCGCAAGACCGAGGTAGTGGAAGTGGAGGATGAAGGAATACTGCTGGATATTGATACAGATGATGATTACGAAAGAGTGAAAACCAAATTTTTGGAAAGGAGAGAGTGATGGAAAAATCAATAAGTACGTCCATACCAAGGCTGGATGCTGACCTGAAGATTTCCGGGCGGGCTCGGTATATAGGTGATTTAGAATTGGAAGGGATGGTGTATGCCCGCACAGTGCGCAGCCAAAAAGCCCACGCCAGGATTAAAGCCGTTCAACTTCCTGAACTGCCGGACGGATATTCGGTAATTGACAAAAATGATATCCCCGGAAACAATCGCATGCAGAGCGTCGTCTCCGACCACCCGATATTTGCTGAAGAGGAGGTAAACTACATCGGTCAGCCCATTCTCATCCTCACCGGCCCTTCTAAAGAAAAAACCGCCGAGCTGGCTGAACAGGTAAAGGTGGAATATGAGGAGCTGTATGCTGCAACAGATATGGAAAAAGCTTTGGCAGAAAATACAACGCATGTGGTATACGATTATTCCAAAGGAAATCCGGAGGCTGTTTTTTCAAAGGCAGATAAAATCATCACGGACGAATACCGTACCGGACAGCCCGAACATCTTTACCTGGAAACCAATGGTGTGATCGCGCAATATCAGAATGGCCGAATCACTGTTTACGGTTCTATACAATGTCCTTACTTTGTAAAAAATGCTTTGGTGGAAGCTACGGGGTTTGAAAAAGACCGGATACAGGTTATTCAGGTGGTCACTGGAGGGGCCTTTGGTGGTAAGGAGGAATACCCTTCCCTGATAGCTGCTCAGGCTGCCGTTGCATCGCTGAAAACAGGAAGGCCGGTCCGGCTGATCCTTGACAGAAAAGAAGACATTGAAGCCACCACCAAACGGCATCCTTCTCTCCTCAAATACCGTGCGGCGCTTAACGAAAAGAATGAAATTACCGCGATAGATATCGACATCACTTTTGATGGAGGGGCTTACGCCATGATTACGCCTGTTGTACTTCAGCGAGGCATGTTTACCGCTACAGGTGTTTACAGGTTTCAAAATATTCATGTAACCGGAAGGGCAGTGAAGACCAATAAAGTGCCTTCCGGGGCTTTCAGGGGTTTTGGAGCTCCTCAGGTCCTTTTCGGGATAGAGCAGTTTATGATCCGGCTCGCAGCTGAAGCAGATGTCAGCAGCCTGGCTTTCAAAAGGCAGTATTTCCTGAAAAAAGGGGATACGACTTCAACCGGAGGGAAAATGTGGGCAGATGTAAAAATCCGGGAAGTCGTAGATAAAATTACCGGGATGTCAGACTATGAGCAAAAAAAGACAAATCCAGGGAAAAACCGTGGAATCGGAATTTCGCTGTTTCTCCATGGGTGCGGATTTACCGGCAGAGGGGAAGAGCGCATCAGCGGAAAAGTCATCCTGAAAAAGCGGGGAAAAAATGTTAGCATCTACACCTCCAATGTGGAAATGGGACAGGGCGCCGCCACAACGCTCGTAAAGATAGTGGCCCACAGCCTTTCTATTCCTGAAAAAGCGGTGGATTTTGCTCCCCAGGATACCGACACCGTCCCGGATTCAGGACCCACCGTAGCTTCGCGAACGGCCATGATTATCGGCGGGTTGGTTAAAAAAGCCTGCAATAAGTTACTGGATCACTGGGATCAGGAAGAAGCAGAGGTTTCAGAGGTTTATCAACACCCGGAATATGTGACCTGGGACGATGAAAAATTCCAGGGCGATGCTTACCCGGTTTACTCATGGGGAGCTAACGTGGCGGAGGTGGAAGCCGATCCGGTAACCTGCGAAGTAAAAGTAAAGAAACTCTGGGGCATATATGATATTGGAGTGGCACTGGACGAGGATATTATCCGTGGCCAGATACAAGGCGGCATGGTGCAGGGGCTGGGTTATGCCTACCTGGAAAAAATGACCAGTCAGGGAGGCAAACTCGATCAGCTGAATCTGACGGACTACACGATTCCCACTTCGGTGGATGTCCCTGAAATTGAATGTGATTTTGTGGAGAATCCTTATGAATTCGGGCCATATGGCGCTAAATGTGCCGGGGAACTGCCTTTGAGTGGCGTGGCTCCGGCTTTGGCAGAGGCCGTGGGACAAGCATTGAATATCGATGTGAACCAGGTTCCAATGACGCCGGAATATTTAAAAACCAGGAAAAAATGAAGATTGAGTTTACATTAAATCATAGCAAAGTGAGTGTTGAAAGGCCACCGGAGCATCGGCTTATTGATGTGCTGCGGGATGAATTTGGCCTGAAAAGTCTCAAGGAGGGCTGCGGCGAAGGAGAGTGCGGAGCCTGCTCGGTATTGTTCGACGGGAAAGCGGTGGCGTCCTGTATCCTGCCATTGGGTAGAGTGCATAGGCACGCCATAGAGACGATCGAAGGTATCCGCGACAGTGATAGTTTTACGGCCATACAAAAAGCTTTCAGAAAATCCGGAGCAGTGCAGTGTGGTTTTTGTACGCCCGGAATGGTGATAGCGACAGAAGCGTTGCTTAGAGAAAAGGCCAACCCCACTAAAAAAGAAATACGAAATGCGATATCAGGAAATTTATGTCGCTGCACAGGGTACAATATGATCATCGACGGCATAGGGCTGGCCGTTCAAAAACGGGAGGAAAGATGAGCGAAGGATATATCCCGAAAACACTGGAAGAAGCACTTGAAATCCGGAAATCCGGGAAGGTGATTCCAATCGCCGGAGGTACCGATCTGATGGTACAGTACAGGCGGGAAGGTGGTGTGGCTCCTGGCTTTGAAAGTCCATTACTGTTACTCAACATGATTGAAGATCTTAAAACGCTGAGAACAGATGGAGATAAAATCGTTATCGGTGCCGGTGTTTTGTTAAATGACCTGGTAAATAACAGTCAACTACCATACCTCATCCGGGAAACTGCCAGGCAAATGGCAGCCGTTACGACAAGAAACGTAGCTACAATCGGCGGAAACATCTGTAATGCCTCGCCGGCTGCCGATACCCTGCCGTTTTTATACGCCACCGATGCAACGCTTGTTTTGAAAAGCGCTGACAAAAAAAGGGAGATCCAGGTGGAAGAATTCATCACGAACCCTGGGCAATCCTGCTTGCAATCCGATGAGCTGTTGATCGAAGTGCATATCCCAAAAGAACATTTTGATGTGGAATACTACAGAAAAGTCGGCACGCGTAAGGCGATGGCGCTGTCAAAAATTTCTTTTGCCGGATTAGCTGCGTTCAGCGATAAAAAACTCACCGATATCCGCATCGCTTTAGGGGCAGTGGCTCCGAAAGTGGTCAGGGATAAACAGCTGGAAGGACTTCTGAAAGGTTTGTCAAAAGAAGAAATAAAAAACAAAATCCCGGAAATCCGGGAAGGTTATGAAAAACACATTCGACCCATTGATGATGCACGGTCCAGCAAAGAGTACCGCAAAGCCGTCAGCCTGGATTTGATTGAGGATTTTATTGAAGAGAAGATTTTAAATAATGCTTAGGTACCTAAGTGTTTAGGTGTTTAAGTTAAAAACCGAAAATAAGTTACATATCAGTATTTTATGAGAATTTTTAATAGATTTCGGAATGTGGAACTTAAACACGTAACCACATAAGCACTTAAACACTAAACGTATTAGAAAAGCAGTTGGAGTATATGTCTTGTATCCTTTAAAAGATTTATAACATATGCAAATACAGAATAAACTCATAAAAGATATACCGGAACTTCCCGTCGATGAAGTGCTGGTGGGGGCTTTCTCCACTTTGGTAAAGGCAGGCAGTGCTCAGGGGATTGCCAGCACACTGAAGGGAAGCCGTCCGCATAAACCTATCGAAGAATCGGGAAATTTCAGAAGCCTGAATCTTCGGGAGCTGGCCGGGTTTATATTTTCAGATAACACCCTGAAGGCCTCTATAGGCATGGCCGCCATTAATGCCGGAATGTCACTGTATGAACGGCCTTATAAAAAACTCAAAGCACAGAACCTTATCCTTGAAAAAGGACAAGGCAAAACCGTCGGTGTTATTGGTCATTTCCCCTTTCTGGAAGGACTTGAAGGACCTGAGCGGCTGTTTATTTTTGAAAAAGCCCCTCAAAAAGGCGATCTGACAGAAAAGGATATAAAATCCCATATGCCCGAAGCGGATATCGCCGTCATTACCGGTACCGCACTGATAAACCACACCTTCGAAGACATCATGCAATACGTTCGCGAGGGTGCTTACAAAATTGTGATGGGTCCTTCTACTCCACTGTCACCGGCTTTATTCGATTATGGAATAGATGCCATTTGCGGTACATTGGTCACTGATTATGAGTTGCTAAAGCGGCACGTACTGGAAGCTGTACCGGTGAAATATCTGAAGGGAAAAGCTTTCGTAACGTGGTTAGCCGAAGAAAAAGACAAGGAACAAGCACTTAGAAATGAGCATTACATAAGGCAATAAATTTTATGGAAGATATTTATAAAAAAGTGTGGGATTTGCGGCGCAGCGAGAAAGACGGTGTGCTGGTAACGGTTGTAAGCAAGGAAGGAGAAGGCCCTGTTCTGGCAGGGAACAAGATGCTGGTGTATGACGATGGTTCTTCAACGGGAACCGTTGGAGGAGGAAACCTGGAATATTTGGCTGTAAAAAAGGCTAAAGAGGTGATGCAATCCGGCGAAAATACCCTCGAGCATTATAACTTGTCACCGGAAGAAGGTGAAGGAACGAAAACCGGGATGGCATGCGGTGGGGCAGCCACACTGTTTTTTGAAGCTTTAGTTCAACAAAAGCGAGTCTATATTTTCGGCGCGGGGCATATAGGCAAAGCCCTGTTCGAATTACTTGGCAAGCTGGATTTGAATGTGACGATTATTGATGATCGCCGGGAAATGATTGATGCGCTCACTAAGGAAGGGGAAAAGGTGCATTCCGATTTCGGTGGTTATATGGATGATACCACATTTAGCCGGGAGCCTTATTTTTTACTGGCCACCTATCAGCACAAACACGACAGTACGATTTTAAATAAGATATTCCAATTACATGTTAAAACGCCTTACATCGGCATTGTCGCGTCGAAAAATACCCGTGAAGAACTAATCGAAAGTCTGAAAAAAGAAACGGGCAAAAATCCCGATTTATCCAATGTCTATTCTCCGGTAGGACTCGATATCGGGGGAACCGACAACCCATGGGAGATCGCCCTTTCCATTGCAGCGGAAATACAGGCTATTCGATATGGAAAAGAAACGAAGCATTTAAGAGATAAGAAATAACATAAAACCAGGAAAGAATATGATAGATTTGAAAGTAGAAGAACAACAACGAAAGAAAAACGCCGATATATGCCGGGAGCGCGATATCATCATCCCCACCTTTGAACAGATGAAGAATCCCACACTGATTCCTGATCATATCAAGAATGAATTAAAAAACATCGGTTTATGGGATATACACCCCCGTAACCTATTCCGCATCACCTGGAAAAACGAGCCTACCCACAGTGGCGGCGGCTATTCGGGAGTGAATTACATTGAATTACCACCAGAGCTCACCGGTGTAGATGCACGCATTATTGCCCTTGTCGGGAAATGGTTCCCCACCGGCGCTCACAAGGTTGGCGCCACTTTCGGGTGCCTTGCTCCGCGGCTGATTACCGGGCAATTCAACCCCAAAAAGCACAAAGCCGTATGGCCTTCCACAGGAAACTACTGCCGCGGCGGAGCCTACGATGCAGCGCTGCTGGCCTGTGAGTCGATTGCTATCCTGCCCGAAGGGATGTCGAAAGAGCGCTTCGACTGGCTGGCAAAAGTAGCCGGAGAGGTCATTGCCACACCGGGGTGTGAGAGTAACGTAAAAGAGATCTTTGATAAATGCTGGGAATTACGCAAAACCCGCGAAGACGTGATGGTCTTCAACCAGTTCGACGAATTCGGTAACCACCTCTGGCACTATGATGTTACCGGCAATGCCATGAAAGAGTTGCTGGAAAAAGAATTGGGA
>CAYFQK010000160.1:0-7816 GCA_964345255.1 uncultured Bacteroidales bacterium | reverse complement strand
GTATAGTAATTCCGGTTGCTATAATTTTCATCTTTTCCCGGTTCAGTTTGCAAGGTGGAATCTGTGACATAATACCATGTGGTATCCTGATTCTCTAAAGTGTAGTAACTATCAACCGTATCAATCTCATAGTATGCGTCTGATGGCACCGAGTAGGTATAGGAAAAATCCTCGCGTACCTGCCTGATCCCTAAACCCGCCTCCAGCAGGAAAGACCCAAAATGACGCCCGGCTTTCATTCCGGCCTCAATGGAAGGGATATTTTCGTAAGCAGATTCATATAAATTTACTAACTCAGCATTTCCGCCGGTAAACGTATTCGTCTCGAACCCGGGACCGGCAAATATCTCAAAGTAGTATTTCTTATTTTGGATGTCGCTTAATGTGGTATTTCTAAAAATCGCGCCATCCTTGTATGGTTTTTTGATAGCCTTTTTCAGATAAACCGTATCTCTTATAATCATGGTATCTCTTACAGAAACAGTATCGGTTTGTATGATCGTGTCATGTGTGGTAACGTAAACAGTATCATATTTTACTCTGAAGTCCTGTGCCTGTAAATCTTCCTTCGATTCTTCAGCAATGGCTTTTTCTGCATGAGGCAATTCTTCACTTCTTTCTGCTTGCTTTTTTTCTTCGTAGTCGCGGTTCTTATAAATTATAATTTCTTTGCCATTTGAAACAAAGGTATATTCTGGCTTTAACACCAAATCGAGGATATAACTAACTTTTCGATCTATGAAATTTACTTTCAAAAACTCCCCTTGAAATGAATCGGGAGAATAGGAAAAATAAACAGAAGAATTTTCCTCGATATGATTTAGTAAGTCAATAACAGAAATTTGCTCTTTGACAATTGAAAGCTTTTTGTCAAGTGGCTTTTGCCCCTGAGCAATGGTTGAGATGAAAACAAAAAAAACGGTAACCAAAAGAAAACACCCTTTGGTTACCGCTTTTTTATCTAGTTTATCATTCATCTTCAGGTGGTGAATTTGTCCTCAATACAATATTATTATCGCTCCTTTTATCCGCCCTCAAGTCAAAAATTAATTCTATTACTTCAAGAGCTTCATTCAAGGACTTATCAGTAAAACGAGTAGTTAGTTTTTCCCTTTTTAGCGACTTGCTATCAAAAACAATGGGAACATTATAACACTTTTCCATGTCTTTTATAACATCTCCCAGCGGAGTATTCACAAAAATCAAATCCTTCGTAAGCCAGCAAAGGTAATTACGTCCGGCAGCAGATACTTTCATTGAACCATCTGCCTTAAGCGAGAGTAAATCGCCCGGAAGTATCTTTTTTCCTTTACTGCGTTGATTCCTTTGATATACCAGCACACTTCCTGATTTAACGTAAACCTCAAAAGAAGCCTCTCCTTTTTTCTTTACATTAAACGAAGTTCCCAGAACTTCAATATTGAAATTCCCCGCCTTAACAATAAAAGGGTGATCTAAATCTGTTTCTACTTCAAAGAACCCTTCGCCAAAAATAGTAATTTCACGGGTATCACCCAAAAATTTTTCGGGGTATTTGATAGTGCTTCCTTTGTTAAGGGTTACTTTAGAGCCATCAGGCAAAGTAACATCTGATATATTGGTTGCGTGGTATTCATTAATGGAGGCTATCGGTTTAATTAAGCCGTATAACCCGAAAAATAGTACAAGCATGGCTGCCGCAGCGCCTGCAATTCGCGTAAGGCTCTGTTTAAGAAAGACATTTCTTCTTTTTGCCCTTATCTTATATTTAAATTCATTCCAACCCTTTTGGGCGTCAAAATTATGATTCGCTCCTGTATTCATAGCATTAATCCAAGCCTCGCGCAATTCGAGGTAATGATCAACATTACGGTCGTTACTGGCGATCCAATCCTCTACACGGGCTTTCTCTGTCGCTTCAAGCTCGTTAACAATGTATGCTATGATTAATTGATCTTTCATCTGCTCGTTATATCCTCACTTTCATATCCTATGACATTTTAGCTTGTCATTACCCCTATTATCCCGGTGAAAAAATTGATTATCGCTGCTTATAATCCTTCAGTTTGTCTCTCAAAAAGCTGATTGCCTGCGTCATCTGGGACTCCACTGTTTTCACCGATATATCCATCCGGGCGGCAATCTCGCTATATTTCAAACCGTCTAACCGGCTCAGCTTAAAAATCTTCTTTCGCCTTTCAGGGAGGCTTTCAATCGATTTATCTACTTCATCTTTTAATTTAAATTCGCTATAGGCATTATCATCATTGTACAATTTACGCCGGAAACCATCTATTATTTTGTCTTTATAACTTTTCTTAATCTTTTCATGATTCAGATAGTTTATCGACAGATTATGCACCGATCTGTAGAGATAGGACTCAAGCGATGTGGTGATATAGAACGAATCACGCTTTTCCCATATTTTGAAAAACATATCCTGAACCAAATCCTTAGCAGCATCCTCGTCAGGGAGGTAGCGCAGGGCAAAAACACACAGCGACTCGTAATACTGCTTAAAGAGCATTTCAAAGGCCTTTTCCTCTCCAGCGCGAATGCGCTCGATAAGCTCTTTATCCGCCCGGTCGATATTGGCTTTATGTTCTGATTCCTTATTTTCCAAAATGCTGATTTTGAACTACGTATTTTTCACTAAGATTCTGGGCTCCATCATTTCACTGATGGCATACTTTATTCCTTCACGACCTATTCCTGAATCTTTCACTCCACCATAAGGCATATGATCCACCCTGAAAGTCGGTACGTCATTAATCATGACACCTCCCACCTCAATTTGGTTTAATGAATAGTTTATTTCGTTTAAAGAATCAGTAAAAACACCGGCCTGAAGGCCATAACTGGAATTATTAAGTTCTGATACCGCCTCTTTAAAATCGGAATACTTCTCAAGCGTAACAACAGGGCCAAATATTTCCATGGAGCATACCTTCATCGTATTGCGTGTGTTTGTCAGCACCGTGGGTTCATAATAGGCTCCGTGGCGCTTACCACCGGCAAGTACTTCAGCGCCGTCGCTCTTGGCTTCATTAACCCATTGGTGCACCCTAACGGCATTCTCTTCATCAATCATGGAGGCAATATCCGTTTTGCCATCTTCAGGTGCCCCTAATTTGAGGGTATTGACTCTTTCGATAAATTTATCCCTGAATTCCTCAAAAACATCTTCATGAACATAAATGCGCTGCGTGTGAATACACACCTGCCCGGAGTAGGCAAAACCGCCAACCGTACAACGCGTTACGGCGTGGTCTATATCGGCACTTTGAGTAACTATTACTCCGGCGTTTCCGCCGAGCTCAAGCAATACTTTTTTCTTCCCTGCTGATTGTTTCATTTTCCAGCCAACCGATGGGGAACCAGTGAATGTTAATAATTTAAACCGCTCGTCAGTTACCAACCTGTTACCCGTTTCTCTGTTCATCGGTAAAACAGACACTGCCCCGGCCGGCAAATCGGTTTGGGCAATAATTTTAGCCAGCTCCAGCGTGGCCAGTGGAGTCCTGGTGGCTGGCTTTAAAACAATCGGACAGCCTGAGGCTATTGCCGGAGCTAATTTGTGAACAGCCAGATTCAATGGAAAGTTAAAAGGGGAAATTGCCGCCACCGGTCCTACAGGAAAATATTTTACAATCCCTTCTTTATTTTCTCCTGCCGGCGTCCAGTCCAGGCTAATATACTCCTTGGGCAATCGCCTGGCCTCTTCGGCAGCTACCGTAAAAGTTTGAATGGCCCTGTTCGTCTCGCTCAAGGCATACTTGTATGGTTTGGCGGCCTCTTTGGCAATTAATACAGCAAACTGTTCTTTACTCTCCTCTATCCCATCGGCTATTTGCTTAAGAATTTTATATCGCTTGTATGAAGGCAGATTCTTGAGATCTTCCTTAACCTCTACCGCAGCTCCAATGGCCATCTCCAGTTCATCTTTACCGGCAAGAAAAGTGGAACTAACGAGCTCTCCATTGTGAGGATTTTCAACATCAAGGGTATTATCTGTCTGTATAAATCTTCCACCGCAATATAGATAGTGTACTGACATAAATGCAACTTTTTTCTATGAATAAACAAAATTAGCAAAAAACAATACATTTGCGCCATGGAACAACTGAAAAACAGCAAATACCTCCCTTTTCTTATTCTTGGGGTTCTGGCCCTTACATGGGGGTCATCATTTATCCTCATAAAAAAAGGATTAATCTATTTTTCAGATGTTGAAGTCGGTGCCCTGCGTATATCGATTGCCTTCAGTGTGTTCATCCCATTAGCCATCAGGCGCAGAAAAAAAATAAAAGCAAAACATTTTCTTTATATTGTCATTGTAGGTATTATTGGCAGCACTGCTCCGGCTTTTCTTTTTGCTAAAGCAGAAACGGGTATCGACAGTAGCCTGGCAGGAATATTAAACTCAATGACTCCGCTTTTCACTTTTATTATAAGTTTTGCTTTTTTTCGCTACAAAGCCAGGTGGTTTAATCTACTCGGACTGCTTCTGGCGCTCTCAGGGGCCATAGGGTTGATCGTTGTAAGCGGAGAAGGAAATATCACATTTAACTTCACTTATGCCAGCTTTGTCATCATCGCTACAATTTGTTATGCCATCAACGTAAATGTGATTCATTACAAGCTTCAAGACCTCGACAACGTAACTATCGCAACCTATGGATTTACATTTGCAGGAATTCCAACCATGATTTACCTGCTTTTCTTCACCCCATTTATTGATACGGTCAGCACCGGGGCTTCGGCGCTCTACGGTCTGGGATACATCGCGATATTAGGCGTTGCTGGCACTTCGCTGGCTCTTATGATTTTTTATTACCTTATCCAGGTATCTAATACAGTATTTGCTTCCAGCGTAACCTACCTTATCCCCATAGTAGCTGTTATGTGGGGCATTATCGATGGCGAAATATTCCGCCTGTCTTATTTTTTGTGGATAGCGCTGATACTCTATGGAATCTACCTGGTAAATACCCGCAAACTATTAGTTTTTAACCATCTGAAAAACAGAAGAAATAAGCCTTCAACAAAGTCTTAGCAAATTTTTAATCTAAACTATTTGCATTCACATTTTTTTACTATATTTGCAGCCCAATTTACAGACGAAAATAATTAAAAGATGTACGCAATACTTGATATAGAAGGTCGGCAGTTTAAAGTGGAAGAAAATAAGAGTATTTTCGTTCACCAACAGCAAGAAGAGGAAGGTGCCTCTGTTGAATTTGATAAAGTGCTACTGCTTGAAAACGACGGAGACGTAAAAGTAGGAACTCCAACAGTTGATGGAGCAAAAGTAAAAGCTAAAGTGGTCTCTCATCTGCGCGGTGACAAAGTAACTGTCTTTAAAAAGAAAAGAAGAAAAGGATATCAAAAATCAAACGGTCATCGCGATTATTTGACGAAGCTGCAAATTGAAGAAATTACAACTAGCTAATTAAGAAATTCAAAACTTTTGACATATGGCTCACAAAAAAGGAATGGGTAGTACCCAAAACGGTCGTGACTCGGAAAGTAAACGGTTAGGAGTGAAGAAATATGGTGGCCAGTTTGCCAAAGCAGGGAATATTCTCGTCAGGCAAAGAGGCACCAGGCATAACGCGGGTCTAAACGTTGGTAAAGGCAAAGACGACACCCTATTCGCTCTTCGCGATGGTGTTGTAGAATTCAGGAAAAGAAAAGGAAACAAGTCATTCATTAGCATTGTTCCTAAAGAGCCTGAAGCTTAATAAAACAACTGGTAGTTTATGGTTTCAATCTCCTGGTAATATCTTGTTGTCAGGAGATTTTTTTGTTTTTCCATTTATCCCTTATTTCGAAGGATAAAGCAAATTAAGAAAATAAGATTAACATGCTTGATATTCATTACATAAGAGAAAACCCTGAGAAAATTGTCGAAAAGCTGAAAGTAAAAAATTTCGATGCCTCCTCTATTGTGAATCAAATTCTTGAAATAGATAAAAAGCGGCGCGAAACACAAAAAACCCTTGATTCTATCCTTGCAGAGTCAAAAAGCTTGTCTAAAGAAATTGGTACCCTTTTTAAAGATGCCAAATTTGACGATGCCAATCAGCTCAAAGAGAAAACCACTCAACTAAAAGAACAATCTAAAGAACTTTCTGCTACCCTGGAAAACCTCAAAGACGAGCAGCAAAACCTTTTGATTGACTTACCCAACATTCCTCATCCCAGTGTTAAAAAAGGAACCACCGAAGAGGATAATGAAATTATTGAGCAGGAGGCGAAGAATGCTGTCTTCAAGGAAAAAGGGATCCCCCACTGGGAGCTGGCGGAAAAATATGATGTCATCGATTTTAACACCGGCAGTAAAATCTCAGGAGCAGGGTTTCCGATTTATAAAAGGAAATTAGCCCGGTTGCAACGAGCCTTAATCAATTATTTTCTTGATTTGGCGCGAGCCGAAGGATATCAAGAAGTGCAGACTCCATTACTGGTAAATGAAGACTCGGGTTTTGGCACCGGACAACTGCCTGATAAAGAAGGGCAGATGTATGAGCTGAAAAACAGCCCGTTGTACCTCATACCAACGGCAGAAGTACCTGTAACCAACATGTATCGCGACATGATTATGCAGGAAAAGGATTTCCCCGTTAAAAATGTAGCTTACTCAAGCTGTTTCCGAAGAGAGGCCGGCTCGTACGGGAAAGATGTGCGAGGCCTCAACCGTCTGCACCAGTTCGACAAAGTGGAAATCGTGCAGATACAGCACCCTGACCGTTCTTATGATACCTTAACGGAAATGATTGAATATGTGAAAAAATTACTGAGGAACCTCGAACTTCCTTTCCGTGTGGCGCGACTGTGCGGTGGGGATACCAGCTTTGCCGCAGCCGTTACCTACGACCTGGAGGTATACGCCAAAGGCCAGCAGAAATGGCTGGAAGTCTCGTCGGTCTCCAATTTCGAAACATACCAGTCGTTGAGAATGAAAACACGATTCAAAAATAAAGAGGGAAAAATGCAGGCCCCTCACACGCTTAATGGAAGTGCCCTGGCCCTTCCACGCATTATTGCGGCGTTGATGGAAAACAATCAATCGCCCGCGGGTATTAAGCTGCCTGAAGCTATTGTGCCTTACACCAGCTTTGATTATATCAACTAACAAGGGATAATATTTTTAAAAGCCGTGAAATCCCTGCTTCTATGCAGGTTTGTTTCGCGGCTTCTTTTTCCGCTCTCTCCTTGTCCCCGTTTTCCTCATATCCCTTATAACCTTCATGCTCATCCGTCTGGAAAGCCCTCTACGTTTTGCCGGCCCATTAGCGGCAGCTCAACTTATTTTTATGAAGGATTCATGCCGGAAAAGAGAATAAATTTCTCTTTTACGCTGTTCTATTATCAAATACTATCTTTGCAAAGTATGAAAAGAAACATCACAACGATAATTCTTGTACTGGCTCTGGCCAGTGTGTTTGCACAAAGCGGGACGCCCGATAAAGCGACCAAAGAAGAAAAGCAACTTTCGGGGAAGGAATTGCGGGAAAAACGCGATATGGCAAGGCATTACTACAGGAACCAGGAATATCAAAAAGCCATCTCTATCCTTGATCGCATCTACTGGATGAGCTCTTCGCATATCAACTATACCTATTTTCTGAATAGCCTGATTGCCGTTTCCAACTTTGAAAAGGCAGAAAAACTGGTAAAACACCACAGCGGCAATCACCCCAACAACTTGAGATACCGGGTGGATTTGGGTTATGTTTATATGACCAATAACAAAACCCGGAAGGCGGAAAGGATTTACAACCGGCTCATAGATAACCTGCCAAAGAATAAGTCAGCCATACGAAATGTTGCC
>CAYFQK010000159.1:0-7829 GCA_964345255.1 uncultured Bacteroidales bacterium | reverse complement strand
GGACAACTTATGGAAGTGTGGGCGCCTTTCACCACAACATACACTCCATACTTAATGGAAAATTGGCGTTGTTTCTCCAGGCGGTCAAAATCATTTGAGGATTTTCCTGCCAGCCGCTCAAACTCTTTGGGATGTGGGGTGAAGATAGAATTTTTGGGTACGAAAGATATCCAGGTTTTGTTTTCTCCCAGGATGTTAATAGCATCCGCATCGAAGAGGAGCGGCACATCAGAGTTCTGAATCAGTAACTTTAAGGCTTGCTGCGTTTGCTTGCTTGTGCCTATTCCCGGCCCGATGCCAATGGCCTGGTAGGGTGCCAGGTCAGGGGGGGCGGTAAAGCGTTCGTCCGACTCATCGATATGGGTTAAAGCTTCAGGCACAGTGGTTTGAATAATCTGATATCCCAGCCTGGGAACATGGCATGTAAGCAAGCCGGCGCCGGTGCGCAGGCACGATTGAGCAGAGAGTACCGCCGCGCCCATAGCGCTGTATTTTCCCGAAATCAACAGGGCGTGACCAAAATTTCCTTTATGAGAAAATTTTTTGCGGCTTTGGATTATCGTCATGATATCAGCCGCTTCCAGGTAATAATGATAGGTTTCAACATCCCTGATAAAGTCCTCATGCAAGCTTATGCCTATAACCTCCCAGGTTCCTGTGTAAATGGAATTATCTGCAAACATAAAAGCCAGCTTGGGGAATTGAAACGTAAGCGTGTGGGAGGCTTTTATAATGGCTCCCTTATTATCCACATTCGAGCGATCGGCAAATAAACCAGACGGCGTATCGATGGAAATGACTTCTGCGCCGCTGTCGTTGATTTTGTTAATAACGCCGGCAATCAAACCTTTCACCTCGCGGTCCAGCCCGGAACCAAAAAGAGCATCAATATGCACATCAGTTACTGTTATTTCGGGAATGTCTTCCTGGTGTTTTATTTCTTTTAGGAAAACATCGCGGTAACCTTTAAGGCGTTCCAGGTTTTTCTGATTATCCTCAGAAAGCTTATCGCCGGGATTCAGAAGATATACGCTTACCTCGTAATCACTGTCTGAGAGTTTCCGGGCCAACGCCAGTCCATCACCCCCATTATTCCCGGGGCCGCTGAAAATGTTGACTTTTTTCTCCGTCTTTACATTTGCTTCAAGCCATTCGGCCAGCCTCGTGGCAGCACGCTCCATCAGGTCAATCGAAGCGATAGGTTCATTCTCAATGGTATACCTGTCAGCTTCTTTAATTTTATCAACGGGAAGTATTTTAATCATGACTTTAAATTTTTTATTCTCAAATTGTTAGCCTTTACCTCTTACAAAGGTATAAAGGATTCATACGATAACGAAGGGAAACCCTCATAAGATTTTAGCTGTTTTTTCAACGGGAGAAAAGAACAGCATTTCGCGCGAAATTTTTTTAATAAAAGTATATTTGCAACACAAATAATGACAGAAATGAGCACGCAGGCCGGGAAAATAATAGAGCAGGAGGTATTCACTAAGGAAGATATCGTTTATCTTTTAAAGGCTACAGGTGATGAGGCCTTGGAGCTGTTTGAAAAAGCCGGAGAGGTAAAAGCCGAATATGTGGGCAGGAAAACATATTTCCGCGGCCTTCTGGAGTTTTCAAATATTTGCGCGAAAAATTGCTTTTACTGCGGAATAAGAAGAGCTAACGGGAAGACCGAACGTTACTTCATGACCGACGAAGAGGTTTTGGAACAGGTAAAATATGCCCTTGACAATCAGTTTGCTTCTGTCGTTCTGCAATCGGGGGAGCGAACCGATAAAAAATTTACCCGGCAGGTTACTCAACTTTTGGAAAAGATTACTCAACTCAGGGCAGGGCAGGAGATAGGCATTACGCTTTCTATGGGGGAACAAAGCAGGGAAACGTTCGAACGATGGTTTGAAGCAGGAGCTAACCGCTACCTGATTCGCATTGAAGCAAGTAACACCCGCCTCTATAAAAAATTACATCCCGGCGATGCCCTGCACGATTACGACAGGCGCCTGGAAGCCATAAAAACGTTGCAGGATATCGGCTACCAAACCGGTACGGGCGTTATGATTGGTCTGCCTTTTCAAACCTATGAAGACCTGGCGGATGATCTGATATTTATGAAGGAAAATGATATTGATATGGTAGGTATGGGGCCTTACATAGAGCACAAAGATACCCCTCTTTATAAATACCGCCATGAGCTTCCCACAAAGCGCGAACGTTTTATGCTGTCTTTAAAAATGGTGGCTATACTCCGTATTATGATGAAGGATATCAATATGGCTGCCACTACGGCTATGCAAACGCTTGACCCGGTAGGCAGGGAAAAGGCCCTTAAAGCAGGGGCAAATATTATTATGCCCAACCTCACGCCTGTAAAATATCGCGAAGGGTATCTGCTGTATGAAGATAAACCATGCCAGGATGAAGAAGCTGAAGACTGCAAGCACTGCCTTGAGGCCCGAATAGCAATAGCCGGTGATGACATCGGGTATGATGAAACAGGGACATCGAAACACTATCATGAACGCATGAAGAGAAAATCAAACAAAAATGGGTAGAGGGAAAAAGCCTTTCTTTGAGAAAGTAGAGATTGTTGATGCCGGTTCGGAAGGCAAGGCAGTGGGTAAGGTGAATGAGAAGGTTGTTTTTGTGCCTTATGCCGTTCCCGGCGACGTGGTAGATGTGCAGGTCACCAAAAAAAGAAAAAGCTATTACGAAGGGAAAATCGTTAACTACAGGGAAAAATCCGATCGGCATATTGAGCCTTTCTGTGAGCATTTTGGGGTGTGCGGGGGCTGTAAATGGCAGCATATGAGCTATGCCGACCAGCTTTTCTTCAAGCAAAAACAAGTAACGGATAATCTTCAGCGCATAGGCAAGATCGAGGTAAGTTCTGTCCGGCCAATAATTCCTTCTCCCTCCGACAGGTATTATCGCAATAAGTTGGAATTTTCTTTTGCCGATAAGCGATGGATAGATGCCGGTGAGCCTGATATCCCCCGGGAATCGCGCGAAAACCTGGGCCTCGGATTTCACATACCACGAATTTTTGATAAGGTGGTAGATATCAATCATTGTTACCTGATGGAAGAGCCTGCCAATAAAATCCGACTTGAGGTGAAGCGATATACGCTGGAGAACGGCTATACCTATTATAATCCAAGGAACTGGACGGGCTTTCTCAGAAACCTTGCCATAAGGAAAACCAATGCCGGTGATGTATTGGTAAACCTCATTGTTCTCGAGGATGATAAAGAACTTATTTTCCCACTTCTTGATCATTTGGAAAACACTTTTCCTGAAATCACCTCGCTTTTCTACACCGTTAATCCAAAGAAAAACGACAGCCTCTCTGATTTGGAGGCCACTCATTACAAAGGAAAAGATTACATAATAGAGAAGATGGAAGACCTTCGCTTCAAAATCGGGCCTTTATCTTTTTACCAGACGAATTCACAGCAAGCTTACCGGCTGTATAATGTGGCAAGAGATTTTGCCGGCGTTGCCGGTAATGAAACGGTTTATGATCTCTATACGGGGGCTGGCACCATCGCCAATTTCATAGCCAGGCATGTGCAAAAGGTCGTGGGGGTGGAATATGTAGAGGATGCCGTTAAAGATGCCCGCGAAAATGCCAGGCTCAATGGTATCGAAAATACCGAATTTGTTGCAGGCGATATGATGAAAATCTTTGATGATGATTTTGTGGCTGGCTATGGTAAGCCCGACATTGTTATTACCGATCCGCCGCGTGCCGGCATGCATCCCGCTGTGGTTAAACAATTGAATAGCCTTTTGCCGCAGCGCATCGTTTATGTCAGCTGTAATTCAGCCACCCAGGCCCGCGATGTGAATATGCTGATGGAACACTACGAAGTTTTGGCTATTCAGCCCGTTGATATGTTTCCACAAACACATCATGTAGAGAATGTCATGCTCCTGGAGAGAAAAGCCTAAGGCAAGTTCTCTATTGCTCTCAGGATAGGATCCGGCTCCTGGAATGAGGCATCAACAATTACTTTGGCCTGACGGTAAAATTCCTCCCGTTTTGCGAGGGTTTTATGAATATGATCAAGTAATTCGTCATCCTCCAGGCTTTGCAGCAGAGGGCGCTTTTTCTGCGCATTCTTAAGCCGCTCCGCCAGTTGTTCGGGAGTAAGTTTGAGGTATATCGATACGCCTGACCGGTTGATGAAATCCATATTATCAAAAAAACAAGGAGCGCCGCCGCCCGTGGAAATAACGGTTTGCTCGTAAGACTGAGTGATGTGCAGCATTTCCTGCTCCAGCAATCTGAAAGCATGCTCATCATAGTTTTGAAAAAGAAGAGGGATGGAAGTTTTGTACGTCTTCTCGATAAGCTGATCCAGGTCAGTAAAATGATAATTCATCATAGTGGCCAGTTTTCGTCCCATCGTAGTCTTGCCACTACCCATATAACCCACAAGATAAATCCGCCCGCGATAGTTCATAATATTACTTAAGTTCAAAAGACAAAAATACAAATGATACAGGCATTTCCTTCATCGATATTTTGTAATTTCGTAACGCGCATTATCTCATGAATATCCGGGAAGTTTTAACACATTATTGGGGGTATCGCTCTTTCAGGCCTATGCAGGAAGAGGTGATAAAATCCGTCCTCTCCGGGGACGATACGCTGGCGCTATTCCCCACGGGTGGGGGCAAGTCTATCCTCTACCAGGTTCCTGCCCTCTCGCAGCCGGGGCTAACGCTTGTAGTCTCTCCTTTGATAGCTTTGATGAAAGACCAGGTCAGTAACCTGAGAAAACGGGGCATCAGCGCTTCAGCTCTTTACTCGGGGCTCCACGCCCGCGAGCGCGATTTGGTTTACGCCAATGCGGTGAACGGAAACACCAGGTTGCTTTATGTTTCCCCGGAGCGCCTTACCACGGATGCTTTTCGTGAGAACCTGCCCTACCTCGACATTAACCTGCTGGCCGTGGATGAAGCGCACTGTATCTCTCAATGGGGGTACGATTTTCGCCCACCTTATCTTCAAATTGCCGAGATAAGAGATTATATCCCAAAAGTGCCCGTGCTGGCACTTACGGCTACAGCCACCCCCGGAGTGGTGAAAGATATCCAGCAACGGCTGAAATTTAACACGGAAAACGTCTTTCGTAAATCGTTCGGGAGGTCTAACCTTATTTATGTTGTCCAGAAAGAGGAAGATAAATCAGGGAGACTGGAAAAGGTGATTAAAAATGTGGGAGGTACCGGTGTTATATATGCCCGCCGAAGGCGCAAGACGGTGGAATATGCACATATTCTGAAAAAGAAAGGTTTTTCTGCGGATTATTACCATGCAGGCCTGGATATGCCCACGCGAAATCGCAAGCAAAGTGAGTGGATGGAAGGAAAAACCAAAATCATGGTTTCGACCAATGCCTTTGGTATGGGTATTGATAAGGCGGATGTACGATTTGTTGTGCATCTGGATATTCCCGACTCCATAGAGTCTTATTTCCAGGAAGCGGGCCGCGCTGGGCGCGATGGAAAGAGGGCGTATGCGGTGATGCTGTATGATAATAACGATATCCTCAATGCCCGGGAGCAGCTCAAGGCTGCTTATCCCCCCGTGAAACAGATAAAGCGGGTTTATGAAGCGCTTGGAAATTATTATCAGCTGGCCGTAGGAAGCGGGGGAGAGACCAACTTTGAATTTGATATGCAGGATTTTGCTGCGCGCTATGGGATAAAACCTTTTGTTTTATACAACGCCCTGAAATTCCTGGAAAAAGATGGGTACATTATGCTGAATGAAGCCATAAAGAACCCCTCGCGGATCCATTTAGATGTGGATAAAGAAACGCTCTACCGTTTTCAGCTCCGGGAGCGAAAAATCGATGATTTCATCAAATTGCTGCTGCGCTCCTACAGCGGTTTATTCACCCAGTTTACATCGATTGACGAGAAAATGCTGGCCCGTCGTGCCGACACTTCGGAGCAGAATATCGTCAAGAAGTTTGACTATCTGCAGCAGCACGATATACTGACTTATATCCCCGCCAATTCGAAACCGCTGCTTACTTTTACGAAGGAGCGCCAGGAGAGCAAGAATCTTTATATATCTGAAGAAAATTATCACCACAGGAAGCAGGTCCAGGAAAAGAGACTGGAAGCCATTATAGGATATGTAGAATCCAACAACACCTGCCGCAGCGTTCAGCTGCTGGATTATTTCGGCGAGCAGGGCAGCAAGCGGTGTGGCTTGTGTGATGTTTGTGTGAGGAAAAACAAGCTTGAGCTGAGTAAAAAAGAGTATGACAGCATATTGAACATGCTCAAGCCCCTGTTGGAGCAAAATCTTACGTTTGAGCAGATAAGCGAAAGGCTCAGAAAAACAAATAAGCAAAAGCTTTTGGAGGTGCTGAGGTTTTTAATGGATAGCGGAAAAATAGGACAGGATGAAAAAAGAAGATATCACTGGACGGAAGGTAGTACCTAAGGAATTTTTTTTAGGCAATGATGTGGTTCAGATTGCAAAATCCCTGATTGGGAAAAGGCTCATAACCAGCAACAACGGAGTAATTACCGAAGGCCTTATCACTGAGACCGAGGCTTATGCCGGTGCTGATGATAGAGCTTCTCATGCTTTCGGCGGGCGAAAGACACTTCGCACTGCCCCAATGTTTGAAGAAGGGGGCATAGCCTATATTTACCTGTGTTATGGTATCCACTCCCTTTTTAACATTGTAACCAACAAAGAAGGCGTTCCTGATGCGGTGTTAATCAGGGGCATAATGCCTGAATCAGGGATAGAGCATATGCTGCATAGGACACGTAAAAAGCGGGGAGATAAGACCCTGACCAATGGTCCGGGTAAACTGGCTAAAGCGCTGGGCTTACATTATAGCTTTTCAGGCATGCCCTTGTATGAGGAAAAAGAAGGCTTCATGGTATGGGTGGAGGATCCTGAAAGGGTTCGGGAATGGGAGGTTAAAGCCGGCAAACGCATCGGCGTGGATTATGCCGGCAGAGATGCGGCGTTACCTTACCGGTTTTATATATAAAAAAAAGAGGACATGGTTTGCATATCCTCTTTTATTCATCTTTTTACTTAGCGTTTACTTCACGCTGTCAGACAAATCAGCTCCTGGCTTAAACTTAACTACTTTTTTAGCCGGAATTTGCATTTCTTGTCCTGTCTTAGGATTTCTACCTGTACGGGCAGCTCTCTTTGCTACTGAGAAAGAGCCAAAACCTACAAGCGCTACTCTGTCACCTTTTTTCAGTGATTTCGTAGTTGATTCGATGAATGCGTCCAATGCCTTCTTGGCATCGGCTTTTGTTAGGTCTGCTTTAGAAGCAATTGCTTCGATAAGTTCTGCTTTGTTCATAGTTCTTGAATTTTTAGTTAGAAATTAGGTTAATCTCTACTTGCAAATATATATGTTTGAAATAAAAAAACAAGTCTAAAGATTAATATTCTGTTAAATTGTTGATAAAAGTGTTATTTTGTTAATAACTCAGCCTGTAAAGACCATTTTTTCGTCGAATCATTGAAAAGATTGACATTTCAGACGCCATTCCGGGCCTATATTTACCCCCCTCAAAAACTGCTCTGTATCCATCCTTTTTTTGCCATTCTGTTGCAAATCCAAGATAGAAATGAATCCGTCCTTTACCGAAATATGCAAATAGGTTTTGTTGTCAGTGATAATTCTGCAAATCTCATATTCATGGAATTCTAATATTTTCTCCGCTCTGAAAATTTTTATCGCTCTCGCATTTCCCTCATTATCAAGTATTTCTGTAAAGGCCGCAGGATAAGGGCTCAGGCCTCTTATGAAATTGTAAATATC
>CAYFQK010000158.1:0-7936 GCA_964345255.1 uncultured Bacteroidales bacterium | reverse complement strand
TTTTCATTTAACAATGCGCTATTATTATTATCTTTGAAGAAAACAGGACCCGAAAAACCATGGCGAATCTATTAGTATTAGCAATAAACCCCGGCTCAACCTCCACGAAGATTGCTGTTTATCAGCAAAACAAGCAACTATTTCAAAAAACCATATACCATGACAACGCAAAGCTGGCTAAATTTGATAAAATCACCGACCAGTTTCAGTTCAGAAAAGGCATCATCATGGATGAGTTGCAAAAGGCTCACATCGCACTGGATGACATCAAAATCATTGTGGGGCGCGGCGGACTCCTTAAACCGGTAAGCTCAGGCATCTACGAAGTAAACGACCGGATGAAGGAAGACCTGCGTAACAGCCCTATCGGCGAACACGCCAGTAACCTGGGTGGGCTTATCGCCGATGACTTTGCCCGTTCCATAAATGGAGCGCGGGCATTTATCGCCGACCCGGTTGTGGTGGACGAACTGCAGGATTTAGCCCGGCTGAGCGGCCATCCACTCATTGAGCGTCGCTCCATCTTTCACGCATTGAATCAAAAAGCCATTGCCCGTCACCACGCAGCATCCAAAAGTAGTGAATATGAAGACATGAACCTGATTGTTGTCCATATGGGAGGAGGAATAACCGTAGGCGCCCATCAAAAAGGGCGGGTTATCGACGTGAATAATGGGTTGGACGGCGACGGGCCTTACACCCCTGAGCGCTCTGGATCGCTTCCCTCCGGCGATCTGGCCTGTTTGTGCTTTAGCGGAAATTATACCCTGAAAGAAGTCAGGAAAATGATCAAAGGCAAAGGGGGCTATGTGGCATATTTGGGTACGAACAACGCGCAGGAGGTGAACCAAAAAGCCCGAAACGGGGATCCGGAAGCAATGCGAATAGAAAAGGGGATGATTTATCAGATCGCCAAAGAAATAGGCTCAATGTCTGCCGTCCTTAAAGGTGATGTGGACGGTATACTGCTCACCGGCGGCATTGCCAACAACACCGATGTGGTCAATGGAATTAAGGAAATGGTCGCATACATTGCCGACGTTTTTGTTTACCCGGGTGAAGACGAAATGCATGCCCTGATGATGAATGGCCTGATGATGCACAAAGGATTCATCACACCCAAAGAGTATGAATAATTCTGAATTTTTAATGCAGAATTTTGAATTAAAAACTTAAAATTAAAAATTTACAACTCCTTTTACTCCTGCCGCAGGTGCATGGCCATGTCAAAATAAAACAACATGACAATGGTTTTCTGATAAAGCTCTTTCTTTAAATCGACTTTATTCATCTGGTTTTTAATCGTCTTCGCCACCAATCCGGGGCTACCTAGCCTTGGAATTTTGTTTAGTGTCTCTATCGTTGCCCCGAATACAAAATACGAGGAGGTAGAATCCACTTCCTGCTTGTTTTTTAGATAATATTTGTAAAAATAGTCCAGCTGTTTTTTTTCCTGAATATCGCGGCTACTGATTCCAAGCTTCTGCATGGTTTGGGTAATCATCGGTTTATCTTTCAAGGGCGGAAAATCATCCGGGTTTTCAATAAACTTCAGGATATCCATGTATTGATCAGGTTTAGCATCCGAAGTTTCGGCAATTCCATTGGAGGTGAAATACGTTTCGAAGCCGGACTGAAGCTTGTCTCCATCCACCCCGCTGTTTTCAAACCATTTATTCATCCGTTTCATTGTCTCCTCCTCCAGTTCGGAGGTCGATTTCTGCTGAAAAGAGTCACACCCGGCAATAACCGGAAGCAACAATACAAGTAAAGCCCATTTCGATAATCTCATAGTCCTTTTAGATTGTTTTAATAGTCAACGAATTTAGAACTTTATAGTTGAATCCACCACTCGATTTATAAAACTCTCCGAAACCTTTACTTTTGACAACGAAATTCTGAATTCAATCCTATGAAAAAACTTGTCCTTTTTCTGACGCTGCTTTTCGCCGTAGCTTCTGGCTTCACACAAATCAGGCCATCCGAAGATTACCCTAACCTGTTCGACACCGTACAGCGATCGGGCATCTTCACCGACTCCAAGACATTCCCCGATAGCAGGCCATTAAAGGCCATCGGGAACATCAGGAAGCTTTACAAAAAACAAAGAAATAATCCGGATTTCAACCTTAAAGCGTTTATAGGGGACCACTTCGACACCACCACGAAAGTCAGAGCCGCTGATACCCAAGGCGATAAAAGCATCACTGAACACATTCGAACACTCTGGCCCGCATTAACGCGAAATGACTCTGCATCAGGCTACACCCACACTTCCAGGATCAAGCTCCCTCACCCCTATGTCGTTCCGGGCGGACGCTTCAACGAAATGTACTACTGGGACTCCTACTTCACAATTCTGGGTTTGGAAGAAAACGGCAAGACTCAACTTATCAGCGATATGGTTTACAATTATGCCTACCTCATTGATACGCTCGGATTTATCCCGAACGGCACCCGCACCTATTTCCTCTCCCGCTCTCAGCCACCCTTTTTCTTTTTGATGGCAAACCTATACCTGCGTAATAAGTATGACCTTGATATTTATCATGATCGGATTACTCACAAAACAAAGCTATCCGCTGAATTCCGAAAAGAGCTGGAAAATCTCACCCGTAATCTCGAAAAAGAGCACGCTTTCTGGATGAAAGGCATCCGGCAATGCAACCGGGAGAATCCGGCTCATAATCATGTCGTTTGGATTAATAAAAACACTCACCTCAACCGTTACTACGATAAAAAACAAGAACCCCGCCCGGAGTCCTACACAGAAGATATCAGGCTGGCAGAAGAGGCGAACAGCCAGTCCGGCCTGGTTTATCAGAACATCCGCTCTGCCTGCGAATCGGGCTGGGATTTCAGCAGTCGCTGGATGGATGACGGCCAAACGATGGTCACCACCAAAACCCTGGATATCCTTCCGGTCGATCTCAACAGCCTGCTTTTTGGAATGGAACGGATGATAGCCAGAAGTCACCTGCTGCTTGGAAACTCCATACAGTATGACACCTGGAAGGCCAACGCTATGAAGCGAAAAGCGCTGATCAATTACTATTTCTGGGATGAGAGAAAAAAATTTTATGTTGATTATGATTACGTGGTGGAAGAAAAATCGAAAGCGCTTACCCTGGCCGGAGTCTACCCGCTGTTTTTTGAAATAGCCGATTCATCCCGTGCATCAAAAGTGGCCCAAACCCTACAAAAAAAATTCTTAAAAGACGGTGGACTGGTAACCACCCTCAAAAATACGGGCCAGCAGTGGGATTATCCCAATGGATGGGCGCCCCTGCAGTGGATGGCAGTAAAAGGCCTGCAAAACTATGGCCACCATGCGCTCGCCGGCAAAATCGCGAAACGTTGGCTTAGCCTCAACGAACAGGTCTTCCGCAAAACAGGAAAAATGATGGAGAAGTACAACGTCATTGACACCACCCTGATGAGCGGCGGTGGAGAATATCCCACCCAGGACGGCTTTGGATGGACCAACGGGGTGTTCCTGAAACTGCATCACAAGTTAAATTCCGGTTCCCGTTAAGGGAAAACTATTACTTGTGTGTACTAACTAATAACAAATATCGAATCAAACGCTGCTAAAATGATACTTTTCAAATCATGTGAATTATACGATCCGGACTTTAAAGGAGTGAAGGACGTCCTGGTAGCCGGAGGCAAAATCGTTGCATCGAAAACTCGCTTTCGCTTAACGCCGGTCATCTGCTTAAAGTGGTGGATGCAAAAGGCATGAAGCTGGTTCCGGGCTTCATCGATGCGCACGTCCATATTGCCGGGGCGGGCGGAGAAGGCGGCCCGGCTTCGCGCACCCCGGAAATTCAACTCAGCCATATGATTAACGGGGGTGTCACCACGGTCATCGGCTGCCTGGGCACCGACGGCATGACACGCTCTGTTGAATCTGTCCTGATGAAAGCTAAGGCACTGAAAGCTGAAGGGGTTTCGGCATGGATGTACACCGGCGCCTACCAGGTGCCGCCGCCGACATTGCTCGGGGATGTCGGGCGTGATATTGCCCTGATTGAGGAGGTTATCGGTACCGGCGAAATCGCCCTGTCCGACCACCGCTCTTCCACCCCCACAACAGCCGAGCTCATCAAACTTGCCGGCCATGCCAGAGTCGGAGGAATGCTGGGCGAAAAAGCCGGAATCGTCAACATCCACATGGGCGATGCCGACGATCCCTTCCGGCCACTGCATGAGGCGGTGAAGCATAGTGAGCTGAAATACACCCAGTTTCTTCCCACCCACTGCACGCGCAACAAACAAATCTTCAACGATGCTTTGACCTACGGAAAAGAAGGCTACATCGACATCACCTCCAGCGCATACCCGTATTTCCCTGATATCGAGATAAAACCTTCCGAAGCCATGGCCCGTTTTCTCAAAGAAGGGCTGCCCCCGGAGCACATCACCATGACCTCCGACGGGCTGGGATCACTGCCGCATTTCAACGAAAAAGGGGAGCTGGAAAAGCTGGAAATGGGTTATCCCGATTCCCTGCTGAAAGAAATTGCAGCGGCTGTAAAGGAGGAAAAACTACCGCTTGAAAAAGTACTGCGCTTTATCACCTCCTCACCGGCCGGCATCCTTAAGCTCCGTCAGAAAGGGTATGTCCGCCCCGGAAAAGACGCCGATTTGGTGCTGCTGGACGAAAATCTCAAAATCCATTCGGTGATGGCCATGGGAAAAATGATGATGGAAAACTATCAAAACCAGAAAAAAGGAACGTATGAATAATTTGCAACTCTTTGGGAAAGCTACAATTCTTACTTTACTGATTTGCTCCTTCGTTCCGGCGTTGACGCAGGAAATGCCCGGCTCCATAATGATTGCCGGCGGTGGCACCGAAAATTACGGCGAATGGAGCGACACTCCCTATGGCTGGGTAGTAGAACAGGCCGAAAATAACCGCGTAGCGATTATCGCCCACGATGATTCGCCCGGAAGCTGGCTGCCCGGTTATTTTGAAAGCCTCGGAGCCGAACAGGCTGACAACTTTTCGGTGATGACCCGCCAGCAAGCCGATGAACAATCCCTTTACGACGACCTGAAAACCTACGACGCCGTGTTTTTTAAAGGCGGAAACCAGGCGAATTACTACCTCGACTACAAAAACACCAAACTCAGCCAGGCCGTGCAGGAAATATTTGCTGAAGGTGGGGTCATCAGCGGCACTTCGGCCGGACTGGCCATTTTGTCGAAAGTGCTTTTTACGGCGGAAAATGGAACGGTCTACTCCTACGAAGCCCTCCCCAACCCCAACAACCAGTACATGACCCTGGCCGATGATTTCCTGGACCTCTTTCCGGGGTATATCTTCGATTCGCATTTCGTGGAGCGCGCCCGCTTCGGGCGGCTGATAGGTTTTATGGGTAACTGGAAGCTCAATCACGATGAGGACGTCATTGGCGTAGGCGTCGACGACAAAACAGCCCTTTGCATCGACCGGGAAAAAATTGCCCGCGTGTATGGCACCGGCGCTGTGCGCTTTTACCGGCCCGGCGATAACAATAACTTCCGGCTCAGCCAGGGAGAGCTACTGGCAGACAACATCCATGCTTCCCAGCTTTTACACAACGATGCGGTCGACCTGGAAGATTTTAATGTGGCCGGACTCAGCAACGATATCACTCCGAAAAAAGATTACGAGAACTACCCGGGTACGCTTTTGTTGAGTGCTCTCGAAGGGGTTAATGATAATGCGCTGACACTAACGCAACTTAAAAATGCTCCCGCGGAAATTGATTCCATACTCATAGTTACGGGAAGCTCAATAGGGGAAGCGGAGGATTACCAGGGAATGCTGGAACAATGGAGTTTCGAGAAAACAGAAATTCTGAGTGCCATACCTTCCAATGGCGAAGATGAGGAATGGATTGCCAAAGCCGGGCGGATTCGCAAGTTCCTTTTAGTGGATAACGATGAGGAACAACTGAAGGAATTCCTTCAAACTACTACCGCCGGACAAAAAATACTGGAAAGCATGCGCGGCGGAATATCGGCTTTTATCGGCGACGACAGCCGCATCGTAGGAAAAACCTATTGCTCCAACTACCGGCAGACCTATGCTTCGTACGACGGGCTGCTGGAGTTTGACAAGGGGCTGGGCCTGCTGGAAACCACCACCGTTATGCCTAACGCTTTTACCTCATCCGATTACTGGGAAAATACCATGGCGGCCGTGCCTTATGCCATGAACCTCGACAGCTTGAAATACGGATTGTGGCTTAGCGAAGAGATGCTTGTAGAGTATTATGAAGAAGAAGGAGAGACTTATTTTACCGGTCACGGCAGCTTTCCGGCCATATTCATCGAAAACAACGGAACGATGGGCGATTTTACGGATCAATCGGCTGTCTCTTCAGGGGAACCCCGCGATGTAGCCGGATTTAAGGAGATGAAAATGCGGCTTATCGATGAAACCGTCCGGGTGCAGGTCGGGAGTCTGAATGCCGTGGAGAACCCGGGCAGGAAAAAACCGGTTGCGATTTTCCCCAATCCCGCAGACGATTTTGTGCACTTGAAAAATCCGCCGGCAAAAGGAACCATCACCCTCTTTTCCCTTACGGGAGAAGCGCTAATAAATACCGGCATGAAGAAGAAAATCGATGTGTCGGACTTGCGCTCCGGGGTGTATATCATTAAGCTTTATGATGCTGAAGCGGGAACCATGACCACACAAAAAGCAATCATAAAATAAACGATACCCATGAAAAAACTGCTGTATTCGCTACTCATCCTGCTGGCAGGCCTCCTCGCCTGCAAACAAGAAGGGCAGGAGAAAAAAACAGTAAACAAACCCATCCGGGAACGCGCCGAGGGAAAGCTTTTCATCATCGGCGGTGGCAGCCAGCCTCCTTCACTTGTAAAGTCATTGGTGAAAGCATCAGGAGCTGACACCACCGGCTATGTGGTAATTCTGCCGATGTCGAGTTCGGTACCCGATACATCAGCCTGGTACGCCGCAAAACGGTTTGAAAAAGCCGGGACGGACGAAATCGTCACCTACAACATTCGGGATGCGGCGGCAATATCCACCGCGCGGCTGGACTCCATCCAAACCGCACAGCTTATCTACATGACCGGGGGAGACCAGCGGCGGTTTATGGATATTGTAAGAGGCACCAGAATTCAGGAAGCTATCCGGAAGGCTTTCCTCGACGGCGCCACCATTTCCGGTTCGAGCGCCGGAGCGGCTGTAATGAGCAAGAAGATGATTACCGGCGATGAGAAAAAGTATCCCGAATACACCGGCGACTTCCGCACCATAGAAGCCGATAACATGATCATCAAAGAAGGAGTCGGCGTGCTGGAAAATGTCATTGTCGACCAGCACTTCGTTAAGCGGATGCGGATGAACCGCCTGCTGACGGTGGTCATCGAACACCCCGGCTACACCGGCGTGGGCATCGACGAATCCACCGCCATACTCGTGCAGGGCAACAAGGCCGAAGTCTTCGGCGAGAGCCAGGTGATCGTCATCCGCAACCCCAATCAGAGCGTGCGGAAGAAGGACGGCCTCCTCGCCGCACAAGACATGCTGCTCGGCGTATACGTGCCCGGCGAGACGTTTTACCTGGAGTAGGGGGAAGAGCGTATCAGGTGATTTAGCGATTAAGAAATGTATAGCTGAAAAATAGCGCGGCCGGGGAACAGAACCTTCCCAAATTTTTTGTTTTTCAGAAAGAATAATTATTTTAGTAGTAATTATTTACCAGCTACTCACTGGTAATGAAATTATGTCCGTCAAAGGTATGATATAATTCTAAAAAAACATTGCGCATATAGCGCTAAATTTGAATGACATAACAATTAATAAACGGCGCAGCGGTTTGATATGAAAGTGCTTCGAAATGCCCCACGTTTCTTAGCTGCAAAACGTTGTCAACAATCTGAACAGAAAGGATTTTAGTATCTTTAA
>CAYFQK010000157.1:0-7977 GCA_964345255.1 uncultured Bacteroidales bacterium | reverse complement strand
TAATAAAAGATTAATATTCATGATTTTAAAAGAAATGCGAAACTTGAGTTATTTATTGATCGAAAACCAAAAAACAACATTTAAAATTTGTTAAAGCTTTTGGAAGCTTTCAGGTTTCGCTTATCACATCTGTGGAAAAAAGTATAAATTCGCCACTTGTAAAAAAGTATAGTTATGTCGATTGAAATAAGTAATATTTCGAAGTATTACGGCGAGCAAAAGGCCCTGGATAATATTAACCTGACGATCAATTCAGGACAGGTAGCCGGACTGGTGGGACCTAACGGAGCCGGTAAATCTACTTTGATGAAAATCATCACTTGTTTCATTCCTCCCTCAGAGGGGAAAGTTCAGGTCAACGGGCTGAATGTTTCGGATGATTCTATTGAGGTTCGTAAGCAAATAGGTTACCTGCCGGAAAACAATCCGCTTTACACCGATATGTTCGTTCGAGAATACCTTGCTTTTGTAGCAGGTATAAGAAAGATAAAAAATGTGGAGCAAAGAATCGATGAAATTGTTGCCCTTACCGGATTGAAGCCCGAACAAAATAAAAAAATCGGAACCCTCTCGAAGGGATACAGGCAGCGTACCGGGATTGCTCAGGCTTTACTGGGAGACCCGGATGTTTTGATCCTGGATGAGCCCACATCCGGATTGGACCCGAATCAACTGGTAGAGATAAGAAACCTCATTAAAGAAATAGGCAAAGAAAAAACTATACTCCTGTCCACCCATATCATGCAGGAAGTAGAAGCTGTATGCGACCGGGTAATTATTATAAGCAAAGGGCAGGTTGTCGCCGACGATGCCCCTGCAAACATTTCCAAGACCGGAGAGCAAGCTATCGTTACCGTGGAATTTGACGCAGCCGTTGAAGAAGAACAACTTAAAAAACTGGCGGGTGTCAACACTGTAAAACAGGTGGCCAAAACAACCTGGGTAATAGAATCGAATACCGATAAAGATATACGTTCGGCCCTGTTTCGCTTTGCTGTAGACCACGACATAACTATCCTTTCGCTCAATAAGGAGGCTGAAAAGCTGGAGGAGGTTTTCCACAGGCTTACACAACAGAAAAGGCACTAAAAAAATTTCCTTTTCTATGGATAGATGATCACAGTCATCCTTCAGTTAATGGGTCATCTATTGCTGCCTAAATAATTTTTTTGTTTTATTTGAAGAGCACCCCACCGGAGAGGAAATGAAAAGCTTTACGGGGGCAGAACTGGATAAAATAACCCTAAACATTCCCGAACAAAGGCTGCACCGATATTCAAAACAGCCCTCATGAGACAAAAGCGCAAACAATACCCTAATTTTGATTTCCGTAATAAAAAAGATTTTTTATTTTTGAGGATTATTTTCAAACCAAAAGTCATGTGCCCCAACAGGGCAGGCATAAAAACATAAAAATAATGGGTTATTTTTTCACTTCAGAATCAGTATCAGAAGGACATCCGGATAAAATCGCAGATCAGATTTCAGATGCCATACTTGACGAACTCTTAAAAAGAGATTCCGAATCAAAGGTAGCAGTAGAAACTTTAGTGACTACCGGTCTTGTAGTATTAAGTGGCGAGTTAAGAACAAAAGCTTACATAGATGTTCAGGAAGTAGCGCGCGGTGTAATAAAAAGAATTGGATATACCGACCCGCGCTATATGTTTGAAGCCAACTCCTGTGGAGTAATTTCCAGCATCCACGAGCAATCGCCTGATATTTTCCAGGGCGTACAGCGCGAAGAAGGCGAGCAAGGCGCCGGCGACCAGGGCATGATGTTCGGCTATGCCACCACCGAAACTTCGGAAACCGGAGACTACATGCCTCTACCGGTAGTGCTGGCTCACATGTTTATGCAGGAATTGGCTAAACTACGACGCGAGGATAAAGAGATGCTGTATTTGCGCCCCGATGCTAAATCGCAGGTAACCATCGAATATGATGATAATGACCATCCCAGTCGTGTAGATACTATCGTCATCTCTACTCAGCATGATGAAATCGAAGGCAAAAATGATACACAGGCACTGGAACACATCAAAAAAGATGTCCGGGATATTCTCATCCCCAGAGTAAAGAAACGCCTGCCCGATTCATTAAGCAGTCTGTTTAAGGATGATTACACCCTCCATGTGAACCCTACCGGCAAATTTGTGATTGGAGGGCCGCATGGTGATACCGGACTTACAGGCCGTAAAATCATTGTTGATACCTACGGCGGAAAAGGCGCCCATGGTGGCGGAGCTTTTTCGGGTAAAGACTCCTCGAAGGTTGACCGCTCGGCAGCGTATGCCGCGCGCCACATCGCTAAAAATATGGTAGCCGCAGGCATCGCCGAAGAAATACTCGTGCAGGTAGCCTACGCCATAGGCATTGCCGAACCTGTGGGGGTTTATGTCCATACCTACGGAAAATCTAATGTGGACCTGGATGACGGCGCAATAGCCCAAAAAATCAAGGAATTATTCGATCTTCGTCCGCGGGCAATTATAGAGCGCTTCGGCCTGAAATACCCCATTTTCGAACGTACCGCTGCCCACGGGCACATGGGCCGCGACCACGAAACTGACGAAGTAACCCTTTACAGCGGAAACGGCGATACCACCGGAAAAAACAAAACCGTTGACTTCTTCGCCTGGGAAAAACTGGACTATGTGGAAGAGCTTAAAAAAGCGTTTGGAATGTAGATAGTTAACTTATTCCATTAGATAGAAACCTCCGATTCAGCCTATGGGTCGGAGGTTTTTGCTCAACAATAGTTGGTTAAAATTTATACCACCTGCATATCGAACAATTTTTCTCCCTTAACCTTTCTTACTAAAAAATAAACCAATTATGCTACAGGGACTATTACATTTACATTCGGCTTTGCGTTACGTCATCGTTCTGATGATGATTGTCTCACTGATCGTTGCTTTTTATGGCTGGATTGGCAACAAAAATTTTCTAAAAAGTCACAAGAAAACCCATCTTTTTACACACATGTTTCTCAATGTGCAATTAATCCTGGGATTAGTGCTTTACTTCATGAAAGGCTATCACCATATGATCTCCAACATAAGTCAGTTGCCCGATTTGGCAAGGTTTTATGCCATGGAGCACCTGTCGGCCATGATTATAGGAGTTGTACTTATCAATATCGGTTATCACCGGGCACGTAAAGCAATACACGACAGATCCAAGCACATGCGGATTTCCATCTTTTACGGGATTGGATTCCTGATAGTAATGGCTATGATACCCTGGCCGTTTATGCATTCCTGGGCCACATGGTTTTAGTTAACCACTTTTTCGGCTAAACCACCCGGTTATCCCTTATAATTTTAAGGGCTCTGTTGTGGAGTGGCTGGCTGTTTTTGTCAGCCATCTCCTCTGCCCTATCCAGTAAATCATAAAAAAGTTCCCAGCCTGAGCGTTCTTGGGCTACTTGCTTTTTCAGCTCACTTTCCTCCCCTTTTATGAGCTGCAGTGCACGATTAAGCCGGGGCACATTTTCCAGAAGAAACTCACGGGCTTTATCAGGTTCTCCACTATCAAAAAACTCTGCTGCCTTCATCGTCTGACGCAATAAAACTACTGTTACGGGGATTCTGGAAATGAAGCTACCGGTAAACGGATTCATTATTCCCTTAATTTCTTCAATATCATCGGATAGAACCCGGGCATATTCAGAAAAATAAAGCATCCGGATATAGTCACCCGCTATCTTCCCCAGCTTGGCGCTTTTTAGGGCTTCCTGGGCGAAGGCTTCCTTGTCATGGCGCATAATCAGCCCGTCCTCGTGAAGGTATCCTAATAATTTTTTATCCGGATCGGATAATACAGACATAATGTAGCCCTGGTCTTCGGCGCGTCCGATAAAGCTTGGTGTAAAAGGCCGGTAACGGCGCAGGGCATCCACCAAAATACCGTTGGTGCCTCCGGTTACGTGGATGCGCTGAAGGCATTGATTCTTACCATCAATGTCACCGTCTTCGCTATATCTTGTCATCAACTCCCCCTCCGTCGAGAGGGCCATTAACAATTTGCTGAAGAAAATACGCGATTCACCATCCGGTACTTTATCCGGGAACTCTACATCCGGGGTAAACAACCCTTTGTGAATATCTTTTTCATTAACAAGTGCACCTGCAATCATACCCAGCTCCACATTTTGTCCTTTGCTTCCTCTTCCTTTTGCGCCCCAAAGAGGAGTTTTAAAATGTTCAAAAGCCGATTTGCCGGTTTCTTCGATTAATTCCTTTTGCGGAAAAACCTGGTCGAGGTCAATTTTAAAGGTAGCCTTTAAGCTGTTATCAATAAATACATTCCACACGGCCGAAATAGCCTTCAAAAAACTGTAATGGCGGCCATATTCCCCATCAACTCCAAAAACCTGCGATAGTTCGTTGCGATGATCGTCAGTCAGATTTTTGGCATCAGCTTGATAAATAACATCTCCAAGAAGGCGTTTCGTCTCTTCCTCAGTAAAAATATAAACCTCCAGGTTTTTAATATTCGCATTATTCTCCAATTCCTGCCGGATATAATCCTTGGCTATAGAGAGCAAGCCTGTGTGAGTAACAGAAACAGAAAGCAGGCATTTTACCTTTTCATCTTTAAGATTACCACGCTTGCGTTCTATCTCCAGCGAATTATCCAGTTGCTGTAATCCATAAATGATTTCATTAGATTCCGGATCAACTCCAATTTGAATGGGGTGATCATACCAATACTTCTGGGGTTCATCCATCGCCTGCCTGATCCTCTTTTTTAAACCTTCTGAATAGTCAAGTTCATCAATGTTGGTATTGATATTTGGAAGAGTGAGTAAAACGTTAGAAGTAAAGAGTATTTGCTGAGCCGGATTGGTAATGGGATTGGGGTTAGCTTTCTCGATTTGAACTTTTCGTTTGTTGCGAAGCTGTTCCGCATGTTTTTGTTTATTCTCAAAAACACCAACCACTTCAGGGAAGAACACTTCCCATATTTTGTCTTGTACATCCTCCAATGGAGGATTTGCGGCCAATTCATTTTCGAGACTTTCCAGGGTTTTCCGAAAAGCCACTTGCCGATTAAATAATGCCTCTATTTCCTGACTTATATTGTCAATTCCATCTAAATAAAACCGGGCCAATTCGCTATATTCCTTATTTGCCAGATAGCTTTTAAGGTATTCGACAGCTTCATCATATTTCCTGTTTTGCTTGCCCGAGAGGCCAACCAAAAAAGCTGCTGACAGTCGCTCTGCTTTGTCTCTTGATTCATTATCGAATGTATTATTGGCCTGATAGAGAGAAGCATTATCAGCACAAAAAAGTTGTTGGATGATAGAACTAAAAATATTATTCATAGCACGAAGTAATTAATCTGATTTACTCTGCAACGTCCTGTTAGCTTTAAAAAAACATTTAGGAATTCTCATTTTCCTAAATAACAACATCCACCTATTGCCTATTTGTTCATTCCATGAAAAAATTGATTACGGAATTATGTTAAATGAATTCAAAAATGTTAAAACTTTTAAAAATCTCAGGCAAAATGAATTACTTTTATGCAACCGTAAATGAATAAACTATGTCATTTTTTTCAATGACAAGATGATAAATGTCTAACTAAAACTATAAAACTATGAAAATTAAAAATCTACTACTTTTTTTATTATCCGTTGCTTTTATACAGGTCTCAGCTCAGCAGGTTGACCGCCAGGAAGTTCTTCTGGAAATAGGCACCGGCACATGGTGCCCATATTGTCCGGGAGCCGCGATGGGAGCTGATGAACTGGTGGAAAACGGCCATGACGTTGCTGTTATTGAATATCACAATGGGGATGATTACACCAACAATGCATCAAATGCAAGAAACAGTTATTATGGAATCACGAGCTTTCCCACAGCGAAATTCGATGGCGTGGAAGAAGTTGTGGGCGGAAGTAGCAGCTCCAGCATGTACAGCTCTTATCTTCCTCATTATGAATCGAGAATAGCTGTTCCATCATCGTTCACCATTGACATCACAGGCGACCATGAAGACATGATCGATTTCGATATTGAGGTGACGATGGAAAAGGTGGCAGATACCGACGCAAGTGATATTAAACTCCGCACCGCTGTCACTGAGTCCCATATCGAAGAATCCTGGCAGGGAATGGATGAATTAAATTTCGTCGAAAGAATGATGCCCCCTGATCACAACGGGGTTGCCATGGATTTTTCAGACGATGACACCCAGGTAGTGAACCTTGATTTTAGTCTTGATGAAGACTGGGTGGTTGAAAACTGTGAGTTTGTTGTCTTCCTTCAGGATGATGCAACCAAAGAAGTGCTGCAGGCCATCAAATATCCTATGCCTCTTATTCCAGGGCTGAACTCTTATGATTTAGCCGTGGAAGATATCAGCAACTTGCCGGAAAGCGATTGCATGGGAGAAATTTCTCCGATTGTGGATGTCACGAATTATGGCAGCGAAACGATAACAAGTTTTACGCTGGAATATATAGTGAATGGAGAATCCAGCGATTTTGAATGGGAAGGCACCCTGGAAACTTCAGAAACAGTTGCCGTGGAGCTACCCACCATAACCTATGGTGTTCAGGATCAAAATACTTTTGAAGTCGCAGTAAGCCAGCCAAACAACCAGCCTGATGAATATGAAGGAAATAATGCTGCCTCAGAGCAATTTGAAGCAGCTCCCGAAACAAACACGACTGTAGATCTGCTCCTGCGAACCGACAACAACCCCACTGAAACTACGTGGGAAATTGTGAACTCAGCAGGAGAAGTTATTCACTCCGGCGGACCATATGAAAACCCCAATTCATGGGTTGAAGCACATACCGAGTACCTCGTTGACCCGAATGATTGCTACAGTTTTAAGCTTTATGATGAAGGCGGGGATGGCCTATCGGACGGAAACGGCATGTGCGTCGTCGAGTCGACAAATGGCGTAATGGTGTGCAGCATCAACGGAACGAATTTCGGTGAAGCAGACTTTTCGCAGTATCATCCAGTTTCATTGACTGATATACTCTCTCCCGATACTAAATCCTCAATGAAAGTTTACCCTAATCCTGCCCAAGGCGTGGCGCACATCGATCTGGGTTTTGAATCATCTGATAACGCGACGCTTGAAATTTTCAACACCCTGGGTGAAAAAGTATATGACAAAAACCTTTCAACATTAAACACCACGGGAAATTCAATTGAAATTTCCACCGGCAATTTTGAAAGCGGTGTTTACCTTATTCGCCTGCAGGCAGGAAATAAGGATTTCAAACAAAGACTTATTGTAAAATAAACTATTTACTTTCATGTGAGCTAAAAGGGTGGAAATCAAATTTCCGCCCTTTTTGTTTATTTATTTACGTGAAAGCACTTTTGGTAAAAGCCTGACTTTTATTTATTTTTAACACCCTAATTACAATACAATCAGTTATGTCAAAAAAATCATTTATACTATCGTTCTTTCTGATAATGTTACTTCAATCAGGCTTCTCACAGGATAGAATAACAGGAAAAAACTTTACAACCCGCTCAGAAGTCATTGCCAAACATGGCATGGTTGCCACAAGTCAACCATTAGCAACGCAAATAGGCCTTGATATACTAAAATCAGGAGGTAATGCCATTGATGCTGCCATTGCTGCTAATGCTGCACTGGGATTAATGGAACCTACAGGCAATGGTATGGGAGGTGACTTATTTGCTATCGTATGGGATGCTGAAACGCAAAAGCTACATGGATTAAACGCCAGTGGAAGATCGCCCTATGATTTAACCCTGGATTACTTTAAGGAAAATAACATGGAAAAAATTCCCGCACTCGGACCATTACCTGTCACTGTTCCGGGATGTGTGGATGGATGGTTTGAACTCCATGAAAAATTTGGTTCTAAAGACATGAAGGAAATCTTTCAGCCTGCCATCAAATATGCTCGTGAAGGGTTCCCAGTCTCCAAGGTTATCTCTTATTACTGGCAGGGCAACGCCAGATACC
>CAYFQK010000156.1:0-7987 GCA_964345255.1 uncultured Bacteroidales bacterium | reverse complement strand
TATCATCCGCTTCAGGAAGAGCCGGAATATTTCAAGCTCTACTGCGAAGGGGAGAATGTGGTGGATGTGGAATGGGAAACCGGCTACAACCACCGCGGTATCGAAAAGCTGGCAGAGGAAAAGACCTTTGAGCAGGTTTTCTTCCTGGTGGAGCGTATCTGCGGAATCTGTTCCACCTCACATCCCTTTGCTTTTGCCAATTGCATGGAAGAAATCGGGAATGTGGAAATCCCGGACAGGGCGAAATACATCCGTAACATTATCGGAGAACTGGAACGAATTCACAGCCACCTGTTGTGGGTTGGACTGGCCGGACATTTTCTGGGTTATGATACGGTCTTTATGTGGGCGTGGAAATACCGCGAGCCCGTGCTTGACTTGTTTGAAATTATTTCGGGCAACCGTAACAGCTACGCGATGTTTAAAATCGGCGGGGTCAGACGGGATATCGAAAAAAATAAGTTTGCAAAAATCAGGGAAGAGCTCGAAACGCTCAAGAAAAAGACCGACCTGCTGACCGGTGCAGTAATGGATGATCCGGTGATTCATGCCCGAACAAAAAACGTTGGTGTAATGACCCGCGAGGATATTATCGATTATGCCGCTGTGGGACCTACCGCCCGCGCTTCGGGAGTAGCTATCGATGTGCGAAAAGATAATCCGTATGCGGCTTATGACATGGTGGACTGGAATGTCATCACTTCCCCGGAAGGCGATGTGTTTGCCAAAGCTAAAGTCCGGCTCCTGGAAATGTATGAATCTATAAAAATCATTGAGCAATCGCTGATTAAAATGGAGAAACTCCCTGAAGGGGAGATAGCAACAAAGGTTTGGGAAATCCCGGAAGGAATCGGCATGGGCCATGCCGAAGCGCCGCGGGGAGAGGTGTTCCACTTTGTGAAGACCGATGGCAGTAACTCACCGGTGCGGCATAAAATCCGGGCGCCAAGCTATGTGAACATTGCCACGTTTAAGAAATCGTGTGTAGGACAAACTATTTCGGATGCAGCCATTTCGCTGGCTGCCGTAGATCCTTGCTACTGCTGCACCGAACGGATGGCCGTGGCTTACGACAGCAGCACCGGGAAACAAATCCTCAGCGGAGATGAATTAATTAAGTATTCACAGGCTAAAACCAGGGAATTAAAGAAACAAATGTTATGATAGATTTACTGAACTTGATCATCTTCCTCCCGATAGTTATCGGCATTATTCTTTTCCTTGTGCCGGGCAGGTTCCGCATAACCCAGGGTATAATAGCATTAGCCGTGTCTTTAGCTGTACTGGGTGTGGCTATCAGAGTTTATGGTGCCCCGGAAGCTATTTTGCCACTGATAAGCCAGGTAAAAGCTTCCCCGTTTATTGGTGAATTCACCGGAACACTTGAAGAATTCACGTTGGCAAATATCAATGCTCTCACTAAAGTTATACTTTTGTTCCTTTCGGTTCTGGCACCGCTGATTGCTCTTTACTCCATTTACAGGGAGAAAAACCCTGATTTTCCTTCGCATTTTTACTCGTGGTTTTTGATTACCCTCGGATGTTCAGTCGGTACGGTAATGGCGGAAAACCTGCTGTTGTTCCTGTTTTTCTGGGGAGTTTTAGGGTATACCTTATTTAAACTCATTGCACAAAATGATGAAAAAAGTTCTGATGCTGCCAAGAAGACCCTTATTCTTGTAGGATCGTCGGATGCTTTGATGATTATTGGTATCGGGTTGATATGGCAAATTGCCGGAACGCTTAACATCAGTGAACTATCGATAGCTACCGACAACGGACCGGCGGTTATGGCTTTCATCATGCTGGCAATCGGTGCTTTCACCAAAGCCGGGGCTTTTCCTTTCCATACCTGGATTCTGAATTTTACCGAGAAGGCGCATGGACTCAGCTCGGCTTATATGCCCGCCTCTTTCGACAAACTTATCGGGATTTATTTTCTGGCCCTGCTTTGCAGCCGGATTTTTGTACTTAATCAATGGCTTACACTCGCCCTGTTGATTATTGGGGTGAGTACGATCATTTTTGCTGTGATGATGGCCCTGGTTCAGCATAATTTCAAAAAGCTTTTGGGATATCACGCCGTCTCGCAGGTAGGTTACATGGTAGTGGGAATCTCACTGGGTTCGCCGCTGGGAATTGCCGCAGGGTTGTTCCACATGTTTAACCACGCGGTGTATAAAAGCGGACTGTTCCTTTCTGCCACATCAATTGAGCGGAAAACCGGCACCACCAACCTTGACAGAACCGGCGGGCTGGCTTCTTCGATGCCTATATCATTCATAACCGCCCTCATTTTTGCGCTATCCATTTCGGGAATTCCACCCTTAAACGGGTTCGCTTCCAAGTGGATGATTTACCAGGGCATTGTCGATTTTGGACAGCAGTCGGGCATCGCCAGTCAGCTCTGGATTGTATGGCTTGCTCTTGCGGTGTTTGGTTCGGCGCTGACGCTGGCCAGTTTCATCAAATTTATTTCCGGAATCTATCTCGGAAACAAGACCGAAATAACGCAAAAAGTGAAAGAAGTTTCCTGGATCCAATGGGTTCCCAAAGCTTTGCTGGCATTGATCTGTCTGTGGTTTGGCGCTTTTGCCACCGAATATGTGATTAAAGAACTTTTCATGCCGGTTTCAGGTGAATTCGCCTTTGTGGGAATTTGGGATTCCTCGCTTCTGTTGTGGCTTGTGGTAGCCTCGATTGTAGTCGGATTCCTGATTTACTGGATTGGTAGTCTGAAAAACATGCGTAGGGTCGAACCATTTGTCGGAGGCGAAAAAGCAACCGCCGAGAAAGGATTTCCGGTAACGGGATTTTACCATACACTGCGCAAATCGAGGTACCTGGCGTTCTTTTACGCAAGGGCCGAAGAGAAGTGGTTTGATATTTATGATTTGATGAAAGGTTTTGTGCTGTGGACGAATAAAGGTTTCAGCACCATTCATACGGGAGTTTTAACAACGTATGTTTTCTGGTTATACGGAGGATTGGCTATTATACTGTTATTGTTGATTTTATAGAAATTCGAAAACTATGGAAACGCTGCTTTCAATATTAATAGGGTTTATGATTATCGGGGCGCTGTATGCACTGCATGCCAAAGATCTGCTTTCGGCATTGATTGCCCAGGGCATTGTGGGATACGGACTTGTCATTGCTTTCCTGAACCTTAGAGCCCCCGACCTGGCCATTGTCCAGATAGTGGTGGAAACCATTACCCTGATTGTGATGGTAGCAGTGGTACTGAACTCCAGCCGGGAAGAAGTAAAGGAAAGCTGGAACCGGAATAAGATTCTCAATATCGTAACGTCTGTTGTCATCGTGGGATTCCTGGCTTACATTTTTGCGTTTATGATTCAGCCGCTGCAGCCTTTTGGCGATCATACCATGCGAATGGCCCAATATTACACCCAGATGGGGGCCGAAAGCACGGGAGCAGCCAATTTGGTAACGGGCGTCCTTTTCGATTTCAGAGGTTATGATACGCTGGGCGAAGCGACAATCCTGTTTACGGCAGCATTGGGTGTGATAACCATTTTACGTGCAAAACCCAAAAAAGAGACGGAATCATGAATGGAATGACGCAAATAGTAAAGAAAGTAACCCAGTTGATGAGTGGATTGATATTTATGTACGGACTCTATATCATCACTCACGGGCATCTTACTCCTGGCGGAGGGTTTGCCGGCGGAGCCATTGTGGCCGGGGGATTCATCCTGCTGATACTGGCCTATGGCAGTAAGGTTATCAATCTCCGGAAAGAGGAAACCCAGACGTCCATAACAGAGAGTGTGGCACTGCTTGTTATAGTTATGCTGGCTTTGGCCGGACTTTTCTTAGGAACTTATGTTTTTTTCAACAACTATTTACCGCAAGGAGAAATCGGACAACTTATAAGCGCCGGGGTAATCCCGATATACAATATTTTCATAGGGATGGAGGTCGCAGCGGCCCTGCTGACCATTTTCCTCGGACTGGTAATCTATAAAGAGGAGGTAGCATCATGACGGTTTATATAATGTGTTTCATACTGTTTTTGGTAGGCCTTTATGGCGTGCTTACACGACGCAACCTCATCAAGATTGTGATCGGGTTTTCCATTATGGAATTCAGTTGCTTCCTGTTTCTGGCTATGATTGGCTATATCGAAAACGGGCTGGCGCCGATTTTAAAAGAAGAGATGGAAAATCCGGTGTACGTGGACCCGTTGCCGCAGGCGATGGTACTTACGGCAATTGTGATTGGTCTGGCCACCACGGCATTGCTTCTGGCTATAGCGATAAGGATTTACAAAAAATACGGAACATTTGATATCCGCAAAGTGAATGAACTAAAAGGATAATTATGGAACTGATACCGGCTTTATATATCATTTTACCGCTTTTGGGCGCTTTTTTGATACCCATTGTGGGGCATTTTGTGAAAGGCTTTCAGAAAACCATTAGCGTTTTAATTACCTTATTCCTTGTTTTTTACAGCGTGTGGTTTTATGTCGTCGGTTATGAATCGCCGGCCGTCACCAAAGTCGGGGGATGGGAAGCAGTTAAAGGTATCCCGATAGCCATTTACCTGGTTTATGACGGGCTCAGCGCTTTTATTCTTTTAACCGTCAACCTCATAGCTTTTCTTTCCACTTTTTATGCCATGGGCTACATTAAGCGATTTACCGCTGAAAACAATTTCTATGCTTTACTTTGCCTGATGATTGCCGGTATGAATGGGGTAGTCCTTTCAGGTGATATTTTTAATATTTATGTCTTTCTTGAAATTGCGGTCATTGCTTCCTATGCTTTGGTAGCGTTTGGAACCGAGAAAAGAGAGCTGGAAGCATCCTTTAAATACCAGGTTTTGGGTGGTATTGCCTCACTGCTGATTCTTTTTGCGGTAGGACTGCTTTACTGGCAGACCCAAACACTCAACCTGGCAGATATTTCGGCTATTCTTCAATATGAGCAGCAAAGCACAGCCCTGATATTTACACAGGTTTTACTGATTGTAGGGTTTGGCCTCAAAGCGGCGATGATACCGTTTCATGCCTGGCTCCCTGATGCCCACTCTTCGGCGCCCTCGCCGATTTCCGCCATGCTTTCGGGAGTTTTGATTAAGGCCGTGGGTGTTTATGCGTTGATAAGGTTATTTTTCAACATCTTTACCATTACGTATGAAGTCAGCTTAGTTATTATTGTGCTTGGAGCACTTTCCATGGTAATCGGCGTTCTGCTGGCTATTGGCCAATGGGATTTGAAACGATTGCTGGCTTACCACAGCATAAGCCAGATGGGTTATGTGGTGATTGGTGTAGGGATTGGTATGATGATCATTTTTGAGGATGGGAACCGGACAGTGGCAGCTCTTTCGATAGCCGGCGGATTGTTCCACCTGATTAATCATGCGGTGTTTAAAGGATTGCTTTTCCTGGATGCGGGAGCCATAGAATACATGGCCGGAACAAGAAACCTGAAAGAATTGGGCGGACTATCGCAAAAGATGCCTGTAACTTCTTCCACATCGCTTGGAGCTTCCATGGCAATTTCCGGAATACCGCCCTTTAACGGCTTTTTCAGCAAATTATTAATCATCATAGCGGCAGTGCGGGCCGAGTTTTACCTCTTGGCTGCCCTGGCGGTATTTGTGAACTTCGTTACGCTGGGATCTTTCATGAAGTTTATCCGCTATGCTTTTTACAACATGAAAGAATCCGGGGTGAGCCTGAAAGCCATGAAATTGCCATTCTCCATGAAGTTTTCCATGATAACCATGGTGATTCTTTGTGTGTTGATGAGTTTGATGGTATTTCCCTTTTTCAGGGATATTTTACTGAATCCGGCGGTGGATGTTTTGATAAACACAGGCGAATATGCAACGAAAATAATAGGATCATAATATGAGATACATTGCACTGTTCATAATACTCTTGCTTTTCTGGCTGCTGATAACCTTCAGCCTTAGCCTGGCCAACATTATTGTGGGAGCTGCGGCAGCTCTGTTAGGCACTTTGATGTTTGGGAAGTATTTCGTTTACAACCTTTACAAATTCGGGCAACCTAAGCGGTATTACTGGTTTGTAATTTATTTGGGCATCTTTATCTGGGAGGTACTTAAAGCCAATTTTGATGTGGCCTATCGTGTTTTACATCCGGCATTACCCATAAAACCGGGTATCGTTCGTGTGCCGCTGGAAGTCAAGTCGGAAATAGCCCGTACCATGCTGGCCAATTCAATAACCATGACGCCGGGAACCATTACCGTGGATATTATCGGCGATGAGATTTTTGTGCACTGGATTTATGTGAAATCGGACAAACCTGAAGAATATGCCCGTGAAGTATCGGGACGGTTTGAAAAATATATCAAAAAAATATTTGAATGATGCTTGACGTACTGTTATACATACAAATTGGATTATGCGCTTTTTGCCTTTACCGTATTATCATGGGACCCACGGTAGCCGACCGGATGGTGGGTATCGATATCTTCGGCATCCTGGTGGTAGGAATCTGTGCGATTCTGGCTATAACCACCGACCGCATGTTTTTGCTGGATATCGGTATTGCATGGGTTATCCTGAGCTTTATAGGAACACTGACATTGGCGAAATATCTGAGTGGTAAAAAATTAAACGAATGATATGGTTAGTACAATTATCATAACGATTGGGATTGCTTTCAACTTACTGGGTTGCCTGGGGTTAATACGGTTTCCCGATGTTTACAACCGGCTGCAATCGGCCACAAAGTGCGTAACGCTTGGTACTTGCAGTATTCTGCTGGGTGTGCTTATTCATTACGGGTTTGTGGAAGTGGGAGTAAAGGCATTGATAGCTATACCATTGCTTTTCTTTGCTGCCACAGTTGGGGCACATGCTTTGGTCAGAGGATCGCATATTGCAGGCATCAAGCTGGGAGAGAAAAGTGTTAAAGACGATTACAAGGAGGTAGAAAAATGAAATATCCGAAACTCAGAGAAGTAAAAGAAGCGGTTTCTTCATTGTTTACGGCTCCTTACACCACAAAATTCCCCGGGGAACCACATATACCTTTTGAGGGTTTCAGGGGAAAACCCACTGTAAATGATGAAAAATGCGTCGGCTGCATGACCTGTTCCAACGTTTGTCCTTCCTATGCAATTACTGTGGAAGATGATAAGAAACGTGGGATCAGAACAATAGTGAGAGATTACGGTAAATGCATCTTTTGCGGGCAGTGCCAGGCATATTGCATTACCCGCGAGGGTGTGATTCTTTCGGATACGGATTACGACCTGTCTACTTTCGACCGGAAGGATCAGAATACGGTAGAGACCCAGGAAAAGGAATTACTGCTGTGTGAGAATTGCGGGGCGGTCATTACCACGAAAGAACACATTCAGTTTCTGCATAAAAAGCTGGGTCCGAAAGCTTATTCTTCCATTATTGATTTAAACGCTTTGAATGATGAGTTGAAGCTTTCTAAACCTGAAGAAATCAAGACCGAAGTGACGGAAGGATTACGACGAAAAGATACATTTAAGGTGCTTTGCCCGAATTGTTTACGCAAAGTGCTCGTGAATAATTTGTTACCTAATGAGTGAATGGCATGACACAGACCAACTTGACTGGAATGCATTGCTTATTGTCGGTATGGGAAACCGAATCAAAAGCGATGACGGGGCCGGTATATATATTAGCGAGGAGCTAAGGAAACAGGGTATTGAAAACATTGTTATTGCCGAAAACAGCATCGAAAACTACATCGGAAAAATCAACCGCTACAAGGCTAATACTATCCTGATGATAGATGCTGTGGATATGGGAGAGGAACCCGGTTATTTCAAACTGGTTCCGGTAGATAAAATCGAGAACACAACAACCAACACACATAATTTATCCATTCGCACGATTTCTTCCTTTTTTGAAACCAAGGATCAGTGGGTTTTGGGTATTCAACCGGAAGAAGTGTCTTTCGGCATGGGATTATCCTCAAGGATTCAATCAGCCGCCGATAGAATA
>CAYFQK010000155.1:0-7991 GCA_964345255.1 uncultured Bacteroidales bacterium | reverse complement strand
AACTACAATTATCTCTCCCCCTGCGAAGTGGGGGGAGATGGAGGGGGTAAAATACCGGAACGTAAGCCTTCTTTGACTCACGTGTTTTGTAACCATAAGGTATAAGTTGTTAAAAACGACAATAGTTTTTGCACACGTCTATGGCTATCGAGAGTGGGGAATGCCTAAACAATAGGGATTACTGAACAAAGAACCCTGAACAAAGAAACAAACTGTCACTTATACTCTTTGGCCTCGGCTTCCCCCTGCAGAATGCGCAGGCCATTCATGGCCATGGCTTCGATAACGTCCTCGTTAGGATAAACCGTTACAGGAGCAAGCTTATTCACCCTTTCGGAGATGGAGTTGGAGAAACGCTTGCAGTGGAAAGGCTCTCCGGAAAGGAGAATCGCATCCACATCGCCTTTCAGAACTGTGTATTTACCACCGATGGTTTTGGCTATCTGCATGGCCAGGGCGTTGGAGATAAATTCCGCTTTTTCGTCGCCGTTGCGAATCATCTCTTCCACCTCGGCCGGATTAGCTGTTCCGAGGTAAGCTTTATAACCCGATTCTTCATTAATTAGCTTAAAGAGTTCTTCCTGCGTATATTTCCTGCTGTAAGCCGTTCGAATGAGGTCGCCGGCCGGTAATGTTCCTGCACGCTCGAATGAAAACGGACCGGCACCGTCGAAAGTCTGGTTGACGTCGACTACCCGGCCGCGGTGATGAGCGCCGACAGATACGCCGCTTTCCATGTAAACCACAATGAGGTTGAGGTCCTCGTAATTTACGTTATTGGCTTTGGCATACTTTCGCGCCACGAATTTATGACTTAGCGCATGAAACACAGATTTCCTCTCCCACATGGGATTTCCTGAAACTCTTGCCAGGTCTTCCAATTCGTCTACCACTACGGGATCTGCAATGAATGCTTTTGCGTTAGGCAGCTCTCTGGCAAGGTTATCGGCGATGATAGCACCGAGGTTATTGGCGTGGATACCCTGTATGCCTTTGCGGGAGTCTTCCAGAAGCCGTTCATTTACTTCGTAAATGCCTGATGAAACGGGTTTGATGAGTCCGCCGCGTCCCATGATGATGGCAATGGATTCGAGGTCGATTTCGTTGTCCTTCAGCTCGCGCAGAACAATATCCGTTCTGAAATCATCCTGGTCCATAATCGACTCGAACTTTTCGAGCTCTTTTTCCTTATGGCGGATGGTTTTAAGGTAAACGATATTGGTGTTTTCATAAACGGCAATCCGGGTGTGTGTTTTGTCCGGATTAATGGCTAAGATTCTTTGATTGATCATGGTTTAATTTTTTTGTTTTACATATTCCGGCGATACTGCCCTCCGACCTCAAACATGGCGTCGGTAATCTGACCCAGCGTACTGGTTTTCGACGCTTCCATCAACGCATCAAAAATATTTAAATGTTTAACAGCGGAGCTTTTCAGTTGTTCAAGGGCTTTCCGCGAATCTTCGGTATATGCTTTGTGCATTTTTTGCACGGTTTGAATCTGGTTTTCCTTTTCTTCTTTAGTGGCCCGGATGATTTCGCCGGGACGTACCGTGGGTGAACCCTCTTCGGTAAGGAAGGTGTTCACCCCGACAATCGGGAGGTCGCCGCTGTTTTTGAGCGATTCATAATACATCGACTCCTCCTGGATCTGGCCGCGCTGATACATATTTTCCATCGCACCGAGCACCCCTCCTCTTTCGGTCAGCTTGTCAAACTCGTAAAGGACGGCTTCTTCAACCAGGTCGGTGAGCTCTTCGATGATAAACGAGCCCTGCAGCGGATTCTGATTTTTGGCTAGTCCCAGTTCTTTGTTGATAATCATTTGTATGGCCAGGGCCCGGCGCACTGATTCCTCGGTGGGGGTGGTGATGGCCTCGTCGTAGGCGTTGGTGTGCAGGCTGTTGCAGTTATCGTAAATGGCGTACAGTGCCTGCAGGGTGGTTCGGATGTCGTTGAAGGAAATCTCCTGGGCGTGTAGCGAACGTCCTGAAGTCTGGATATGGTACTTCAGCTTCTGCGCGCGTCTGTTAGCGCCGTATTTCAGCTTCATCGCCTTGGCCCAGATAAGGCGGGCCACACGTCCTATGACCGAATATTCCGGGTCGAGTCCGTTAGAGAAAAAGAAGCTGAAGTTTGGAGCAAACTTGTCGATGTCCATTCCGCGTGAAGCGTAGTATTCCACGTAAGTGAACCCGTTAGCCAGGGTAAAGGCCAGCTGGGTGATGGGGTTGGCTCCGGCTTCGGCAATGTGATAGCCCGAAATGGAGACGGAGTAAAAGTTGCGGACATTGTTTTCAATGAAATACTCCTGCACGTCGCCCATCAGTTTCAGCGAAAAGTCGGTGGAGAAGATGCAGGTGTTCTGCGCCTGGTCCTCCTTGAGGATGTCGGCCTGCACTGTGCCTCTTACCACGGAAATGGTTTCCGCCTTGATTTTTTCGTAGGTGGATTTGGGAAGAACCTGATCACCGGTAACCCCCAGCAGCATCAGTCCAAGGCCATTGTGACCCTCCGGAAGTTCGGCGTTGTATTGCGGGCGATCCATGCCGCGTTTCTTGTAGATTTCATTAATTTTCTTTTCCACCTCTTCTTCCATCCCGTTTTCACGGATATATTTTTCACACTGCTGGTCGATGGCCGTGTTGAGGAAAAAAGCCATAAGTGATGGCGCCGGGCCGTTGATCGTCATTGAAACCGAAGTTTTTGTGTCAGCCAGGTCGAATCCGGAATAGAGTTTTTTGGCATCATCCAGACAACTAACAGATACGCCTGAATTACCCACCTTGCCGTAGATATCCGGACGATGCTCCGGGTCGCGGCCATACAGCGTCACCGAATCGAAAGCCGTTGAAAGGCGTTTGGCCGGCTGGTTGTGAGAGATATAGTGGAACCGCTTGTTGGTTCGCTCGGGGCTGCCTTCTCCGGCAAACATGCGCGTCGGGTCTTCCTGTTCCCGCTTGAAGGGGAAAACCCCGCCAGCGTAAGGAAATTCTCCGGGCACGTTTTCGCGCAGACTCCATCTTAAAATATCGCCCCACGCCCTGAATTTCGGCATCGCGACCTTCGGGATTTTTAGTTTCGACAAGGTTTCCTCTTTCGTATTGACTTTGATGTCTTTTCCGCGAACCTTGTAAGTAAACTCCTCCTGCGCATAACGATCGGTCTTTTCAGACCATTTATCAAGGATTTCGCGGTTATCGGGATCCAGATCTTTTTCGGTTTTTTCAATTTCCTTGTTCAGGCTTTCCTGTACGTCTTCCTTATCCTGTAATGCGTCGGCTGCTTCTTTCAGCGATTGGAGCCGCTGCGCCTTGTCGGCCTGTTTCTCCGTCCATTGGTTGTAATCCCGGATGGTTTCGGAAATTTCTGAAAGATATCTTACGCGGTTGGGCGGCAGGATAACCGTGCGGGTCACCTTTCCGGTGTCAGGGTCGAAGTGGCTTTTAAACTGCCCGGGATAGTTTTCATTGAGCTTGTCGACAAAAGCTCTGTAGAGATAATCGACACCCGGGTCATTAAATTGCGATGCCATCGTACCAAAAATCGGCAGCTCCTCCGGATTGGCCTCCCACAGATGGTTGTTGCGGATGTATTGCTTGCGAACATCGCGCAAAGCATCTTTCGCGCCCTGTTTGTCGAACTTGTTGAGGGCAATGATGTCGGCATAATCCAGCATGTCGATTTTTTCGAGCTGGGTGGCGGCGCCGTAGTCGGGAGTCATGGCATACATCGAGAAATCGGAATAATCGATGATTTGGGTATCTGATTGTCCGATGCCGGACGTCTCGAGTATCACCACGTCAAAACCTGCGTTTTTGATGATACAGAGCGCGTCTTTGATGTATCTGGATACCGAGAGGTTGGACTGGCGGGTGGCCAGCGAGCGCATGTAGACGCGCGGATTGTCAATAGCATTCATCCGGATGCGATCTCCCAGCAGCGCTCCGCCGGTTTTGCGCTTGGACGGGTCTACTGACAGAATTGCAACGGACTTATCTTTAAAATCTTTTAGAAAGCGGCGAATAATTTCATCGACCAGTGAGGATTTTCCCGAACCACCGGTGCCGGTGACACCAACGACCGGGAAATCTTTTTTCTTGCACTCCTTATTGAGTTCCAGGAGTTGGTCCCGGATTTCATCCGGATAGTTTTCAGCGGCGGAGATCATTTGCCCGATGACTTTGTAATCGCCATTAAAGATTTGGTCATTTGAAACTTTAATGTCTTTTCCGGTAGGGAAATCGCTTTGCTCCATCGCATGGTTGATCATCCCCTGCAGGCCCATTTCTCTGCCATCATCGGGAGAAAAGATGCGGTTGATGCCGTAATTGTGCAGCTCTTCAATTTCTTCTGGAAGGATAACCCCGCCACCACCGGCGAATATTTTAATGTGGCCGGCGCCTCTTTCTTCGAGCAGGTCGTGCATGTATTTGAGGTATTCCATGTGACCGCCCTGATAAGAGGTGAGCGCTATAGCCTGCACATCTTCCTGGATGGCGCAATCCACTATCTCAGCCACCGAACGGTCATGGCCCAGATGAATGACCTCTCCACCGGTCGATTGAAGAATACGTCGCATAATATTGATAGCTGCGTCGTGACCGTCGAAAAGGCTGGCAGCGGTAACAAGACGTATAGCGTGTGCTGGACTGTAAATGTTATTTTCTCTGCTTTTTATCATGGTGATTCATATATCTATGTATATATACACACAAATATAATAACCTTTATCTGTAATCAAAGATTTTGAAAAGACATATTTTGATAATTACATACAATTATTTACTTTGGACAAACTTTTGCTGACATCCGACTAAAAATCGGATATAACGGGTTAAACAAAAGTTGGAATATCCTTATAGCGAATTTGAAAATCATTAAAAATCAGTTTTATGACAATCAAACAAATCCTGTTTATCATATCGCTCGCCATTACGCTTGGCGTTTTTACGTATTCCGCAAACCGCATTATTCAGTTTTTCAGGCTGACTAAGGCGGGATTTCCCATAAGGAATATCGGGCAGCGATTAAAGATTACCTGGGATGTGGCCATCGCCCAGACGAAAATCCTGCGAAATCGAATTGCCGGCTTTTTCCATGCTATGACGTTCTGGGGTTTTATCCTAATCACCATCGGAAGTCTCGAAATGGTGTTCGATGGCATTCTGGGAACCGAAAGATTATTTTCTGCCCTGGGGCCGGTCTATGATGTGATCATCGGTCTGGGTGATTTTTTCGGACTGTTTATTTTTATTTCGATAATTATTTTTCTGGCCAGGCGGACCATTATCACTGTCTCCCGTTTCAAAGGCCAGGAGATGGACAAGAAATCGAAGTGGGATGCCAACATTGCCCTGACGTTTATCCTGCTTCTTATGGTGAGTCTGCTGGGAATGAACGGCGCTTATGTGGCTTTACACCCCGGTGATTTTGAAGGCGTCTTCCCCATCAGCAAGCCGTTGGCCGGATGGTTCAGTGGTATGAGCGAGGCTCAGCTTCATACCGTTCATGAAGCCAATTGGTGGGCGCATATCCTGCTGATATTCGTCTTTGCTAATGTGTTGCCCTATTCCAAGCACTTCCACGTGTTTATGTCGGTTCCGAATGTTTTCCTGAGCCGGCTTCAGCCGATGGGCTACATTTTTAATATGGAGACCATCACTAAAGAAGTGAAAATGATGCTTGATCCCAATGCCGATTTGGGAGAAGCTCCTGTTGAAGAGGAAGTGCCGGAGCGTTTCGGGGCAAAGGACGTGGAAGACCTTTCGTGGAAGAATTACTTTGATGCCTTGTCGTGTACCGAATGCGGCCGTTGCACGGCAGTTTGTCCGGCCAATCTCACCGGGAAACTGCTTTCACCGCGGAAGATCATGGTTGATACCCGTGCCCGGATGAAAGAGAAAGGGCCGGGATTAGTTAAAGATCCCAATTATGACGACGGCAAGTCCTTACTCGGCGACTACATCACCGAAGAGGAACTCTGGGCCTGTACGATGTGCAATGCCTGCGTACAGGAATGCCCCATCAATATCCATCAGCCTTCCATTATCCTCGAGCTGCGGCGCTACCTGGTGATGGAAAAAGCTTCGGCACCCTCCGGACTAAATACCATGTTCACCAACGTGGAAAACAACGGTGCCCCGTTCCAGTATTCGCAGGAGGATAGGATGAAGTGGGCGGAGGAGATGAAGAGTAATTCTTAATTTTGAATTATAAATTTTAAATTTCAAAATCTTAAGATGATGAAGGAAAATTTAATAAAAGATAAAACTTTTGATTTTGCTAAATCTATCATTGGATTGTATCTACAACTAATCGAACAACATGAATATGTATTATCGAAGCAGCTTTTAAGAGCTGGAACAAGTATTGGAGCCAACGTGGAAGAATCGACTGCAGCAATAAGCACAAAGGATTTCATTGCGAAACTTACAATAGCTTCTAAAGAGGCCCGCGAAACACGTTATTGGCTGCGACTACTGAATGAAACTGAACTAACAAAACATTTGGATTATAAGTCTTATTTATCTTCAAGCGAAGAAATAGTGAAAATACTAACATCAATAATTAAGACGACCCGAAATCGAAGCATATAATTCAACATTTAAAATTTGGAATCCAAAATTTGGAATTTAGAATTTAAAATTAATCATCATGTCTAATACTAAAAAAATAGAAGTTCCCACAATGTCAGAAAAATACCAGAAAGGTGAAAAACCTGAATACCTGTTTTGGGTAAGTTCGATGGGGGCTTTTGACGACAGATATAAGAAAGTGACTCAGGCTTTTGTAAAAATACTAACCTACCTGGGTGTGGATTATGCGGTGCTGGGCACCGAGGAGATGAGCTCGGGCGATGCGGCGCGAAGGGCCGGTAATGAGATGCTCTTCCAGATGCAGGCGCTGCAGAATATCGAAATATTCAACCAGTATGAGGTCAGGAAAATTCTTACCTGCGACCCTCACGCTTTTAATACGTTTAAAAATGAGTACGGCGACTTTGGCGGACACTACGAGGTGATACATCATACCGAGTTCCTCGAAAAGATGATTGATGAAGGCAAGCTCCAGCTCACCGGAGAGCAGTTTAAAGACCTGGTGGTGACTTTCCACGACCCCTGCTACCTGGGGCGTGGCAATGGCGTGTATGATGCGCCCCGGCGCATCATTGAAAAATTGCGGGTAAATTTGGTGGAAATGCCTCGAAGTAAGAGTTTTGCTCTGTGTTGTGGGGCCGGGGGCGGTCAGATGTTTAAGGAAGCCGAGCCGGGCGACAAGGAAGTTTACGAAGAACGCACCAACGAAGCGCTAGCCACCGGGGCGAAGATTGTGGTCACTGCATGCCCGTATTGCATGACCATGATTACCGACGGTATTAAATACAAGGATAAAGAGGAAGAGGTGCAGAATCTCGACGTTGCCGAGCTGGTGGCTATGGGGCTGTGAAGTGTGTTTAGGTGTGTAAGTGATTAAGTGCTTAGGTGTTTAAGTGCGTAAGTGTTTATGTTTGAGAATACAATTCACTTTTTTTGTTCATTACAAAAATGCGGACCTTTAAAATAATCGAAATCAAAATAAAGAGGAAAAGTGTTTACAAGATGCGAAGGATTTTCGTTGAGGGTGAACCGATGACACCCCGTTGGGGCTTGCGGAGTTATAAGCCGGTCTTTTCACCTGGGGCTGACACCCCAGGCTAATCTTATAGCCGCGTTGCGGCTGTTTCTTATAGCTAAGGATTTATCTGGCGGAGGCTGGCGTGAATTAATTCAAAGCACCAAAGGTGCATCAATCATTAGCCCAGGGTCTTGGCCCTGGGTATAGAATTATATCCTACTTATATCCTACACACCCAAAAGTATCCATTTTTGTGATGAACCTTAAATGATATTAATTATTTAGCTGCCCGGAAGTAGTGTTTACATAGCGAGTTTGACTATAAATTAAAAATTTTTGCAAATAAAGCACCAAATGATAAATTTCATTCCGAT
>CAYFQK010000154.1:0-7993 GCA_964345255.1 uncultured Bacteroidales bacterium | reverse complement strand
GAATGCTTTTTTTCAAATCTTCAGGTAAAAACAATTCGTCTTAAATTCGTGAATTTGTGGCAATTTTAAACATGACCTGCGGATTTTAGGAAATATATAACCCACCTGTTTTAAAAACGGGTGGGTTTTTTAATGGGTGTATATTATTTTTACACTTTGTTTGATAAACCAAATTAACTTGAAATATCAAAAAAATCTGTGGGGAATTTTGGGAGTAATGCTGGCAATCAGCTTTGCCGCGCTCTCCTTGTCTTCCTGTAAAAACGACGTTGAAACCGTAAAGAGAATTACCGCTCATGATTCCCTCCCGCATCAAAGGGCTCATGACATTAAACTGCTTTATAGCGAATACGGGGATATTATATTCGAGCTGACCAGTCCGAAAGTAAAATGGTTTAAGGATGATAATCCAAGAATGGTCTTTCCGCAGGGGATGAAGGTGTTGTTTTTTGATTCGACGGGAAACAAGGTCCGCTCAAGACTGACGGCCAATTATGGCGTAAAATATGATAAAGAGCAAAAAATGATTGCAAAAGATAATGTGGTGGTGAAAAATTTTGAGAAAAATGAGCGATTAAATACCGAGGAGCTGAAATGGGATCAGCGCAAAGGAAAAATTTATACCGATAAATTTGTGACAATAACCACCGAAGACCAGGTACTTTATGGAGAAGAGGGCATGGAATCGGATGAGTCTTTTGATTCGTGGATAATAAAAAAACCTAAAGGGAAAATGAAATATAAAGAAGAAGACATGGAACAGGAATGAGTTGACCATTAGTGACGGAAACATCGAAGGATAAAATCTTAAACAATTCGTATTTTTAATAATATTTTCAATGTAAAATTTTAGGATCAAAGCACAACTATGAATCCCTGGCTTATAATCATAATCACACTTTTGCTATCGGCATTCTTTTCAGGAATGGAAATTGCCTTTGTTAGTTCGAATAAGCTTAAAATGGAACTGGACAAGAAAAAAGGAGGCATCACCGCCAGATTGTTAAGCTTTTATTCCACCATCCCCACAAAATTTATTGGAGCCTTACTGGTTGGAAACAATGTGGCATTGGTAATCTATGGAATTGGCATGGAAAGAGTCATCGACCCATACCTTAACTCCATACTTCCACATGCTCTAAGCAGCGAAAGCGTGATCCTGCTGAGTGAAACGGTCATTACGACCTTGATAATTCTTGTTTTTGCTGAATTTCTACCTAAAGTTCTTTTCCGGATAAACGCCAATAAGATTCTTCAGATAATGGTCTTACCCGTGACGGCTTTTTATTATGTGTTTTATCCACTCATTCAGCTCTACCTGATTATCTCTCAATTCCTGCTCAGAGTTATCTTTCGGGTACGCATTAAAAAGCACAAGCAAACCTTTAATTTTCTGGACCTCGATCATTATTTAAAAGAATATGCTCCCCCCAAAGATGAGGATAGCGAAATAAAGCAGGAGCTGCAAATGTTTCAAAATGTCATCGATTTCCGGCAGGTAAAGCTGCGCGAGTGCATGGTTCCGCGAACAGAAGTTGTGGCAGTGAATAACAACGACAGCGTTTCAACCCTGAGAGACGCTTTTGTAACCCACGGTCTTTCCAGGGTTATGATTTATAAGGACACACTTGATAATATCACCGGATATTGCCACTCTTCCGATCTCTTTAAAAAGCCTCATAACATACAGGAAGTGGTAAGGCCCGTTACCTTTGTTCCCGAAACCATGCACGCCAACGATGTATTATCGCTTTTTATAGAGAAAAATCAAAATATTGCTGCCGTCGTGGATGAATTCGGGGGAACTGCCGGCCTGGTTACTATGGAGGATATTATTGAGGAGATTTTTGGCGAAATAGAAGATGAATACGACGAAGAGCTTATGGAAGAGAATAAGCTTAGCGAAAAGGAATATATTCTCTCAAGCCGCCTGGAAATAGATTATCTCAATGAAAAATACAGCCTGGATCTTCCCGAATCGGATGAATATGAAACGATAAGCGGCTTATTAATACATCAACAGGAAAGCATTCCCGCCGTGGGACAGCGTATTGAAATTGGTAAATTCACTTTCATCATATTAAATGCATCGCGTAAACGGATCGAAAAAGTGAGGCTGCTGATAACGGAAGAGGAGTAATGTGCTGCCCTGTTCATGGTAAAAAAATAGCATTTGCAACAATAACTCACCCTTTAACCATCGTTTTTTATAAAAACCTTTTCAGAAGTGGTTTTTTGTCGAGACTCCGAACCCTATGAATTTTTCATCTAAAAAAATAAGAACCGTTTTGTCAATTTCCTCTGCCAATGATTAATCCTAATAAAAAAAATTTTTTATACTTCACAATCTATTGTAGATTTGCACCCTTGATTAAGAAACAATAACACGGATAAAATGGCAGCAATTGGTAAAATAAGAAAACACTCAGGATTGCTCATTGCAATAATAGGTATTGCTTTAGCAGCATTTGTTTTGGGCGATTTATTTAAATCCAGAGGACAAGGAGGAAGACAGAATGTTCCTGTAGGAGTAGTCAATGGAGAAGAAATAACCTACCAGGAATTCAGCAAAGAGGCGGAAAAAAATATTCAAAATGCACGCCAGAATTCTCAAAATGGCAGGCTAACAGAACGTCAGCGTTTTTCCATCAGGCAAAACACATGGGACCAGATGGTCAAAGAAATCATCATGGATAAGCAGTATGAAGAACTCGGCGTTAGTGTCACTACAAACGAACTCTATGATATGGTTCAGGGTCCTAATCCTCACCCTGTGATCAAAAGGAATTTCACAAACCCCAATACGAATCAATTCGACCCTTCCAGGGTGAGGCAGTTCCTCTCAAACCTTGATCAAATGTCGAACCAGCAAAGGCAGCAATGGTTATCACTGGAAGAATACCTTAAAAAAACCCGCAGGGAAACCAAGTTTAATAACCTGATATCCCAGACCTATTACATGCCCGATTCATTGGCAAAACTTAATTATATAGAAAAAGGGAAGTCAGCCAATATCAACTTTTTTGGTATTAAATACCAAACCGTTGAAGATGATGAGGTAGAAATAAATCAAAAGGATTACGAAACCTATTACGAAAACAACAAGGAACGCTTCCGCAATGAAAAAGAAAAGCGGAAGATAGAATACGTTGTTTTTGATGTGCAGGCCTCTGAAAAAGACCGTAATGAAATACAAAAGCAGGTCAACCAGCTTAACCAGGAACTTAAAACTATCGACATGGAAAACCTTCCGCGATTCGTTAACAGTGTTTCTGACAAGGCTTATGACAGTTCGTGGAAATCACGCGGTGAGTTGCCTGCCCGTATTGAAGAAACGATGTTCACTTCGGAGCCGGGAGCTAAAGTAGGCCCATACATGCAAAATAATGCTTTCCACATCGCCAAATTAGTAGATGTTACCTACCGCCCCGATTCCATGAAAGCCAGTCATATTCTCGTAGCTTACCAGGGAGCAAATCGTGCCCAGCAAGTGAGCAGAAGCCGTGAAGCAGCCAAAGGGCTTGCTGACAGTCTTCTAAACGTGGTTAAAAATAATACCGGCCGTTATGAGGATATTGCCCGCGAGTATTCTGATGGCCCTTCCGGGGCAAAAGGTGGTGACTTAGGATGGTTTAAAGACGGAGCTATGGCTCCGGCTTTTAATGAAGCAGTTATTAACAACGAAGTTGGTGACATTGTACTTCAGGAAACATCTTTCGGTTATCATATCATTAAAGTTACAGGCAAAAAAGAACCTGTGAAAAAAGTAAGGGTCGCTCAAATCGTAAGAAACATCCAGCCAAGCAACGAAACATACCAGGATGTATACATGGAAGCCAGCGCATTTGCGGGAGAGAACAAAACGTATGAAAAGTTTGAAAACGCCATTAAAGAGCAGGGACTAAATAAACGTTCCACCGGATTTATCGGAAAACAAAACAACAGCATTCCCGGCGTAGATAATGCCCGCCAGGTGGTTAGGTGGGTTTTTGATAAAGAAACTTCAAAAGGTGATGTATCCAAAATCATTGATGATGGCGAGAGCTATATCGTTGCTGCCCTCACCGACGTTAAGAAAAAAGGGGTAGCTCCATTGGAGGACGTTAAAGACCAGATTGAACCACTGGTACGAAGAAACAAAAAGGCTGAAGTAATCAAGGACAGAATTTCCGGCAAAGGCGCAGGCTCTTTCCGGGGTCTTGCAGGCAGTCTGGGAGCTGAAATAAGAACGGCCGGTAACATCACATTTACATCGACCAATCTACCGGGATTTGGCCCTGAAGGGGAAGTGATTGCAAGAATATTTGATATGGAAAAAGGAGAAATGTCCAAACCTCTTGAGGGAAATATGGCAGTATATGTTGTGAAAGTCAACGACTTTAAAAAGCCGCCCAAAATAGCGAACTATAAGGGTACCAAAGAATCTCTTGCAAGAGATTTTCAGCAACAAATCACTTCCAGTAGAGGCGGCCCGAGTAAAATATATCAGGGCATCAAAGAAAAGGCAGAGATAGAGGATAACACTATTAATGCTTTTTAGATATATAAAATAATGCACTTATGATAAAAGCTGCCTCCAAAAAAGGCAGCTTTTTTTGGTTTCCCCTAAAGTACGTTTCGCCTGTTAGAATCGAGCTTTAGAAAAATAAAGAGTAAAATAGTAAACGACCACAAAGAAGAGCCTCCATAGCTAAAGAAAGGCAGTGGAATACCTATTACGGGTACCAGCCCGATGGTCATTCCAATGTTTATGGCAAAATGAAAGAATAACACCGACAACACTCCATAACCATAAACCCTGGCAAATTCTGAACGCTGCCGCTCAGCCAGCATAACCAGTCGGCTAAATAATACCAGGTATAAACCGATTAGCCCTGCAGTGCCTAAGAAACCCCACTCCTCACCTACTGTACAAAAGATAAAGTCGGTTTCCTGTTCAGGAACAAAATCATACTTGGTTTGTGTTCCATTCAAAAACCCCTTACCCATCAGGCCACCGGAGCCAATAGCGATTTTTGACTGATGCAGGTTATATCCTGAACCACGGTTATCAATATCTTTTCCCAAAAGTACATTGATGCGCGTTTGCTGATGAGGTTCCAAAACATTTTCAAATGCGAATTCCACACCAAATGAAAAAGCAGATGTAAAGACAAAGAATAATAAAACTAAGCCAATAGCTTTAATTTGCTTTCTGTATAAGACAATAAACATTAGCGCTATTCCGGCCAGGCCATATATAACCATCCATTTACCCAACACAAGGGTAAAAAAGAATAACACTCCTACACCAGCAATTAGTGCCAGAAGCGCTGCCGACATCCCTTCTCTGAATAACACAAGGATAAAGGCCACAAATACAAGGGCAGAACCGGTGTCATTCTGGAGTAAAATCAAACCTGCCGGTATTAAAAAAATAATAACAGACTTCACCAGGTAACCGAGTTTTTTCAAATTTACGTGTCTTTCAACGGTGTATTTTGAAAGAGCAAGTGCAGTAGAAAACTTGGCAAATTCGGCGGGTTGTATGGCTATTCCTCCTATCTTAAACCACGATTTAGACCCGGCAATTTGCGTACCGAAAAGCAAAACAGCAATGAGCAGAAATAAAACAACTATGTATATCACAAAAGAAAAATCCTCAAATATCTTAGCATCAATAAGCAGTATGAAAAAAGCAATCACCCCTGCAAAGCCAATCCAGATTGCCTGCTTACCATATCGCTGCGAAAAATCCATGATGCTTTGATGGGCCTCGTCGTAAAGGGAAGCATAAATATTTATCCATCCGAAAAAAACAATCAGGGCATAAATAAATACCGTAAACCAGTCAACATTTGAAAATATATTCCTTCTAGATGTCATTCTTCTTCCTCGTTATCCTTTTCTTCAGCAATCAAATTTCCTTCAAGCATTCTATCTTCAACCCACTTCCTGGAAATCTTGCCATTCAGGTATTTTTCAATCATTAATGTAGCCATTGGAACAGCCCATTTAGAGCCATAGCCGGAATTCTCAACAATCACCGTCAAGGCAATCTCGGGATTTTCAATGGGAGCAAAGGCAATAAATATAGAGTGATCCTTGCCATGAGGGTTCTGCACGGTACCGGTTTTTCCGGCCATAGGGATAGTATCGATATTATACCAGCGGCCTGTTCCGTGATCTCCTACAAACACCCTCCGCATCCCTTCCACGACAGGTTCAAAATACACTCTTTCAATTAAAGAATGCTTGCGATTTTTGAACTGGCCGTATTCCGATTCTTTCTGACCCACTTTTTTCACAAGATGAGGAGGATAATAATACCCCCTGTTAGCAAGTATAGTGGCAAAATTTGCCAGCTGAAGGGGCGTTACCAATATCTCACCCTGTCCGATAGAAAGCGAACGTATTGTCATGGCATTCCAATGGCCTTCTGAATAATAGCGATTATAATAACTTTTCTTAGGAATAAATCCCTTTTTCTCATCAGAAACGTCCGTATTGAATCGCTGGTTAAAACCCATCGAAATGACATATTCCCGCCATTTTTGAAAACCCTCGGCGCTGTTCTCAAAAGAAGGGTTATTAATAGATCTCCTGAAGGTTTTCCAGAAATAGGGGTTACACGACTGCTCAATGGCTTCAATCAAAGCAAGCGGAGAGGTGTGATTATGGCTGCATTTAATAGGCCAGGAGGCAACCCCGTTACAACCAAATTTGGTATTTTCACTAATCATCCCTTCCTGAAGCGCTATCAGGGCATTCATGAGCTTAAACGTTGAGCCGGGAGAATATTGGGCCATAAGCGCCCTGTTGAAAAGCGGGCGCAGGGTGTCCTTCTTTAGTTTTGTATAATTTTCCCCTCTCACCCTACCTACCAGCAGGTTCGGATCATAGGTCGGGGATGATACGAGTGAGAGTATTTCACCTGTTCCGGGTTCAATGGCTACAATACTGCCCTTCTTATTCTCCATTAGCTTCTCTCCGTATGCCTGAAGGTCAATATCAATGGTGGAGAAAACATCTTTCCCTTTTACTGCTGAGGTATCATATTTGCCGTTTTGATACTTGCCTTTCTCCCGGTTATGCACATCTACCATCACCAGTTCCAGGCCTTTCTTTCCTCTTAAATGTTTTTCATATGTTTTCTCAAGTCCGCTGATGCCTATATAGTCACCCTGATGATAATATTCATCCTTGCGCAAATTATTCCGGCTAACTTCGCCCACATAACCGAGCGTGTGAGCAGCTAACGGATGAGGGTACTCGCGCAGGGATCGATTCTGAACATAAAATCCGGGAAATTTATACAGCTGCTCCTCAAAGTAAGCATAGGTCTTTTTTGAAATCTGCTGAAGAAAAACCGAAGGTTTAAAGTAGGAATAGTTTTTCGCCTTCTGTATCCTTTCTTCCACCGACTCTTCAGGTATCTTCAAAAGGTTTGCCAGTTGAATAGTATCAAAAGCCTCCATGCGCCGGGGAACTACCATCACATCATAAGCGGTTTCATTGTGCACAAGAATATTGCTGTCGCGATCGTATATCAACCCACGAGCAGGATATTTGGTGATTTTGCGTAAAACATTGCTTTCAGCATAAACGGCATACTTGTCGCTTGCTACCTGAAGTGAAAATAATCGCCCGATATAGATCAGGCCTACCAATATTATAATCCCCAGAATGACGTACTTCCTGCCTTCGTAATTTTTCCTCATTAACTCCCTCGGAAATTTTCTTTTACAAAATTAACACTTCTCCAATTATAAGAACGATAGTGAGACAAAGAAATTGCTATACCTTTCAAGGCTGATTGGTTTTCAGGATATAAATTCAAAATCAAAAAAAGCCTCCCCGAAGGAAGACTTTGAATTGATTTTAAATGAGAAAAAACTGCAAGAGGACTAGAAGCCACCTTCTCCGCCTTCCATCTCCATGTCCGGCTCTCCACCTCCGCGGCGTCCGTTTCGCTTACGCTGATAGTCGTTGATTTTATAGCTAACACTTAACC
>CAYFQK010000153.1:0-8044 GCA_964345255.1 uncultured Bacteroidales bacterium | reverse complement strand
ACAACCATGCACTCGAAAGGCTACGTCTTTCATTATCTTTATGAAAATACTTTTTAGCCTGATTTAATGCCTCAAAGCTTTTCTTTATTGAATCCATTTTCTTGTAGATTCTGCTTTTCAATAGATAAGAATTCCCGATGACCTGATTCGAGGCACGGCTCTGAGGGTGCAGTTTAATAAAAACAGACTTATCTGCCAGCAGGAGCGCTGAATCATATTTTTGCTGATGCAGGTACACATTCGCAATGTTATTGTAGGAATAGGCAAAGGCCAGGTTAATAGAGTCGGGAATATTTCGCGTTTTGTGAGCTTCTTTTCGTATCTCAAAAGCCTTTTTATGCATTCGCATAGCCGCCTCATAGTTTTCAATCGACAGGTAGATATTCCCCAGTATCTCATAGGAATTCCAGATATTTGCCGTGGAACTGGCTTTTTCATAATACTCTAATGCTTTGTAAATGTACTTTATGGCTTCTTCATGCTCTGCCAGGCGATATTTCGTTATGCCTATATGGTAATTGATGGAAGCTTTCCCGCCTTCATTTTCTGTGTGCTGTACATACACCTGCGCCGAATCAAAACAATCCATGGCCTCCTGATAGTCATTGTCCATATATAAAAGCAGCCCCATCAAATCATATATCTGAGCCACTCTTGCCTTGTTATCAAAGGCAGAAAATAGTTTTAATGCTTTCCGGTAATGGGTCATTGCTGAGTCTTTCTCCCGCATTATCATGTAAGTTCTTCCCCTAAAGGCATAAGCGTCCCCCAGCAGCTCCAGCTCAGCCGTGGTTTCCAGGTGTTCAATTTCAAGGGAGGAGTAATAAAGGGAGGAATCGAGTTTATACGTGCCCGGGTATTGGTAGAACCATTGATAGTTGCGGTAACATTTGGAAACGCCTTTCGGATAATTCAGCTTTTTTGCCAGCCGCATAGCTTTTTTTGAATAATGGTGAAACGCTTTAGGTTGCCTTTTCAAGCTGTAAGCCAGTTGATTTAAAGCATCCACTTTTTCTTTGCCTTTCAATGTTGCAATAACTTTCTTCAGTGAATCGGCAGTAGAATTGGCGTAGGTTTTTGCTGAGGGCACATAAATAGCTATCATAAGTAACAAGAATGCAAGCAGAGCGGAGGAATTAATTCTTTTATGATTCATTTATGATAATCTTTTTATTGATGGCTAAATTTATGAAGAATTTATTCAACTGTTAAATACGTATTAAGAAAAAGTGCTTAAAAGCTCTTTGAATTCAGGTAGTATTGATTTTGTATTTATTTATCAGCTTACCGCTAATAACCCCCTAAAGCAAGGATATAATACGTACAATTTTTGATGGGTTATAATTCTTTAAAACAGCTGGGATTTGAACATAATCACTTGTTTGATTGTATATTAATGTAACCTAGAAGTAATAGGCAGACAGTATATTAAACTGGATAAATTAATGATGGAGACGGAAAATATTTCGGATTCCGGATGGCTATCTGGTTTTTTCTGGCACCATAAATGGATTCTGATTATAGCTGCTTTAGCGGGAGGAATAATTGCTTATTCAGCAACGCATTTTTTACCTTCTAAATATGAGTCTACAGCAGTGGTTTATGCAGCTGGTGCTGGTCAGGATAATCAAATGACCATGAAGCAGGGGAATACCATGTTACTGCTTCAGTTTTTAAAATCCAGTTACTTAAAAGACATGGTGATATCCGAATACGACCTTCCCGCTCATTATGGCCTCGATACTAACTCAGGACAAGGGGTAACCGCACTCAGCAACAAGTATGATAACAATATTAGTTTTGAAAGAACAATTTATAAGTCGGTTCGTGTAACGGTGAAAGACAAAGACCCTGAATATGCTGCGAAATTAGCCAATGGGATAGTGCGCCTTAGTAACCGGGTAAAAAAGCACATCATCAAAAGAAATAAAAAGGATAACCTGGAGGCCATTACTTCCAATTATCGCACCAAACAAAGGGAAGTCGATTCTCTTGCCGCTGAAATCAAAAGTTTTAAAAGAAAAGAGACTAAAAAAGCCCTCAGCCGGCTGCAGCAGCAAAAAGCCAAAACAGAAAGAAACATCCAAGCCTTACGGTCCGATTTGGCAACTATCAGGGAAGGTTTCCAGCTTCATAACCTTAATCATCATATAGATTTGGCCAAAGAATTATTGACGCAGGCGAAAGCACGCTATCAGTATAAAAAGGGAAAACTTGAAACCTACCGAAAAAATAGGCCAGAGGATGATTCCCTGAAAATTCGGGCAAAAGCCGAGGTGGAAGGCTTAAAGAATAAAGTCGGTAAACTTTCCGGGAGGCTTACTGCTTATTCCAAAGCAGAAAGTCGTTACAACAAGCTTCTTAATGAATTGGCTCTGCGGATAAATATGCGTGATAAGCTGGCAGAGCGAATTTCTGAGTACGCGAATTCTTTCGAACCCAGCGTGGAGAGCATTGATATGCAAACCAGAAATGAAAAGTATAAAGCCGAGCTTAATCATCTTCAGCAATTAAAAGCGCAATATGAAGAGGCCAAATCAGCGTTTAATAAACCCGAGCGGGCTGCTTATATGGTCAGTGAGGCAAAGCCTGATTACCAACCGGCTTATCCGAGAACCTGGCTGATTACAGGGATTGGCGCATTGTTAACGTTTTTTGTAACCCTGAGTGTTTTGCTCATTTTGAGAAAAACCTCTATCGAATAACACAGAAAAATGCTTAACCGCCGGCTTCAAAAAAAGTATTTTTTACCGCTGTTGGCCATAGTTCTTTATGGGCTTTTTTTGTTTTTTGTCATTGTTTATGATTCGCTTTATTTGAAAATAGGGGCAGTGGGTTTGCCTCTCCTGTTGATTGTGATATATCTTGCCCTCTATCACCCCAGGTGGTATGCCATGCTTATGGCCCTGTTACTTCCCGTATCGGTTAATCTTGAGGATATCGGAATGGGGGTGGGCATCAGCCTGCCGGGTGAAGCAATGGTAGTTATTATGGCTTTACTGGTGTTGATTAATTTACTCAACGGCCGGTATATAACCAAAGACATCATCAGGCATCCGGTTTCAATTGCGATAGGGCTTAACCTCCTGTGGATGGTCATAGCCTCGGTGACGAGCACCATGCCTGTTATCTCCTGGAAATATATGATGATGCGGATCGCTTTTGTGGTGGTATTTTACTTGTTTTTCATGCAGGTGATGGGTAGCGTAAAAAATATCCAGAAATTTATGTGGCTTTTTGCGGCAGCCCTAACAGCCGTGATTGCTTATACGCTGTTGCGGCATTCGCAATTCAATTTTGTCCAACAAGTAAATGGTTACGTCCCTCAGCCTTTTTTTAAGGACCATACCATTTACGGGGCTTCCGTGGCCATGCTATTGCCATTTTTTGCGGGTTGGTTTTTTATTCCTTCTAAAGCCAGGATATTCCCCCGGTTCTTTGCTGTGATAGTTTTGCCGTTTATACTCTCCGCAATAGTTTTTTCCTATTCGCGAGCCGTATGGCTCAGCGTAGCCCTAATCACATTAGGAACGGTTTTGATATTGCTACGCGTGAAACTACGGTCTATTTTCGCCGGTCTTCTTGTTTTGTTGTCCCTGGTGTTGTATTTCAAAGATCCCCTTATTTATCGGCTCAAAAACATTGAGAGTGAGCGGGGATCAACTATTAAGGAGCATGCCACGTCCATAGCTAATGTAAATACCAGCGCTTCGAACCTCGAGCGTATTAACCGCTGGGAAGCCGGACTGGATATGTTTGCAAAAAAGCCTATACTTGGGTTTGGCCCGGGCACTTATCCGTTCCAATATGCCCCATACCAGGATGAGGAGTTAATGACCCGTATCAGCACATATTTTGGAGACAAAGGAGGGGTGCATTCGGAATACCTGAAGCCTCTGTCCGAAACCGGATTACCGGGATTTTTAACCTTTACGGCTATCATATTGTTGACGGTTTGGCGCAGTCTGCGATTGGTGTATAAAAATAAGAGTACCTCCGTACGTATCATCGCCGCTTCCCTTTTGCTGGGTTTAACGACCTATTATGTGCATGGGTTTTTTAACTTTTTCCTTCATACGGACAAAATCGCCGCATTGTTTTGGGGCATGACCGGTTTTATCGTCGCCCTGGACATTAAATACGGAAAAGTTGCGAACAAATCTTCCGGAATTGACGTTTAGTCATTTACATATTTAAATAGCTTTTTAATGCAGGGCGTCACTCAAGAAAACATATTAGCTCCCGAAGAAAAGTCCATACTCAACACTTTATTGTATTTTGATGTCTTTGATCATCCATTGAGCCATGAAGAGCTTTATCAAACATGCAGCGTGAATGGTGAGGCTGAGAAAGATTTTGGTTTTTATCTGGACCATTTGCAAAAATTGGGCTTGATAGGGGAGGGCTCCGGTATGTTTTTCCTTGAGGGGAAACACAATAATGTGGCTGAAAGAATGCAAGAGCGCAGTCGAGTGAAAAAGCATTACAGGATGGCTCGTATTATGACCCGGATTATTGCTTCTTTTCCTTTTGTGAGAGGTGTTTTTGTTTCCGGCTCGCTTTCAAAGATGCGTGCGGCCAGGGATGGCGACATCGATTATTTTGTAGTGACAAAACCTGGCAGGCTCTGGATAAGCCGTACACTGCTGATGATTTTTAAGAAATTGTTTCTTTTTAATTCTTATAAATATTTTTGCCTTAATTATTTTGTGGATGAGCATTCCCTTCATATTGAAAGCCGGGACTTATACATCGCCACCGAAATAATCACCCTGGTACCGCTGTATAATAACGATCTCTATCACCATTTTATGGAGGCGAATCAATGGGCAAATCGCTTTTATCCGCAGGCTCCCCGCCGCTCATCAAAATATGTGGTGAAACCCCTGTTTGGGTTTTTAAAGCTTATTTTGGAAAAGGTTTTTGATAATGCTCCCGGGAATAAGTTAGATGATTATTTGATGAAAAAGACGTTGGCCTACCGGAAAAGAAAGTTTTCATGGCTTTCAAAAGAGCAGTTTGAGCAGGCTTTTATAAACCGTAAAAATGCTTCTAAGCATCATCCCGAGGATTTCAGGGATAGGGTCCTGAAAACATTACAGGAAAAACAAACGGATTTTGAGCAAAGGCATAAAATCCAGCTTCACCATAATAAAAAGGATAAAACGCATTTTTATTCAAAAAATCAACTACAAGATGAATAATGCACGGGAAACGACTTCCTTGGAATACTATCGGCGGGTAGCCTCCCATTTCGACGAGGATGCCCAAATGTTTGAGGAACGATACGAAGAAAATCCTGTTTTAAAAAAAATCCGTGGGGAGTTCCGAAAGCACACCGAAAGGTACGATTTCACCAATGCCCTGGAAATAGGTAGCGGGCCGGGAATTGACCTGGTTTATTTTGCTGAAAAGTATCCTGAGCGTTTTTTATATGGCATTGATGTGTCGCCTGAAATGGTGCGCATTTCTAATCAAAATATCCGGGATAAGGGGTTGAGTAACGCCGTGGCTAAAACCGGGAGTGTGGAAGATATCCCCGATTTGTTTCCCGAGGTAAAGTTCGACCTTGTTTTCGTTTATTTCGGGGGGTTAAATACCGTTTTTGATTTGGAAGCCACGGTTAAACGCCTGTATAAAGTGACTTCTGAAAATGCCATTTTTGTGTTGACTTCTGTAAATCGCTATTATTTCATGGATTTTGTCTTTAAATCTTTAAAATTTAAATGGACAGAAGCCACGGCCCGTTTTCGTGACCGGTGGAAAGGCTACTCACCGGGACGTGATTTGCCGAGCCATGTTTACAGTGCTAAAAGGATCAAAATAGTTTTTCAACCGGAATTTCAGATTCTGTACAAAAGGGGATATTCTCTGTTTTATCCGCCCTGGTTTGGAGCGCGGCATCTTCAAAAAATCAAGAAACTGGGCGCTTTTCTGTGGAAAATAGACAGTATCCTGCAAAAAACTCCGTTATGGAATATCGGGGAATATAGTTTGTATGTGATGAAAAGAAAATGATCTGCTGGAGCTGTGATACCATTTTTCCGGCCTTATTTCACCTTAAAAAATATTGTATCAACTTTTATTTTGTGATATCTGAACGGATTACTCTGAAAAGATTTCCCGAAACCAAACTTCAATGTCGGCGTAATAAGGATTATAACCTTCCCATAAGCTCATGTGTTTTGTTCTCAGATTCAGCGAAAAACTAAAAGCCTCACTTACGGCTTTGTCGAAACGGAGCTTAATCCACCAATTTGGTATTTTTTTTACGGGGAGTCCCGAATGCTTAGCCAGAATCTGTGTGAACTTTTTTTGGCTGATAGCCGGCGTTGTGAAAAGGTTGTACACGGTATTTTTCTCAGAGTATTTAGCCGCATAAATCATCATAGCTGCCGCATCTCTTACGTGAATGAAGGCCATAAGATTGTTCCCACGACCATATACAGGAACTTTTTGCTTCTTTTTCATGTAATTAAGATAAAATGCCTGAAACCAGGACTCCAGGCCATAAACCCATGACGGACGGACGATAGTTATTGGCAGGCTGCTATCTTTCAGCGCTTGAAGAATGGGTTTCTCAGCCTCAAAATACTCCTTTTGGAAACTGATAGGAGCAGGGGGCGCATTTTCGTCAGTTTTGTCACGACCATTGGAACCGTAGACCAGCGTACCAGATACAAAAACTAAAAGTGGCGGCGCCTGTAATGTCTTGAGCCACGACAAAAGCCTTTCATTTCCGGCTTTGTTTCTTTGAGCTGCTGCAGCGCGTGATTTTTTATCTTTCCCTCCCATGCGGGCTGTGTGAAAGATCACATCGGGAAGGGAGCCTTCCAGCGTTTGCCAGTTGAAATCCTCTAAGGAGCCTTGGGTTATCTTTATTCCCTGCCCTGTAAAGGAAAGAGGATTTTTATGCACAAGCGCTGTTACCTCGATTTGATTTTTAACCAATTCCCCGATCAGGTGTTTTCCGATAAAACCACTACCGCCTAAAACAAGAGCCTTTTTCATCATGTATTTATTTTAACCAGTGAGATAGGTCACGGTTTATTGTCTTTTCTAAAATTTTGATATCCTCCCGAAACTGTTGTGTCAGTTCTTTTCTTAAGTCGTGGTCCAGCCTGGGCTTGTCTACTGCTTTTGATTTTATCTTTAAAGCAAATTTTTCTATTACCTCATTAGGTAAAGTATTTTTCAATGGCCGGATTATTTGGCGAACCCAATTCCGGCTGTAAATTCTGCCCAACATGCTGCTATTGGGGAGTCCGCTGAAATTAAAAGAATCGCCAAGATTTTGGGGTATAAAATCAGGATTCACGTCCAGGAACTGATACATCTCTATCAGTAATTTTTCAGGCTCGGATTTTAAATCCTCATAGAGAACCACCTTTACATCAGTGAAATTTTTTAAATACGCTTTGACCGCTTCCGAATAGTAACTGGCTCCGAGGTAATCATAGGCCGGAACCCAGTTTTGAGCCTTTCTTTGGGGCCATGCTTTTATTGCTTCTTCAAAAGGTAATCCTTCTTTATTTCGAGTATTGAAAAGATATTGGGAATACATTCTGTCGACCGGATGCCGCAGAATGATGATAATTTTTAGCTTTTCAGCGAAGGGATGAAGGTTTTTGATATTATGGATAACATGCTCCACCCAGGGATAGTACAAGTAACTGACCGATTTTTCACCCGTTAGCTCAGGTGCTTTTCCAGAGGGGAAACGATAAAAGGACCGGTACCTGTCAAACGTAGTCATTAATTTGCTGTGAGCAACCGTATAATCGGGAGCATACCTGGCAAAGGCAAAGTAATTCATCTCCCGGGCGGGCAGGTAAATCCGGGGATGGCCGGCAAGGTAGCGACTCAAAGACGTAGTTCCCGATTTGGCTGCCCCTGCGATGACAAATGATGGTAGTTTTATTAATTTGTTCTGTCGTGAGCTATTTTTTTTCAAGACCGTTTTTTTATTGATATACCCCAAAGCTTATGTGAATTAAAGGTTTGAAGCGAACAAATGTTTAGGGGTTGACAGAAAATCTGAGCT
>CAYFQK010000152.1:2017-8046 GCA_964345255.1 uncultured Bacteroidales bacterium | reverse complement strand
TCCGGCATGAATATTAATATCACTTGCTATCTCTTTTAATCCTTCCGGCCCGTGGTAAGCGGCATAAAATCCGGCCATGGATGCCAAAAGGGCTTGGGCGGTGCAGATATTGGAGGTGGCCCGTTCCCGCTTGATGTGTTGCTCACGGGTTTGCAGTGCCATGCGAAGGGCGCTGTTTCCTTCCTTGTCGATGGATACACCAATGATACGGCCCGGAATATTTCTTTTCAGCGACTCTTTAGCGGCAAGAAATCCGGCGTGAGGGCCGCCGTAACCTAACGGAATACCGAATCGCTGGGATGAGCCTACTACTACATCGGCATCCCATTCACCGGGAGGGGTAAGCAGTGTAAGACTCAGTAGGTCAGCATCTACTGCAGCCAGGGCATCATGTTCGTGGAGCTTTTTGACAAATTCCCGGTAATCCCCGATGTTTCCCTCTTCATCGGGGTACTGGACCAAACCGCCAAAGAACTGATCATCGATGGTGACTTCATTCGGGTGGCCAACCACCAGTTCAATTCCCAGGGGTTCCGCCCGTGTTTCTATCACGGCCATCGACTGCGGGAATATTTTTTCCGAGACAAAGAATTTGTTGGCGCCGGCTTTCTTTTTTTTTCTTGAGCGGGCGTTAAAGGTCATAATCATTGCTTCGGCCGCAGAAGTGGCTTCGTCCAGCAGTGAACTGTTGGCTATGGGAAGGCCGGTCAGCTCAACGATCATGGTCTGGAAATTCAGCATTGCCTCAAGTCTTCCCTGGGATATCTCTGCCTGGTATGGGGTATAAGAGGTATACCATCCCGGATTTTCCAGCACATTTCGCTGGATAACTCCGGGGGTTATGGTATTGTAATAACCCATCCCGATGAATGACTTGAACTGTTTGTTTTTTGAACCAATCTTCTTGATTAGATTGAGATATTCATGTTCATTGAGACCTTCGGGTAAATTCAACTCATCTTCCAACCTGATAGAGACAGGAATGGTTTGATCAATCAATTGATCGACAGAGTCGGCTCCGATTTTTTTCAGCATTTTATTTACCTGTGCTTCTCTCGGGCCATTATGTCTCTTAATGAAGTTATTTGATATCATAAAGTTTTTTGTTTTTTATAAGGTAAAAGAACACTAGTTTTCCACATGGGCAAAGGTATAAATCTTAAAGAAATATTTACACTTTTGCCATGGCTTGTTGTTATTTTATTAACAATAAATCTTTTTGAATTTTACTTTTTGTACGATCAATAACAAGAAGTAGAATGGTTTGTTCCTTGAGCAAATGTTAATTAACAAATTGAAGAATTAAGTTTTAACGTTTATTCGTTTACCCCCTCCATCTCCCCCTACTTCGCAGGGGGAGAGGAATCTGTAGTAGGCTACTTTAACAGCTCCCGGGTAAGACGAACCGATTCATCAAAAAATATACGTACAGCTTTTTCCTGCTCTTTTGCTGATTCATAGGATGAAACAGCACTATAGGGTAATACGCTGCCCTTCCAATCCCCGATAATCCATTGGCCGTCGCCCGGTGTTTCGAGATTGGGATAATTCTTAATTTCTTCTGCTGTCCAGTGATTTACGTAAAAGTAAGGCTCATCGACTAATTCATCGGCAATAGCAAGCCCAAGGCCGATGGATTTCGTCATGTTGCCGTCTTTATCATACCAGGGGAAAAAGGTTCCCGTGTCGAAGTGATGCGGCCATATTTTTACAGCAGCGGCAGAAGGTTCCTCTTCCGCCCATTCTTCGAGGATTTCATTGGCGACGGACCGGAGGGCGGCCGTTGCTTCGGCGATTTCCGTTTGAGGCTCGGAAAAAGGATGGTCATTAAACTTTTCATGTTCAGGAATCTTGTAATGCAGATCGTATTTCAGGCTCTGCGACTCAACTTTATTCGCCAGCAAAGCCTCATTGAGCCATTTAAAGATTTTTTTTCCGGTGAGCCCGGGAAGTTCAAGCGAATGCAGGATGTAATAGTTTTCATTGTAGAGTATGAGGCGCAGGTCAGGTATACACAGTCCGACCATGAGGAAATGCGGTAAATAATTTCCCACGAAGCTGCTGACAGGCGCTTTCCACTCCATATTGGTATGACTGTCGTCTGCTTTTTCAGGGATTAAATGTTTTCCGGCGCGTGCAATAAACTGAACCGCATGATGCTGCAGCATGACCTCCCGGTTCAATAATTCTTTGTCAAAATGTTCCAGTTTTTTCCACATATTGATTATAATTTTCTCCTCAACAGGGCATCCATAAAGTAATTTTTGTCATCAGTAAAATTTTTAAAGACAGAAAATCCCGCTTTGTCAGCCATTTGCCGGATCATTGATCTATCATATTTTCTGGAGATTTCCGTGAAAATAAATTCCCACTCCCCGAAATGAATCGTTTCGCCGGTGGCTTCAAAAAACACCTCCTGATCTTTTTCCGACAAAAGGAAGCTTTTGGCGGCTTTCTCTGCCGGATCGTAAATCGGAAAATGCCTGAATGCTGAAATATCAAAATTAGCCCCGAGTTCACGGTTAAAGCGTTCAAGCAAGTTCAAATTAAAGTCGCGCGTTATGCCTTGCTCATCATTGTAGGCTTTGATAATAATTTCGGGATCCTTCACCAGGTCAAATCCTATTAGCAACACATCCTCGTCATTCATATTTTTTTGAATCATTTTCAGGAAATCGACCGCGTCTTTTTGCTCAAAATTTCCAATGGTCGATCCCAGAAAGAGAATGACATTCTGTGTGGAGGGATCATCTTTCAGTTCGCTGAGGCCGGTTTCGTAGTCTTTAATCTTCCCATTAATTTCAAGCTCAGGATAATCTTTCTCAAAACGATTCTGAAGCTGATAAATCGCATCGGCCGATATATCAATCGGCACATAAGTAAAAGCTACACTTTCTTTCATTAATGCGTCAACCAGCAGTTTTGTCTTAAACCCATCGCCGGCTCCCAGCTCAACAAGGTTGACCGGTTTGGAATCGGCCAAAAGCGAATTGATGATCTGTCGGGAATATTTTTTTAAGATGCTAAGCTCACTATCAGTAAGGTAATATTCGGGCATGTGCATGATTCGGGTAAAAAGTTCCGATCCTTTCTCATCATAAAAGTATTTTGACAAAATGTATTTTGGATTGGATTTGAATCCTTCCATTACCTCTTTTGTCATTAGTTCTGTTAGTGTCTGCATTTTCATAAGATTCTAATTTATACAAGCTTAACGTCTGTCACAATCTCCAGGACAGCCGGACCATCATATTTCAGGATATCTCGCATGGAATTTTCAAGATCGTCGCGATTTGTCACCCTTATTCCTCTTGCACCGCAACTTTTGGCATAATCGGCAAAATTGGGGTTCGACATTTCTGTTTTCCAGACGCCGAAACCACCTGAGCGTTGCTCTTTGGATATCTTCCCCAATTCTGAATTATTCAGCAAAATTAATTTAATGGGCATGTTATGCAGCACCGCTGTATTCAACTCAGCCATGTATTGACCGAATCCTCCGTCGCCCGCCACGGCTATCACAGGCCTGGAATTTTCCACAGCGGCCCAGGCCCCAAGCGAAGCGGGAAAGGCAAATCCGATAGACCCAAGGTAACCCGACATTATAAAGGAGTGTCGGCGGCTTTCGAAATATCTTCCGAAAGAATAAGCGTTATTACCCACATCGACACACATGACCGCATCTTCGGGCACTAACCGGTTCATGGCGTCAAAAACTGCGATAGAGGATAGCCCTTTCGGCGATTCGTCTTTAAGTCGCCGTTGTTTCTCATTTAACCAAATATCCCATCGTTTTTGAATATCCGGACGCTGGTTTTCTGTATTGATTTTACCGGATAGCCTGTCTTTAAATATTTTTAGGGTTAGCGAAATTTCTCCCCAAACGGGCACATCGATTTTATGAAATTTTGCCAAAGCCAGCGGGTCGAAATCAACCTGTATGATAGGTTTTTTTGGCGTAATACCTGTATGGTTGGAAAACGAGGCGCCAAAAACAATAAGCAAATCGCTTTCATTCATAAACCAGGACGCTATGGGTGTACCGCTTCGACCAAGCACGCCGCATCCGAGGGGATGATTATCGGGGATAAGCCCTTTTCCTTTGAAAGTAGTAAGCACGGGAGCGTTCATTATTTCCGCAAATTCCGTGATAGCTTCCATGTTGAATCGCGCTCCATGGCCTACAATGATAACGGGGCGCCGGGACTGACTAATCTTGTCAACCGCCTCGCCGATACTTTTTTCGTCGGGAGCAATGCGCTGAATGGGCATACGACCTTCAGAAGTAGCAGCAGGTTCTTCCTTATCGACGGGAAGCGTTTGCACTTCATCAGGAAAAGTAAGATGGGAAACATCCCGCTTTAGTATAGCATGCTTAACAGCCAGGGAGGTTAGTTCAGCATGATTACTGTTGTTCTGCATCCGGTGATTGAATTCCGCCACTTCGCTGAAGGCATTAACCAGGTCAAGTTCCTGGAAGTTCCCTGTGCCAAGTACCTGCGTGTCGACCTGTCCGGTTAAGGCAAGGAGCGGCGCCCGATCCACCTTGGCGTCCCACATGCCCGTATACATGTTGGTCGATCCAGGTCCGGCGATGGCAAAACAGGCTGCCGGCTTACCGGTTAGTTTTCCGTATGCTGAAGCGGCAAATGCTCCGGCGCCTTCGTGACGGATACCGATGTATTTTAAGCTTCCTTTAGCCTCCTGTCTGCGAAAAGCATCGGCCAGTCCAAGGTTGGAATGACCTACCATGCCAAAAACCGTATCGATGCCCCAGTTGATCAAAGTTTCCGAAACCACATCTGAAATATTCCTTTGATGAGGTTTTGCAGGCTCAATTCCTATGTAAACACCATCTTCCCTTTCTTCTACCGGGTAGTGAGGAAGTGAATCATCAAATCCGCCCGGCGACGATCCGTCAACCGGATGGAAATCCCAGCCATGCCAGGGACAACGAAGCCAGCCATTTTCGATGCTGCCTTCTCCAAGCGGCCCTTCCTGATGAGGACACTTGTTAGTGAGGGCATTAATTTTTCCCTGGAAATGGGTGAGACAAATATCATGATTATCTACTGAAACAACCACCACCCGGTTCTCAGGCAAATCTTTTTTTGAATTCAAAATTTTGTACCATTGCAGAGAGGAATACTGGTCAGTCATGTTCGGATATTTGATTATTTATTAAGTTTAACGGTAGCTAAGTGAGATTGTTCAGAGAAAAGAAGATAGAAAAGCGGCTCAGTGGATGTTTAAGCCATTGAGCCGCTGAAGTTTTACTTAATTCGTTTCAATACATCCAGGGTCAAATCCCAGAATTTTTCCACCGATTTCACCTCAATGGCTTCATCCGGAGAGTGAGCGCCAGTAATTTCAGGCCCATAGGAAATCATATCCAGTTTCGGGTATTTCTCGCCTATCAGTCCGCATTCCAGTCCGGCATGAATCGCCAGAACTTCCGGCTTTTCTTTAAACAGGTCGGTGTAGGATTGTTCCGTCAGACTGACAATTTCCGATTCCGGATTGGGGGTCCATCCCGGATATCCGTCGCCGTGAGATACTTTAGCGCCTGCCAGACGGAAAACAGAAGCCACCTGGTTTTTAGTATCTTCTTTCGCTGACTCTACGGAGCTTCGGTGGCTGTTCAGGATGAAGAAGTGGTCGTCTTTGGTGCTAACCACCGCCAGGTTGGTGGAGGTCTCCACGAAATTTTCGATGTCCTGCGACCACGCCATCACGCCATGCGGGGCGCCGTAAACGGAGTTCAACAGGTTTTCCTGCGACTTTTTGTCGACTACATATTCCGGAGAATCGGTTTTTTCAAGACTTACTTTGACCTTGGGTTCAGTTACATGCAGTTCATTTTGGAATGTTTTTTCCATATCCTTAATGAATTTTTCGAAGTCGCCGGTTTTATCCTCAGGAATCAGAACTATAGCCGCACCTTCGCGGGCGATGGCGTTGTGGGCTGAACCTGCATCGAAGCTCGAAAATCTTAACCCAAAGTCATTGGCCGCATTCCACATCAGGCG
>CAYFQK010000152.1:0-1917 GCA_964345255.1 uncultured Bacteroidales bacterium | reverse complement strand
TTATCAAGGGCAAAGGCACCTGTAAGTCCCGTTTCTTCATCCACTGTAAACAGGCACTCCAGGGCCGGGTGGTCGATATCATCCGCCTCGAGGATAGCCAGTTCGGTAGCCATACCAATGCCGTCGTCCGCTCCCAGCGTAGTGCCGTTGGCCTTTACCCATCCGTCTTCCAGTACCGGTTCGATAGCATCGTTGTCAAAATCAAAGTCTACATCTTCATTCTTTTCACACACCATATCCACATGGCTTTGCAGGGTAACGATGCGGTTGCTCTGGTTGCCTTTGGAGGCCGGCTTGCGGATCACAAGGTTGCCGGTGTCATCCTGCTCATAGTCAAGGTTATGCTCTTTGGCAAAATCGATGAGGTATTGAAGGATTTTTTCTTCTTTCTTCGACGGGCGTGGTACCTTCGTAATCTCCAGGAAGTAGTGCCACACTCTTTGCGGTTTGAGTTTCGCTATTTCTTCGCGCATATTTTACTGTTTTAATTTGTGAAGCACAAAAATAGGGTTTTCGGGAGGATTGGGCAAAGGTAAAGTTTGAAGCTGATTTGTGACGCATGGAAAAATTAATCAAATTGAAAGATTTCCGGAAGATTTCTTCTTTCAACTATCAGAAGATGAATTTGATAACTTGAGGTCACAAATTGTGACCTCAAAAAAGGGTGGCGTCAGGTATGCTCCTTTCGCTTTCACCGAGCAGGGTGTAGCCATGCTTTCCAGTGTATTGAGAAGTAAACAGGCTATTGATGTTTATATTCAAATTATGCGTGTTTTTGTGAAAATGCGGAAATTAGGAGAAATTTGCTATATTGTCATCCGCATAGTGAGCCTATTCGAGGGGCGCGCTTGAAGGTGTTGGAGGTAGCTCAGCATGATCATCTGAAATAAAAATTTGCGTTTGATTAACCTATAGCTTAATTTTGTAATGCGACAGTGTATATTAATAGATGAACTGGATTTTGGAAAGCGCAAGTTTTGCATTGACCAATCAAACTTTTCTGATATTAAAGAAGCATTTGAAAAAGATAAGAAGCTGGCGAAAAAATTTTACGAACGGGCTTATGCTGTAGGTAGAGGGCTTGCAAACAGGGAGATTTATGAAAAACTGAGCGGTTTCAATACGATATGGGAAATCAGGTTGTTTAAACAAAGTAAAGGTAGAAACTACAGGATTTATTGTAAGCAAATTAAAGCAGAGGATCAAACGGTTTACATCATTCTCGTTGTAATATTGCGGAAAAAGTCTCAAAAGATACCGGCCGAGGTAAGAAAAAAGCTAAAGAGGATTGATAATTATGAGTACACAATACAGCAATAACGAAATAAAGAAATATTTCACGGATTTGTTTTCTGAAAAGACCTATGAAGAAAAAATATCCCATGAAGCGTTGATGCTTCATTACCGGATAATGCAATTGGTGGAAAGAGCCATGGATGAAAAAGGGTGGAACAAGAAGCAACTTGCTCAGCAAATCGGGAAATCTCAAAGTTATATCACCCAATTATTCTTGGGACATAAAGTGATAAATTTGCCTATGATGGCATTGTTGCAGGATAAGTTGGGTTTGGAGTTTAAGTTAGAGGCAAAATCACCGGATAAAATGCCCGATAAAAATAAACACAGGAACCAGACAAAATCAGAAAGGAAAAGATATAAGTTAAAAGAACATATTGATATCTCTGAATCAGCAGAGCCTGATGCTTCTTACCGGGATTCCCCGGATGGTAAAAGACGAGATTAACAGAGTAATATACCAGCTTGTCCCATGCGATTTGCTGTATTGGAAAGTAATTCTCCCGGCAAAAAAAAACCTCCTTTTATTACCGATATTGCTAGTTCGCCCATAGTTTTATGCTATAAGAAATAACAGGATAAAGAGAGATTTTTTTCCTATTTGAAAGTCATTTACTTGAT
>CAYFQK010000151.1:0-8068 GCA_964345255.1 uncultured Bacteroidales bacterium | reverse complement strand
GTTATCGGAATGAAATTTATCATTTGGTGCTTTATTTGCAAAAATTTTTAATTTACAGACGAACTCTATTTAAGATATCATGACAGCAAAGCAAGCGAAATTTCATAATCAAACGCTGGCCATTTTGACGGGGGGAGGAGATACCCCCGCGTTAAATACAACGATTGAAGCGGTGCGGAGCCGTGCTGTGGAGATAGGATACCGGGTGGTTGGAATTCGCAGGGGATGGAAAGGATTGCTGGGAGAGGGCGATGTTGTGGACATGTCTTTTGCCCCGGTGGATGGCCTTTATGGAGGAACAGTGTTGCGCTCCAGCCGGACCAATCCTTTCGCCGAAGGAAATGAGAAGCGCAGGAGCGAGGTTTTACAGAATATAAAAGACTATCAAATAGATGTTGTGGTGGTGGCAGGCGGTGATGATACCCTCGGAGCCGCAAGAAAACTTTATGAGCAGGAGGGTATTCCGGTGATAGCCTTTCCTAAAACGATTGATAATGACCTCCGTACGCATACGATTCACCATCAGGGAGACGATAAACACGAAACAGCTATTTGTCCGGGATTTCCCACGGCAGCAAAATCAATAGTGGACTATACCCACCGCATCAAAACCTATGCACTATCGCACGAGCGTATTCTTGTGCTGGAAGTTATGGGCCGTGATGCAGGCTGGCTCACAGGAGCCGCTGCATTGGCGGGAGCTGATTTTGCGCTGGTTCCTGAAGTTCCTGTCACAAAAGCGAAAAAGGAAAAGCTGATTCATAAAATAGAATCGGCTTACAAGCGCTCTGATCATGGATTTCTTATAGTGGCTGTGGCTGAAGGAGCGCAGTGGTATGATCCTCATTACGATAAGCCGGTGTATATTCACGCCAGCTCTGAGCGTGATGAATTTGGTCATCCTGCCTTCGGCGGCGTGTCGGGATTAGTGGCTGCCGATATCAAGAAAAAAACCGGATTACCCGCTAAAGGCGTTGTAACGGGTTTTTATGCCCGCTCAGGGGCGTGTGGTGATTTTGATCGTAATTTTACAGGCGTACTGGCCGACAGAGTTAAAGATCTTTTGCTGAGAAAAGAATATGGTAAGATGCCGGTATTAAATGAGATTCGGACAAATTTCAATATGAGTTTTCAGAATACGAAAGCTGTTGATTTAAGTGAAGTGGTTACTTTCCAGCTGCCGAAGGAATATTATGATGAGGAGCTGTTTAATTTTACAGATAGCTATGTTGACTTCCTTTCAACTGTTATTGGCAAGGAAGATCATGAGGTTTATGATTATCCTTTTCCAAGGGTCTCCAAAAAATAAGCCGCGTTTTGCTACTTTTTATCATTATTCCTCAGGCAGAGCAGGCCGTAGAGTGGACTGCCCGTAAGTCCTGATATGTATTGGCACTTGGCCATAAATAAGTAATACAGGTGACTTTTTGGATATTCGCTCAGCCCTTCAAAGTTGCCTTGCCCTTTAGCCAGGATAACCTCATGATTTTTCATGGCTTGCTTAAACTCCGGAGATGTTTTTTCTATAAGCGTTGAGGGCGCATTGTCTCCGTTGGAGATTATGCCGGCATATTTATTTATGTTTACCTCCCTGGCGTCCTCTGCTATCACTTCCTTTTGCCAGCTTTGTTTGTTTGATTAGCAGTATCGGAATCTTTAAACAGGTGAAAATATTTACCGATCTTGTTTTTACTTCCCAGGAAGAAGAGAATATCCTCTGCATTTAACACCACATCCGTCTGCGGATTTTTTATAACACTTCCTTCGCGGCTCATAGCCAACAATGAGAGCCCTTCCTCGTCAATAAATTCGCCTTCTCCGATAGATTTGCCAATGATGCTGGCATGGTTACCCACATGGATGGCATGAATCTCAGCTTCAGGGGCTTTTACCTTAAGCAGGGGCATTTGCTTTTTTGGTATGGACAGCGACCGGAACATCTCGTAATTATCGGCGCGAACCATGGAGACGTATTCCTCTATTTTATCGGCCGGTAAAAGATATTTGGCCAGAACACGTGAAAAAATTTCTACTGAGGTCTCGAATTCCTCCGGTATTACTTCGTCAGCACCTGCTTTGTATAATGTTTTCATATCATTAACAAAACGGATACGTATGATAATGTATAATTTGGGATTAATTTTTCGGGCAATTTCTGTAATACGTCGCACGTCTCCTGAGTGGGGGAGGGTGACAACGAGAATGAGCGCATCGTCAATGTTGGCTTTATGCAAAACAGTCTCCTGCGTGGCGTCGCCGTAGTAAATCGTTTTCCCTTTTTCCTGTTCGTCTCTGACAGTATCAGGGTTTAGTTCGATAATGGTATGGGGGATATCGGCATATTTCGCCGCGCTGGCTACATTACGTCCATTAATGCCATACCCTACAATGATAAGGTGATCAGACTGCCCGCTTTCCTCCGGGTCCGGGATATTAGACAGTCCGCATCTTATTTTTTCAGGAACTTTAAATCGCAGGATAAAATCGGCCAGGCGCGGAGCCCCGGTAATTATAAATGGCGTTGCCGACATGGTTATCACAGACACCGCCAAAAAGGCCTGGTAGTAATTCTGTGAAAACAGTTCGTAATTCATACCGATTTTTGACAGGATAAATGAGAATTCTCCTATTTGACTGAGCGCAAGACCAACAATAACGGTCGTGCGGAAAGGGAAGCCCAGAATAAAAGCAGCGAAGCCCGAAACGATTGCCTTAAGTAAGAGAACACCGGCCGTAAGAGAAAACACCAGCAACAGGTTATTTGCTACGTAATCCAGGTTCAGCAGCATCCCGATAGATACGAAGAAGAAGCTGGTAAACACATCCCTAAAAGGGATGATGTTCCCGAAGGCTTGCTCGCTGTATTCGGATTCTGAAATAATTAAGCCTGCTATGAATGCCCCCAGTGCAAGTGAAAGCCCCAGGGTGGAAGTGAACCATGCAATAGCGAGGGCTATAAGTATGATGACAATCATAAAGAGCTCGCGGCTTTGTGTTCTCGCAATCTGTAGCAGTAGCCAGGGCATTAAGTACTTAGCTCCAATGTAGGTCATCGCAATAATCAAAATGGCTTTCGCAGCAAAGGTCAGGATGCTGTTAACTACATTGGCTTCTCCACCAGCCAAAAAAGGCAGGAAAAGCATCATAGGGACGATGATTATGTCCTGGAATATGAGAATCGCTAATGAGGTTTGACCGTGGTGGGTTCCTATTTCACCACGCCCCTGGAAAAGCTTCAGAACCACAGCAGTACTACTTAAAGAGACCAGGAAACCCGCAAAAACAGCCTCCTGCCACAACAATCCAAATTGCCGGGTTAGGAAAAAAGTGATTAATATTACCAGTCCTACCTGCAGCGCTCCTCCCAGCAAAACATATCGCCGTATCTTTTGTAACTTTTTAAGACTGAATTCAATTCCAATGGTGAAAAGCAGCAGAATGACGCCCACCTCGGCAATCATTTCAATCTCATGCACATTATTGATAAGTTTAAGCGCATGGGGGCCGGCCAGAACACCTGTTAGAAGAAATCCAACTATGGCCGGAACTTTTATTTTATGGAAAAGAAAAATGACAACAACTGAGAGCGTGAATATAATTATGATATCTCGTAGAAATGGTATATCCATGTGATTGTTTTTTTGTGGCTACAGTAATTTAATAGGGTAAAGATAAACATAATTCGACATTTTGATGTTTAGAAATTTTTTCAAATAGAAGCATACTTATATGTTACAGCTGGAGGTAGTCGTTCTTAACGAGTTTCTGTGAATCTTAAGGCTAAACATTGAATCTTTTCAGCCATACGTTTTTATTCACCCGGATTTACCAACAAAATTGTGATATATCTCACATCCCCCTTTAACCCTAAGTTTTGTATATTGCAGTAAATTTAGAGATAGTTATTTAGACTAAATAAAAACAGTAAAAATATGATGAAGACAGACGGATTAATAATAGGAGGAAGCGCTGCAGGCTTAGCTACAGCGATTTCTGCAAAAAACCGCTTATCCTTTGATAAATGCAGCTAATCAGGCAGCGGCAAAGATGAGAAATTAAAACCTGATTGCTGTCTCAAAAAAAACCTGCCGCATGAAATGTGGCAGGTTTTTTTGATTCTGAAGAATCGTTAAACTCTTTTCTCTTTGATTCTGGCAGCTTTACCAGTGCGTCCTCTAAGAAAGAAAATTCGGGCCCTTCTTACTGAACCTTTCTTGTTTATTTTAACATCTTCTATAATAGGAGAGGTTATCGGAAATATTCTTTCAATGCCAATTCCGCTGGTTACTTTGCGCACAGTGAAGTTTTTATTTACTCCATCGCCTTTGATTTGAAGAACAGTCCCTCTAAAGGCCTGGATTCTTTCCTTATTCCCTTCACGGATTTTGTACCTGACAGTAATAGTATCCCCCGGAGAAAATTTTGGAAAATCTTTTTTATCTACCATACTGTCTTCTACATATTGGATTAAGTCTTTCTTACCCATTATTCTCGGATTTTTATATTTTTTCTACTAAAATGGCTGCAAAGATACAGGTTATTTATGAAATTTAAAAAATGGTAATCTAATTATTCCTAAATTTATTAAAAGTATTTTGTTGAAAACCTATTCATAAAACTCATCCTCTCCGGGTAAAAGGTCGGGTCTTCTCTGTTTGGTACGCTCAATGGCTTTCTCGAGGCGCCACTCATCAATTTTTTTATCATTCCCCGACAAAAGAATATCAGGTACTTTCATCCCCTGATAATCATAAGGACGGGTGTATACGGGGGGCGACACGAGGTCGCTTTGAAAACTATCGGAAAGGGCTGATGTTTCATCATTTAATACGCCGGGGAGGAGCCTTACAATACTGTCGCTAATTACTGCGGCTGCCATTTCTCCACCCGAGAGTACATAATTCCCTATGGATATTTCCATGGTAATGTAGTTTTCCCGCAGTCGTTCATCAATGCCTTTATATCGGCCGCATAAAATGATGACATTATTCAGCGTGGATAACCGGTTGGCCTCTTTCTGGTCATACATGGCTCCGTCAGGGGCGGTATAAATAACCTCATCGTAATCCCGTTCAGCTTTGAGGGAGTCAATACATCTGGCAACAGGCTCCACCATCATTACCATTCCGGCTTCCCCGCCATAAGCATAGTCATCAACCCGCCGATGTTTATTATTGGCATAATCCCTGATATCATGGAGATGGATGGAAACTTTACCTCTCTCTTTTGCCCGCTTTATTATTGAATAATTAAAAGGCCCTTCAAACATTTCCGGAAAGATGGTTAGTATATCTATTCGCATACCCTGTTTTTTTGCAAAATTACACATAATACGCTCTCTGAAATATCTGTGTCAGCTGTAAACTTTTCTTTAATTTTACCTGTTCTTATAAAAAGTGAAATAAATCAAGGAAATCAAGTGTTTGAAATGGCTCAAAACACTCTAAAAATCTAACTAGATGAAAAGACTATTCATATTACTAACAGCAGTTCTGGTATCATCCGCCGCTTTTTCCCAGAAACAAACAAGGCACATTGTAAAACTCGATGATAAAGCTACAAGCGTTTACTCGATTGATAAGCCTGAAAAATATCTTAGTGAAAAAGCCCTGGAGCGGAGAGCAAAGCACAACATAGCCATCGACCAAAGAGATTTGCCCATCTCCCCCGAATATGTGGCGGAAATACAAAAATCCGGTTATGAAATCACTAACAGGATTAAATGGCTTAATACCCTTATTGTTAAAGGGAGCAGCAGACAAAGCCTTGAGGATTTCCCATTTGTTAAAAACGTACAAACGGTCACTTTTCATCCTGATTCCGGGGAGGAAAAAGACTTTTTTTCAGCTGAAAAAATTACGGATACCCCTCCTCCGATAAAAGAGGAGCCACTCAGAGAAAATGTATATGATTATGGCGACTCCTACAACCAAATAGCTATGCTTAATGGTCATCTTGTTCATAACCAGGGATACAACGGCGAAGGAATGACCATAGCCGTTTTGGATGCGGGGTTCAGTAAAGCTGATGAGCTACCCGCTTTCGATAGCCTTTGGGCCAATAATCAAATACTGGACACAAGGAATTTTGTGAATGACGAAGACGTCTACAGTCCTTCCATAAGCAATCACGGGATGAATGTGCTATCGACTATGGGTGGATTTCTGCCCGGTGAGCTGGTGGGAACAGCTCCCAAGGCTGATTATTATCTTATAAGAACGGAAGATGCCTCAGATGAATACCTCCTTGAGGAGTATTACTGGGTAGACGGCTCGGAATATGCCGACAGTGTAGGGGCTGATATTATCAACTCTTCACTGGGCTATACCAATGGGTTTAATGATCCGGATAACAATCATACTTATGAGGACATGGATGGCAACACAACCCCGGTCACGATAGGCGCCGACGTTGCCGCTGAAAAAGGTATCCTGGTAGTTAACAGTGCCGGAAATTCAGGGAATGGTTCATGGCTCTACATTGGCGGGCCAGCTGATGGAGATAGCGTTATGGCTGTAGGAGCTGTTGGGGCCAATGGGAATTATGTATCGTTCAGCTCGGTAGGGCCTACCTATGATGGAAGGATAAAACCTAACGTAGCCGCTAAAGGAGCATCAGCTACTGTTGCTTCCTATTGGGGAGGCATCACTTTTGCCAGCGGTACATCATTTTCCTCACCTATCACAGCTGGTATGGTAGCCTCCGTATGGCAGGGATTACCCGGCTTGTCAAACATGGAATTAATAGACCTCATACAGCAAAACGGCGACCAGGCCAATAATCCTGATACTCTTCTGGGATATGGAATACCCGATTACGCAGAAGTATTAAACAGTGTGGGAACAGGCCTTAGTCAAAGAGATAACCCTGTTCTTACTATCGCCCCTAATCCGTTTAAGGATTATGTTTTGGTTAAATCAGGCAAGAATTACGAGCGGGTATTTTACCAGGTTATTGCACTGAATGGCCGAATATTACGTGAAGGAAGCCTCTATCCCAAAGGGAATGCTTTTAGAATAAATGGCTTAAATGATTTGACAAAAGGCATGTATATGCTGAAGGTCCGGTTTGAGGATCATTCGGTGAGTAAGAAACTTATGAAGCACTAGTATTCATCAATATTTTGATAATTTCATCTATATGAAGGTCGGTAGAAGATAATACCGGCCTTTTTGTTTCGATTGCTTTGAATGCGTATGGCAATTCAGTGCAGCCCAGAACAATGCCGTCTACATTTTCCTGGTAACGGGTAAGTAAAGATTTTAAAAAGGCTTGTCCGTTTTCTGTTAGTTCGTTTTTAGTCAGGTTTTTATAGATGTAGTTGTGCAGCCTTATTCTTTGTTTTTCATCTGGTATAAATACTTTAACCCCGGCGCTTTCCATGCGGCTGGTTAAAAAGTTCTCTTCCATGCTTGGCCGTGTGCCAAGGAATAATACTTTTTTCAACTCTAAATTGGCGATTTGCCGGTTAATGCTGTCACTGATATGAATAATCCTTAGCCCCGTCTTGAATTCTATGTCATCAGCCCATCGGTGAAGAGTAACGGCAAGTAAAGCCAGGCTTTCTGCACCTGCATATTTTAACGACTCAGCACTATGTAATATATATTCTCTGAGCTCTTTGGCTTTGCCTGTGGAGTATAAATGTTTATAATAACTAAAATCAAGTGAATAAATAATAATATCAACCGGTTTGCTGGAAGTTATGCTATGATCCATCGCTTTATTTATCTGCTCATAGTAATAATGTGTGGAAGAATAACCCGTACCACCTATTAATCCGATTTTCATTTTGCCATATTTTAAGATAGGGTAGGGAAGGTACAAAAATCTGATAATTTGCGCAAGGAAAATAAAGTACAATTGTTAATTTTAATACCGAAATCAAAGGTTCAGAAAAGTAAATTATAAAAATAATTGTAAATTTTTAATAAAACACAACATAAATCAGTATAAACTAATATTAATCAATGTATTATAATTTATAACTAAAGTAAAACTTTAAAATATATCTTATTTTCATTATAAGTTTACAAAAGTAAATAATAGTATCTAAACCATTTATTTT
>CAYFQK010000150.1:0-8104 GCA_964345255.1 uncultured Bacteroidales bacterium | reverse complement strand
CGGCCTGGCCTTTAATCTCCACGCCGTCATGCAGGCGTTTGACTCTGAGACGGCCTGTTCTTTTGGAGAGTTGCAGGGAGTCCATCTCTTTTTTCCCGAGCTTTTCAGCCCACAGGGGAGTGAGGGCGCAGTGGGCCGAGCCGGTGACCGGGTCTTCGCTGATGCCTACCTCCGGCACGAAACATCGCACTACAAAATCGGATTTGGATACCTCGCTGCGGGCCGTTATCATCAGATGGCCAAGGCCTTTTGCCTTCAGTGCTTCCATATCAGGCTGAGCTTCGGCCACTGCTTTTTCGTTTTCCATTACTGCTACCACCCAATCGTAGATGCTGGCGTATGCTTCCAACGGCTGGTGACCTACAGCGGATTTGAAGCCATCGGGTATTTCCATTTGCTTCAACGGGTATTCCGGGAAATGCATAACGATCCAGTCCTTCTCTTTAGTGATTTTCAGGTGGCCGGCTTGTGCTTTGAAGTTTACCGGTTCGGTCGGGTTTTTCAGGCCGGTTTCGTAAATGATGTGGGCGCTGGCCAGCGTGGCATGTCCGCACAGCGGAACTTCGCGCGTAGGGGTGAAGTAGCGGATTTGGTATTCCTCTTCACCCGGAAAGATGAAAGCCGTTTCGGAGAGGTTCATCTCCATGGCAATGTTTTGCATCCTTTCATCGGACATGGATTCCTCCATGATCATAACACCTGCGGGGTTGCCTTTGAAAGGCTCTTCTGTAAAAGCATCTACCTGGTAAATGGTTTGGTTAGTGGTCATTTTTATCGGTTTCTATTCATTTATTCAAAGATAGACAAGCAATACTACCTCATACAATTAATTACTTCATATCCCCAAAAAGGTTTTTGTAATGATTTTTTTCAATACACTGCATAATCAATCACCGGATTCTCTATAGTGACACTGTCAATTTCGACAGTGACAGGACCGATAAGGTTATCCTTAAACATGTTCCTGTAATACTTCCCTTTTTCAATGATAAATACCGAATACCGGCCTGTGTCGATTGCCAGCTGGTAAAAACCGTCTTTGTCTGATTCGGTTTCGGCTATAAGCTTCGTATGAACCTCCTCATAGGTGGGAACGGGGCCGTTACTTTCTACTTCTGAGCCGGACGTGGGCTCGTAGACCTGGATGGTTCTTTCTACCGGGTAGGAGCGGCAGGGGTTGTCACCTTCGTACGGGCCTATCATCGGCATGCAGTTGCCTTCCTTCATAATCAGTGTACCGGCAACGCCCTGGTCTATGGAAATTTTGGATTGGTTTTTTTTATATAGTTTTTCGAGCTCCCGCTTCTGTTTTTCGTATGGATTAATCTCCTCTTCGTTACAGGAGATAAATGTTACGGACATTAATATCGCAATGGCTACTATATATCTTATTTTAATCATAGCTATAATATTTGGTTTTGTTATACGGATGCATGAAAAAGCCGTTTGGTTGCTTAATTTCCTGAAGATTCAGGTACTTTTTATTTTCTGACTGTAAATGTATCCTTTCTGTTTACTTTTTTCTTTTCCAGGCCCCATAAAGCAATTCCCTCAACCTCAGTTAAATGGCGTAAAAAACACAAAGACAAGTATGCACAAATTACAAATTCTCGCGAGCTATTTCTGTCCGATGCTGTAACAAACCCGGCAATCAATGGCAAATATCAATAAATTTGTGGAAAACAACCAATTACAACTTAATGACTACCAATGACAATAAATGACTATCATTGCCGCGAAGCAAATGACTAATATTTAAGATTTCCCCCTATTTTTGCACTATAAAATCAAGGATATGCAAGACACAGGAAAAGAATCCTCATCAGCAAACCGGGATAAACCAAAAGCTTTTTACCAGCAGAAGAAGGAGGAAAGTGTATCTGTAATCGAACAATTACGCAGAACCTCGCGCCGGCAGTCGTGGCTTCGGGTAGTGTTTTTTCTTGCTGCTGTCGTTTCGGTTTACGTTTTGGTTAAACCTCAGCCCGTCCTGTCGGGGATTGTAGCGATTTTGTTTTTCGGACTTTTTATTTACACCGCCCGCCGGCATCAGCAAACTCAACGGAAAATCAAACGCTATGAGATGCTGAAGGCGCTTACTACCAATGAGCTGAAAGCCATTGACGGTGATTACAGTAATTTTGCGAATGGGCCGTCATATCTCGACAAGAGTCATCCGTATGCCCATGATTTGGACATTTTTGGGGAAGGTTCTTTGTTTCAGCGAATGGACAGAAGTTTCAGCGATCAGGGTAGTGAGCTTCTTGCCCAACGGCTGACTAACCCTTTCAAAGAATTCGAAACTATCCGGAAAGTTCAGGAGGGTGTGAAAGAACTGACCGCGAAGCCGGAATGGATGCTGAATTACCGTACCACCGGTAAACTAATGCCTGCCGACATCGATGAAAACAGGCTGATAGCTTTTTTTGGCCACACTTACCCCCAATTCAGAAAGCCTATTATCAAAACCCTTCTTTTCCTCATGCCAGTCCTTACGTTCTTCATGCTGGCTTTAATGATAACAGGAACCATTACTTTCGGCATGTTTGTTATTTACGTGCTCGTGGTTCCGATAGGTATAACAGCTTTTCATTTCAATACCATCTCACAAATTCACAATAACCTGGGGAAACAGACCGGGAAACTCCAGCAGTACAAAAAGCTCCTGGAATACCTGGAAGGGGAGGAATGGACCTCCGATGAAATGAAAAGTTTTCATCACCGGACAAAGACCGGCGGCAAAGAAGCCTCGGCAGTTATCAGTACCCTTATAGCTATCCTGGAACGGTTTGATTACCGCCTCAACCTGATTGCCGGGATCCTTTTAAATATCCTGTTCCTTTGGGATATTCGGATGGTAAGGCACCTGGAGCTTTGGAAAGAACAAAATGCCGCTCATGTAGAGGATTGGCTGCGGGTACTCAACGAAGTAGAGTGTTTGGTATCTCAGGCCTCCTTCGCATTCAATCACCCGGAATATATTTATCCCGATACCGATAAAGATGTTTTGCTTAAAGCGGAAAATGCAGGTCATCCATTTATTAATCCGGGAAAAAGGGTTGGTAATCCCATTGAATTCACGAACTGGGATGAGTTTAAAGTGATTACCGGGGGGAATATGGCCGGGAAAAGCACCTACTTGCGAACCATTGGTATTAACCTGCTGATGGCTATGACCGGCAATCTTGTGTGCGCAAAAAGTTTCCGGTTTATGCCGATGACTATTATAACCAGCATCAGAAGCGACGACTCCCTGCAGGAAAATGAAAGCCTGTTTTATGCAGAGCTAAAAAAACTCAGAGACATCATACAGCGTCTGGAAAAGGGAGAGGCTTTGTTCCTGCTATTGGATGAGATTCTGAAAGGAACAAATTCGGAAGACAAGCAAAAAGGGAGTCTCGCGCTGCTCCGGCAGTTGTTGCGCTACAAAACCTCTGGTGCCATCGCCACACACGATTTGGCTGTTGGTAATCTGGAAAAGGAGTTCCCGAATTCCATTCAAAACCATTGTTTTGAAATCGAAATAAAAGATCGGTCCCTGCGTTTTGATTATAAATTGAGAGGGGGTATGGCTAAAAACCTGAATGCAACTTTCCTGATGAAGCAGATGGGAATCACAGTTGATGACTGAAAAGGTTTGCGACGAGCGACCCATAGGCGAATGTTAAAAAAATATTAATTTTGGGGGCTAAACCGAGTTCTATGAAAATTGATGTTATCCGCGATGATATAACGAAACAACAGGTGGATGCCGTCGTTAATGCCGCTAACGAATCACTGATGGGAGGAGGCGGAGTGGATGGCGCTATACATCGTGCTGCAGGCTTCGACCTGAAAGAAGAATGCAAAACGTTGAATGGTTGCCCCACAGGCCAGGCCAAAGTGACGAAAGGTTATCATTTACCCGCAGATTACGTGATTCATACCGTTGGGCCGGTTTGGAAAGGTGGCGCAAGAGATGAGAAGGAATTGCTGGCATCCTGTTACCATGAAAGCCTCAAGCGCGCTGATGAGCTGAACATAAAAACCATTGCTTTCCCCAATATCAGCACAGGAGTTTATGGTTTCCCAAAACGTAAAGCAGCTGAAATTGCTTTGAAAGCTGTCAGAGACTATGAGTCTCAAAGCGAGTCTGATTTGGAGAAACTGTTATTTGTTTGTTTTGATGAAGAGAATTACGGCATTTACAAGGATTTACTGAAGTAATAACGGATTAAAAAGAAAAGATGAACAGAAGAATTTTTGTATTAGTTTTTGCACTGTTAACCATACAAACAACCTATTCACAAGAGAAAAAAGCCGCAACAGCGATAAAAATAGATAAACAGTTAATAATCGACGGTAAATTAAACGAACCAGCCTGGGGTAAAGCTCCCGTAAATAATAATTTTATTCAATACAACCCCTATAGCGGAGGCTCCTCCGCCAGGTATCAGACCGAAGTTAAGTATGTTTATACCGACGATGCCATTTATGTAGGCGCTTACATGCATGACCCCAATCCCGACTCGATTTTGAAAGAACTTAGTAAAAGGGACGATATAAAAAACGCTTCTTACTGTGGAGTCTATTTTGATCCTTATAACGATGCAAAAAATGCCTATGGCTTTTTCGTGACGACTGCAGGCGTGCAGATTGATAAGAAATCAATAAAAAATAGTAGGGAAGACCGCACCTGGGATGCCGTTTGGGAAAGTGCGGTAGATATAAAGAGTGACGGATGGGTAGCAGAGTTTCGGATACCTTATTCGGCACTGAGAATTCCAAAGAAAGAGCTTCAGGAATGGGGCTTACAGTTTTACAGGCTGATAAGAAGACACCGCGAAATGACGGTATGGAATCCAATGAATCCCGAAGTTTCTGGCAGAAATAATCAGTTTGGATCACTTGAAGGAATAAAAAATATCAATCCGCCTTTACGCTTGTCACTGATGCCTTATGTTTCCGGCTATGCGGATTACGCCTCTAAAGAAAATATCTGGGAATATAGTTACAAAGGGGGAATGGATTTGAAAGTGGGCATTAATGAGAGTTTTACACTTGATATGATCCTGGTGCCCGATTTTGGACAGGTCCAATCAGATGATAAGGTGGTAAACCTCTCACCTTTTGAACAACGCTACTCTGAAAAGCGGCCTTTTTTCAAAGAGGGAACCGAACTCTTTAACAAATCCGGGATATTTTACAGCCGTCGGATAGGAGATGAGCCTATCGGATATTATGATGTTTATGGCAAAACTGATGAAAATGAGAAGGTTATCGAAAATCCTGATAAACCACAGCTCATTAATGCCTCTAAAATATCAGGAAAAACTTCCGGTGGCTTAGGACTGGGGTTTCTTAACGCCATGACTGCCCATACCGAAGCAGTGATAAAAGATACCGTTACAGGTGAGGAAAGGACTGTGGAAACCGCTCCCTTTACCAATTATAATATGGTTGTGGTGGATCAAACCCTGAATGAAAATTCGTTTGTGAGTTTTTCGAATACGAACGCATACAGAGGAACGGATTATTATACGGCAAATGTTAGTGCACTTGATTTTCGTTTAACCGACAATAATAACTTGTATTCCATTGCAGGACAAGGGGTTTTGAGTCAAAAGTATTATCCGGAAGCTGGTAACGACCTCGGACATAAATATAATCTCGAATTTGGAAAGGTTAGCGGTAACTTTAAATGGAAACTGAGGCAGAGTGTGGAAAGCGACAATTATGACCCGAATGACATGGGGTTTCTGCGCAATAATAATGAATTTAACAGCTCCCTTCGTCTGGAATATGATATTTATGAATCATTTGGAAAATTCTTGAGTCTTCGTAACAACGTAAATTTTTCTTACAACCAGTTGTATGAACCCCGTGAATATACCAGGTTTAGTATTTGGATGAGCTCAAGAGCCACCACAAGGAATCACCAGACTTTTGGAATGCATTCGTGGATAAAGCCGGTTCCGGCTTATGATTATTTTGAGCCCAGAAATGAGGGTTGGAAGGTGAAGACTTTTAAGTACGCCAAATTTGGACTTTTCTTTTCCCCGGATTACAGAAATCCATTTTTGGTTGATGTAAGAACGGATTTTGGCACAGGGAGCAAATATAACAGGAGAGATATAGAGTTTAATTTAGGTCCGAGAATGCGTTTTAATGATAAATTCACCGTAGACCATGATATCAGTTTCAAGTTAACCCGCAATGAAATTGGTTATGTTACCGACAATGGCAATGAAGGAGAAAACCTGACCATTACATTCGGTAAAAGGAATAGACAGAATATTACCAATACGCTGAACACCAGTTATATTTTTACTAATAAAATTGCTTTGGATTTAAGATTAAGACATTACTGGTTGCAGGTGGATTACAATAATTTTTATACCTTGCAGAAAGATGGTACCCTGGAACAATCGGATTACAATGAAAACGAAGATTTCAGCACCAACATTTTCAATCTGGATATGACATATTCCTGGCGCTTTGCCCCGGGAAGTGAGATGACAGTGGTTTGGAAGAATGCTATCTACAAGGAAACGGAGGAATCGGTGTCTTCCTATTTCAGGAATTTTGAACGTACACTCAAATCTCCTTATTTCAACTCACTGTCGCTAAAGATTTTGTATTATATTGATTACGAACAGGTATTTAATAGTCAAAACCATGGCTAATGACTCAAAGATTTTCATGGAAAAAACGGCGACGAAGTTTTTTATATGCATTTAAAGGCATAGCTCACACTATCCGTACCCAGCATAATTTCCGGATACAGATCGTGTTAATGCTCTTTGCTATACTATTGGGAGCAGTGTTCAATATTGAACAGCATGAATGGCTTGCAATTGCAGTGGTTTCCGGGCTGGTACTCTCCTTTGAAATTGCCAACACAGTTGTAGAAACATTTTTAGACGAGCATTATCCAGAACCCAACAAAAAGACAGGATTGATTAAAGATTTAGCCGCAGGAGCGGTTCTGATGGCTTCCATAGCAGCGCTGGTGGTGGGGTTGCTTATTTTTATCCCTAAAATTTTTACGATATGATTGTGGTGGTAGATCATGGAGCAACCAACTCAAGATGGTGGTATGGTGAAAAACATGATGAGCAGGGGCGTTATTTTGAATTGAAAGGGTTTAATCCACGGACTACCTCGACAGAAACTATCAGGAAAACATTAAGCCAGGCATCTTTAAATCTACCTGACAAATCGGGTGAACTTTTTTTTTATAGCACCGGAGTAGCTGATAGCCAACTCAGAAACCAGTTGAAGCGCTATTTAAAAGATATCTTTCCTAAACTCACTCCAGAAGTTCAAACCGATTTAACTGCTGTGGGGCGCGCTATTCTTGGTGAATACAGCGGGATAGTCGGTATTTTGGGAACAGGCTCAAATGCCGGTTTGTACGAAAATCACCAGGTAATCCATCAGCCTGTTTCCCTGGGATTTATCCTTGGCGATGAAGGAAGTGGAGCTTATATTGGAAAAAAACTATTGAAAGATTACCTCGAAGACCGAATGCCGTATGATATAGCTGCTGCTTTTGCTGAAAAATACTCATCTGACAAAAAGAAATTAGTTAGTGAAATCTCCAACATTCCTTCGGGTTCAAAGCTGGCTGCTTTTGCAGCATTTGCTAAAACCCACCGGAAAGTTATTTACATAGAAAATCTTTTGAAAGACGCCTTCGATGACTTTTTTAGAAATGTGGTTGCCCGGGTAGAAGGAAACGCAGGAGAGATAGGGGTATCGGGTTCCATTGCCTGGACTTTTAGCGATATATTTACAGAGGTTGCTAAAGATTTCGGATATGCAGCTAACCGATTTATTAAAGACCCGATGCACGATCTGGTCTATTATCATAAACGGGTGAAGTAGTGTAGTTAAACTATAAAATAAGGTGTCTAATTAAATACTAAACCTAGCTAACAGACAGTGAGCCTGTTAGAAAAAACGTTGTAATTTGCTCCTTTATTTGGTTAACCACCTCAAACTATAAATCCCCAAAAAAAAGACGGAACTATAACTGTTCCGCCTTTAATTATAACTTGCATTTATTTAGAGTTTGTCTATAAATTAAAAATTTTTGCAAATAAAGCACCAAATGATAAAT
>CAYFQK010000149.1:3705-8158 GCA_964345255.1 uncultured Bacteroidales bacterium | reverse complement strand
GTTCAAAATCATGCTTAACGGCTTCATAGGTGTGCAGGCCGTCAATATGAAGTAAATCAATAGTTTTATTGTTAAAATACTTTAGTCCCTCATCGAATGTCATACGCATTAAGACTGAAAACTGCTTAAAGTTCTCTTGATTAATGCGTTTAACGCTGTTATAAACATCATCTTCATAGTAGCCGGCATGCTCGTCTCCTTCCCAGGTGTCTATAGCATAACATTTGGTATTGATCTTAAGGTTCTCAACAGCCTGGCAAAAAGAAAAATAGGAATTACCTGAATGCGTGCCAAGCTCCACAAAAGTGTTTGGTTTTAGTGTTTCAATCAGAAATGCTGCGAAAGGAATATGCTCAATCCATGCATAAGGTTTGTGAATAAATCTCGGAGTTAAAAAGATAGAATTATTAATTGCTTTCATAGTATTTTCTTTAGTATCTGTTATTTCATAAGCTTTTTTGCTCATTAAAGCATAATTATGTAAATTATTTTTTTCTCTCTGAATTAATAATTTTCTTTGTTTATGAGGTTCAATTTTAAAGTAACTATTCTCATTAACAAATGCATCATTCCAATCTATTTCTGCAATTTTAATTGCATTGCTTTTCCAAATGGCATAGTTTAAACTTAACTGCTCCCTTTTAGATCCTTTCAAGTATTCAGAAAACCATATCTCACACATGTCAACGATATTCTTGCTTTGATGCCTTCGCGCTATAACTCCACCGGCATAAAGTCCTTCATTTTCAGGATAACCTTCAGCTCTATACCTTTTTATATGTGCGTCAATACGATGATGATCGTCTTTATTTAATTGTTTGCATGTTTTGGCCTCCTCATAAATGCATTTACGCTCAGGATGTAGTACGATAATCATATCGTCACCACTTGTCCAATTCTCATTGAGAAACTTATCCAAATTGCAATTAATTATCATATTTGCGTCAATAGAAATAGAGATATCATAATCCTTAAGGAATTTATGAGGTAAAATTTTGTGAGCCGCAGCAAATTTTTTGTCCTCCAAGCCATAATTAATAAAGTCTCTAGTTGAAAACCTAACATCCCAAAAGTCTGATTGTAAGTTAGGATCATCTGTGAAGCAAATATAATCCCATCCTTTTGTAAAAACTGTTGGTGTTTTTAGCTCATCATAATCTCCAAAAATAAATGTATAAACAACTTTACGGTTATCAATGTAAGTAGGTTTTTTATTTTTGAAAACACCGTACATCCTAGTATATTCCTTTACTTCATCTATTTCTCTTAAAAGTATGAAATTGTGAGATTTCATGTAATCTGTAAGTTCTTTTTTTGTGTATTCTCTATAATGATAACTATCCCACAATCCACCTTTCTTTGCTGGTGGAGTTACAACATAAAAATATCCTTCTGGTTTTAAAACTCTTTTTACTTCATTAATTGCAATATCTGGGTTTTCCAAATGCTCAATTACATCACTCATCAATATATTATCAAATGTGTTGTCATCATATTCCAAATTATATGCGTTACCCAATTTTACATTTGCACCCTTTTCTTTTGCTAATTTAATAGCAATATTGTTGCTATCTATGCCTTCAGCATTTATAAGATATGTTATTAAACCATCTCCAGCACCAATATCCAAAGTTTTACCAGCTCTTATCCATCCTTTAACTTTATTTACGTGTTTGCCGTAAACTGTCTGTTGTTCATATTCTTTCCAATGATATGCGCCTCTGTGTTTATATTTATCAAATTCCATAATTATCAATTAAACTTGGATAATAATTGTTATAAATATTAAATTAATCAAGCAACTTTTTTAAATCAAATTAATGTTAATTTATTTTTTTACTCTATCACACGTTTTTCAACGTTCTTTCTGCTCTCAGCAGCAGCCTTTAAATCACGTACAGGAATTATCAAGTGCTCTATTTCGAGGAAGTAATTCTTAATTATGTCTTCAAGATAGTAGCTTGGCCAAGGGCTTTTTACGATATAGGGGGCATTTTCATCGCGTATATCTTTTTCCAGGCCAGCATTTGAAATTGGATCAATCTTTAATTCATCCTTTCTGAATCCAGTTTCTAATCCAAGATAAGTGAAAAGCTTAACCAAAAAGGTTGTGCCAGATCTGCCCGTGCCCGTGATTAATATGTGTTTTTTGATGTTTTCCTTATTAATACTATTTTCACCAAAAATAAAAGGATAATTGGTTTAATAAACTATAGATTATGATTTGTTTATAAAAATATAGGATTTTGTTAAACCCAAAAACTTCTCTTTATAAAGTCGGGCATCAGGGAATAAAGCTTTCAGTTCTCTCTTTGACATCAACCGGATGGACTTAGCCGATATTTTTGCCTCTTTCTTACTTTGCTTATTCGGCCTCCAGCCTAACTTCAAATTTGAGATAAGCCATGCCTGCACACCCAAATGCAAAAACTGAAAAAATGGAAACAGGAAATGGGGTTCAATGGGGAAATAGCGGTTTGGGGTCTGCACAAAAATATTTTTGGCAATGCGTAGCATTTCATCGGCCATTTGTTGCTGTTCTTCTAAACCTCCCACGTGTTCTATAACTGAATTGGAAAAAGCCACATCAAAAGCATTATCAGGTATCTGGCTCATATCAGTCGCATCCCCTTTAATGCCTACAAAGCCGGGCTTATCAGTTTCAGGTTTTGTTAAATTTAATAGGGTAATCTCCACGTCTTTACCCGGCAAAAAATTCATCTGCTCCCAGAAAAGCTGGGTTCCTCCCACATCGATGATTTTTAAAGGCCTCGGCAAATCCTCAATGAAATCCAGAAAAAGCGAAAACCGTTTACGGCGCAGAGTATTAGCAAAGGACTCGTCGTTGCGGTTGTTCGCCAGGTTTTTTAAGAAATTTATCAATTTAGCATTCGTTTTTAACACAGCTTCGCCACGTCAGTCACAGGTTAAATAATTTTCTTCCGGACTGATATTAAAAGCGGTGTTGAAGAAGCCGAACCACTTACCATTGAAATAATTCAATGAATTAACTTCATCTCCCTTGCTAAAATAGAATTTGTTTATTAAAATCCGAAAATTTAAGATGCTTATTTAAATCTAATCCGACCTCATTTTAATTTCTCCTGGGAACTATATTTTCAATCATTGTTCATCTGACTTTTTCCGCTTCAATTGCGCATCATTTCACCACCCCCCTTTGCAAATACCCTCTTTCTTCCCTACTTTTACATTCCGAAATGACCCATAAGACGGATATAGCTATCATTGGGGCCGGACCGGCCGGCGTTACGGCTGCTCTTAAACTGGAGCAGATGGGAATCCCTTCTGTTTTGATTGATAAAGCATCCTTTCCCAGAAGTAAAGTATGTGGCGATGCTATCGGGGCAAGAGCCATATGGGCTTTAAACCGTGTGGATGAAAAAATAATGGACGCCTTCCGAAATAGAGATAACATGAAGCTGAACTCCTGAAATTGCACTTCCTCAGGGAAGTAACCCAGGGTTATTTCCGGATTTTCCCCTCAAAGGATGGTCATACCAATGTGGGGCTGGCTATCAGGGCCGACCAGGTTGAAAAATGATTTCACTACCTAAATACTAAATAAGTACAAAAAATGAATAATAATTACTAATTTAGTTCCCCAATCATATCAAATACTACTATGGAAAAAATCCGACTGGGAATTGATTTTGGCGGCTCCGGCATAAAAGGAGCCCTCGTAGATACTGAAAAGGGTGAATTCACCACTGAGCGGCACCGCATTGAGACCCCACAGCCCGCTACGCCTGAAAAAGTTACAGAGGTTTTTAAAGAAATAATCGATCATTTTGAATACAAAGGAGACGTGGGCGTAGCTTTCCCCTCTGCTGTTCAGAATGGAATTATTCGCACCGCTTCTAACATCGATAAAAGCTGGATTGGTAAAAATGCGGAAAAACTTATTGAACAGGCTACCTCTTGTCAGGCTATGGTGGTAAATGATGCTGACGCTGCCGGCCTGGCAGAAATGAGATTCGGAATGGGGAAAAACATCCATGGGACCGCATTGATGGTTACAATCGGCTCTGGGATTGGCACAGCCCTCTTTTCCGGGGGTAAGCTTATGGCTAATACCGAACTTGGCCATATCCACTACAAGAAAAAAGTGGCTGAAAAATGGGTTTCCGATGCCGTTAGGAAAGAAGAAGACCTGTCATGGAAAAAATGGGCGAAACGATTCAAAGAATATTTACTCTACATGGAAAAACTCTTTTACCCTGAAATCATAATCCTTGGCGGAGGTGCCAGTAAAAAGTTCGAAAAATACAGCGAATACCTTAAAGATGTGGAATCAACCGTTGTTCCGGCGCACCTTCAGAATCATGCGGGCATCATTGGTGCCGCAACGCTTGCTGCTGAGACGGGTGTTTAGAACAATCTTAATCCCGCAGATTTAACATTTATTAATAGCGCATAGCCATTCAGGCTGTGG
>CAYFQK010000149.1:0-3605 GCA_964345255.1 uncultured Bacteroidales bacterium | reverse complement strand
TCTTAATCCCGCAGATTTAACATTTATTAATAGCGCATAGCCATTCAGGCTGTGGTTTTTTGTAATTTTGTATCAACTAAATCTTAAGCTGATACCTATGAAAAAAATCACACTTTATGCAGCCCTCTTCTTGTCTGTTATAGCTATAGCAGCTCAGGGCCAGAATAATGCAACATTCGGCAGTCGCCTAACCACAAAAGTGGATGTTTTTGCTGACTTATGGCAGGACACCCCTGACGCGCTGGATATAAAAGCCTTTAACAGGGGAGTAAATATCTCCACGTCCTACAACTTCCCTATAAAAAACACAGCGCTCAGTTTTGATATTGGTGCCGGCCTGGGCATTCACAACCTCTATCATGAAAATACTTTTGAGAAAAATGAAGAAGGCATCGTTGAATTCGGGCAGGTCCCGGACACGGTATCAGGCGGAGGGGAAGTACAGGTAGACAATGCAAAACTAAGCTTCACCTACCTGGATGTACCCATGGAATTAAAAATTGAGACCGAAACCGATCTGAGGGCAGCGATAGGGTTCAAGGTAGGAATGCTTATCAACAGTCTCAGCAAGTATAAAGGGACCAATTTCATGGACGATGAAAGCGGCGACGTAAAGATTAAAGAAAAGGATTTACCCAATACCAACCGCTATCGCTACGGGCCTACCCTGCGTTTAGGATACAAATGGATTAACCTGTACGGATACTATTCATTGAGCAAAATATTCGAAGAAAACAAAGGACCGGAAATGTCTCCTGTAAGCATTGGAATTTCAATTGTAAAGTTTTAGCGTTCAGATATAAAGGAACAGTAAAAACATAGATATAAAGCCTGCCACATAGCCCACATATACCTGGGCCGGATGGTGGGCTTTTAATTTTAACCTCGCATATCCGATAAGCCCTCCCATCAGGGCGATCAGATAAACCATAAAAAGCATATCCACGCCGTATTTCATCGTTACGCTAACCATCGCTCCAAGCATCCCTCCGGCGGAAGCAGCATGGATGCTTATTTTCCAGAAATTATTAATGAGCATGATCAGGATGGTGATAACAGCCGCTCCCAGCAGCAAAAGGAAAAAAGGAGACCCTATCTGCAGGTTCCGCAGCATAAAAGCGGCAACTAAAAACATAAGACCTGCAGTAAACAAAGGTAGCATCCGGTCTTTCTTCTCCTCCATGTAAACAGACTTAATCCAGCCCATACGGTAATATATCATTATTAAAAAGGAAGGCAACAGCCCTGTTGTCAGGAAAACCAGTGCCGTCATCAATAATTTTCCTTCAATGGGTATCATCAAAGAAAAATACACCTTAAGGTTTAAAACCAGTAGAAGGAGATAAGTGGGTATTAACAAGGGATGAAAAACGATTGAAATAAAGCGGGCTATCTTTTTTTCCATTGCAGCTTTTGGCTTAGAGTTCTTTTCTTAGTCGGGCCACAGGTATATTCAGCTGTTCGCGGTACTTAGCCACCGTGCGCCGGGCGATGTTGTAGCCTTTTTCCTTGAGAAGCTTAGCCAAATGATCATCGGTATAAGGTTTCGATTTAGATTCCGACTCAATAGTATCGCTTAAAATCTTTTTGATTTCTCTTGTCGACACCGTTTCTCCGGATTCTTTCTGCATGGATTCGGAAAAGAAGCTTTTCAGCAGAAAGGTCCCGAAAGGGGTTTGTACATATTTGCTATTAGCCACACGCGATATGGTTGATATATCCAAATCAACCATTTCGGCAACATTTTTTAAAATCATGGGCCTTAATTTCTTTTCATCCCCGGTTTGGAAATACTCATACTGATAATCCATGATGGCTTTCATGGTCACATAAAGGGTATGCTGACGTTGCTTGATGGCATCAATAAACCATTTGGCCGAATCGATCTTTTGCTTGATAAACATCATGGCTTCCTTCTGCTGCTTACTCTGGTTTTTCCTGTTCTCATGGTAAGCCTCCAGCATATCCTGATAAGTACGGTTAAGCCTTAATTCCGGGGCGTTGCGACTATTGAGATGAAGCTGCAGCTCCCCTTCGTTGTTAGTAATGATGAAATCGGGAATAACATAGTGGTTTGATTGGGTAGTATCGGTCAGCGCATTACCTGGTTTTGGATTCAGCTTCAGGATTTCATTGATAGCTGCTTTGAGCTGATCTTCGGTAATTTCTGCCTTGTTCAGAATTTTCTGATAATGTTTCTTAGTGAATTCTCTGAAATAGCGTTTTATGATTTGCCGGGCCAGTTTCACATTCTCATCCGTGTCTTCCTCATCTGCGCTTTCCTTACGTTCCAGTTGTAAAAGCAGGCATTCGCGCAAATCCCTGGCTCCCACTCCAGGCGGATCAAATTCCTGGATAATCTCCAGCACTTCTTCGAGTTCCTTTTTGTTGGTGGTTATGTTCTGGCTAAAAGCCAAATCGTCCACCATAGAATCCAGGCTTCGATGAAGATATCCCGAATCGTCAATGTTACCAATAATGTTTTCAGCCAGCTGCATTTTATGATCGTCCAGCTCCATCATCCCCAATTGCGATTGCAGCATTTCATGAAATGTAGTGCCCGAAGCATATGGAACGGTCTTTTCCTCCTGATCGGGACCGGTATTTTGTGTTTTCAGCTTATAGCTCGGAATCTCCTCATCTTCCATATAATCGGCTAAATCAAACTCTTCGCTGTCCTGATCTTCAGCTTCTTTATCTTCAGAGGTTAGTTCCTCCGATTCCAGCTCCTCTGAGCTATGGCCATCATCAAGGGCCGGGTTCTCCTCTACCTCCTGCTTGATGCGCTGCTCAAGAGCCACAGAGGGCACCTGCAACAGTTTCATCAGCAGGATTTGCTGCGGCGAGAGTTTCTGTAATAGCTTTTGCTGAAGTCGTTGATTTAACATAAATGGATTCTCAGATTATCCGAAAAAAAAGCTCTCCACAAATTTAACAAATAAAATCTTCTTTGCTAAACTTTAAAATTCTGCATTTTGAGGAGCGCGAGGAAAAGGAATAACATCTCTTATATTTCCCATACCCGTTATAAAAAGCATCAGGCGCTCAAAGCCGAGCCCGTACCCTGAATGTTCAACAGATCCGAAACGCCGGGTATCGAGGAACCACCAAAGCTCCTCCTCGGGGATGTTGAGTTCTTTAATCCGCGCATAAAGCGTGTCAAAATTCTCTTCGCGCTGCGAGCCGCCAATGATTTCGCCAATGGAAGGGAACAATACATCCAGTCCGCGAACGGTTTTTCCGTCGTCGTTTTGCTTCATGTAAAAAGCTTTGATGTCTTTCGGATAATCGGTTACCATCACCGGCTTTTTAAAGTGCTTCTCCACCAGGTAGCGTTCGTGCTCCGACTGCATATCAGAGCCCCACTCGTCCATCGGGAAAGCAAACTTTTTCTTTTTGTTGGGCTTGGAATTCTTAAGAATTTCAAATGCCTCGGTATAAGTGATGCGCTCAAACTGGTTTTCCAGCACAAAGTTTAGTTTCTCAATAAGTTCCATCGGCTCGCGCTCATTAGCCGGCTTGTTCTTATCCTCATCCTGACGGCGCTTGCTGAGGAACTCCAAATCATCGCGACAGTTGTCCAGCGCGTACTTTACGATATACTT
>CAYFQK010000148.1:4868-8160 GCA_964345255.1 uncultured Bacteroidales bacterium | reverse complement strand
ACCGGTGTTTTAAGATTTATTGTATTAATATTCTTTTTTGAGGTGTAAATTTTGGATTGAATTACAAGAATTATATAAAAATAACGAACCCTGATCCAAAAATTTATAACATATTGGAATCAATTTTTCTTTGAAGGACTCTATAATTATTTCGCTTAAGGCAAATAAACCATATGTGATTAGCTGGTTGAGTGGTTCTACTGCATCAAATGGAGATTTATAGAATTGAAACCTATAGGTAAATGATAGAAAAGCACTATTTATAGATCTTTGTCTATTAGAAGAATATCTATTTTGCTAATTGATTTACGCTTAAATTATCCTCTCTCATATTATTAACTTCCTCCTGAGCATCCTTTGTCCAGACTCCTTTTCCTTTGCCACTGAATGAATCTAATAGGGACTCCATTTTTTTCTTCCTGTCCAATCTTTTCTTAACCTTTGAGAGAATGAGTTCCAAATCATTGGTATTTAGAGACTCTATCTCTTTTATTATGGTTTGAACTTTACTCATTGATATGGATTTTAGTTCTTTTTGTGATCATAAAGATAAAAAAAATCAAGAAGAAAATGTGGAATTATGACTTACTGACCTTCAAAAATCTTAACTTCTTAAAAGGTTTATCAAACTTTTTTTATGTCGTTCTGTTTAAGTTCTTGTCTGTTTACTTACACAAAAATTAATGCAAAAGAAAAAAGTAAAAATAATAGGAGCAGGTTTCTCTGGATTGTCGGCCGCATCCTCCCTTGCGTCGAAAGGTTTCGATGTTGAAGTTTTCGAGAAAAATTTTAAACCGGGAGGTCGGGCCTCCCAACTGGAAGACCAGGGCTACCTTTTTGATAAAGGGCCCAGCTGGTACTGGCTGCCGGACGTGTACGAAGATTTTTTCGGGAAATTCGGGAAACGTCCGGAAGATTATTATACACTTCAGCGCCTTGACCCATCCTACCGCGTCTATTTTTCACAAGAAGATGTCGTAGATGTGCCTGCTTCCCAGAAAGAGCTTTTTGATTTGTTCGAGTCCATAGAGCCCGGCAGTGCCGCGAAGTTGAAAAAATTTCTCGACGAAGCGGCCTACAAGTATGAGGTGGGCATGAAAGAGTTTGTCTTTAAACCGTCGCTATCCATTACCGAATTTTTTGATATGCGGATTCTGAAATCAGTATTTCGTTTGGGGATGTTTCAAACCATTCACTCGTATGTGAAAAACCGGTTCAGTGATCCACGGCTTCGTCAAATCCTTGAATTTCCGATACTTTTTCTAGGGGCCACGCCCAAGACCACTCCATCGCTCTACACCTTGATGAACCACGCCGACCTCACGCTGGGAACCTGGTATCCTGACGGCGGTTTTTACTCCGTGGTAAAGGGTATGGAAACCCTGGCCAAGGATTTAGGGGTGAGATTTCATTACAATTCACCGGTGGAAAAGGTTTTGGTAGAAAATGGCAAAGCAACTGGCATTAAAGTGGCCGGAGAAAAACTGGATGCCGATGTGGTAGTGGGAAGTGCCGATTATCATCATGTGGAGCAGCATTTACTGCCGGCCGAATCCCGGCAATACAGCAAGAAGTATTGGAACTCCCGCAAGATGGCTCCTTCGGCCTTGCTTTTCTATCTGGGGTTTGATAAAAAGATTAAGAATATACTGCATCACAACCTGTTATTTGACGAGGATTTTGAGAAGCATGCTTCCGAAATCTATGAAAATCCGCGCTGGCCTGAAAAACCGCTTCTTTACGTTTCGGCCACGTCAAAGACCGATGATCATGTAGCCCCGGAAGGGCATGAAAACATCGTCGTATTGATTCCTGTAGCTCCCGGCATGAAGAGCGGGAAAGAGGTCAGGGAAAAATACCTGGATATCGTTCTGGATCGCATGGAGTCACTGACAGGAGACAAAATCAGGGATCACCTGGTTTACAAGCGCACCTATGCCCAGGAAGACTTTATCAAAGAATATAATTCCTTTAAAGGAAATGCCTACGGACTTTCTAATGTGTTAACCCAGACGGCCATTTTAAAACCATCGCTGGTGAGCAAAAAGGTTCCGAATTTATTCTACACGGGACAATTAACTACTCCCGGCCCGGGAGTGCCGCCGGTGATTATTTCAGGGCAGGTCGTCGCTAATGAAATCGAAAAAAGATTCAAGGTATGAAAGACTTTTACGACAAGGTAACAATAAAAACGAGTAAGCTTACCACCAACGCTTATTCGACTTCTTTTTCACTTGGGATCAAAGTGTTTCAAAAGAAGTTCCGTAACCCGATTTACTCGATTTACGGTTTTGTAAGATATGCGGACGAAATCGTGGATACGTTTCATGATTACGATAAGGCCGACCTTTTGGAACGCTTCCGCAAGGACACTTACCAGGCGATAGAAGAAGGGATAAGTCTGAACCCTATCCTGAACAGTTTTCAGAAGGCAGTCAACGAATACAACATCGACCTGGAGAACATTGAAACGTTTCTCCAGAGTATGGAGATGGATTTGAACAAAAAGAACTACGATCGCGGTGGATATAAAAGATACATCCTGGGATCGGCTGAAGTAGTCGGGCTGATGTGCCTGAGAGTGTTTATGGAAGGGGATGATAAACGCTACCAGGAATTAAAGCCCTATGCTATGAGTCTTGGAAGTGCTTTTCAGAAAATCAATTTTTTGCGCGACCTGCATAAAGATGTCAATGATTTGGGGCGCACCTATTTCCCTGAGCTGGACGATGGGCGCTTTACTATGGAAACCAAGCGAAAAATAGAAGCGGATATCGAGAAGGATTTTCGTCACGGGTTTGAAGGGATTAGACGTTTGCCCCGCAGCGTGAGGCTCGGGGTGTGGTTAGCCTACGTGTACTTTTATGCGCTTTTCAATAAGATCAGGAATACCAAACCGGAAATTATTATGGAGCAGCGCGTAAGAATACCAAATCATAAAAAATACCGTTTGCTTTTTACGACTTACATCCGTCACAATTTCAATATCCTGTAACGGGAACGAGGTAGGTGAATCGAACAAAAAGTTTTAGTTAAAGGTTTAAGTTTTGATTCGTCTGCAAGGATGAGCGTCTTTTAAAGTAAAAAATTCTGATATGATAGATTCAAATGAGAAAGTTATACTGGTAGATGATAATGATCAGGAAGTCGGAACCATGGAAAAGCTGACGGCTCACAAGGAAGGGGCGCTGCATCGTGCCCTCTCCGTGTTTGTTTTTAACCCTGACGGGCAGCTTATTATCCAACGCAGAGCCATGTCCAAGTATCATTCGCCCGGTAAGTGGGCCAATAC
>CAYFQK010000148.1:0-4768 GCA_964345255.1 uncultured Bacteroidales bacterium | reverse complement strand
ATGCACGGATCCATGTGGGACTGGCATAAAGACCATCACATCCCGCATGATAAGACCTTTGAAAAAAATGACCGTTTTGTTTTTATTTTTGCCCTGCCCGGTGCTGTATTGATTATCCTTGGTGTTGTAAACGCATTACCCTTTGCCCTTTCAGCGGGGATAGGCATTGCGCTATACGGACTGGCTTATTTCCTTTTTCATGATGTGCTGGTACATGAGCGGGTTAAACTTTTTAACGGGAGGACCCGGAATAAGCTCCTGAAAGCAACGGTTACGGCTCACCTCGACCATCACAAACCACATTCCAATCAGAATTTTGGTTTTTTGATAGCCCCCTGGAAATATTACAAACAAGAATTTTCAAAAAAATAAAACCTTCTGCCGTGGCTACATACCTGTGGATTAATATTTTATCAATCAGTATTCCCCTTATCCTGAGTTTCGAGCCCAGGTTTTCTTTTTATAAAAAGTGGTATGCGGTGGTGCCGGCTATCGTTGTTGGGGCGACTGTTTTTATCGTATGGGATATTTTGTTCACCGAAATGGGGGTTTGGGGATTTAATGAGCTGCATCTCTCAGGGCTTCACCTTGCCAATTTACCACTGGAGGAGTGGTTGTTTTTCATCACCATTCCCTTTGCCAGCCTTTTTACTTACGAGGTTGTTAATTATCACCTTCCCGGTGATTACCTGAGGAAAGTTGCCTATCCGCTGGCTTATGTGCTTGCAAGTCTCCTGATCATTCTCGGACTGATGAATGCAGAACGCTGGTATACGTTTGTGACTTTTGTCTTCGCCGGACTTTATTTACTGATGAATGTCCTGCTGCTGCGCCCGAAATACCTGGGGCAGTTTTTCCTGGCTTATTTTATAATCCTGGTTCCATTTTTTATTGTGAACGGCGTGCTGACCGGTTCATGGATCGAACAGGAAGTGGTTTACTACAACGATGCGGAAAATTTGGGCATCCGGCTGTTTACCATACCTATCGAAGATTCCGTTTATGGGATGCTCCTGATTCTCATCAATGTCAATGTTTTTGAACGCCTTTTGCAGCTGGCCGGAAAGTCCTGGCCGCGGTATTAATTGTCATTTGTTTTCTTTTGTTCATAAAAATCCCCTAAAGCCCTGAAATCCTCTCCGGTTGGATTCTGGAATACCTTCAGGTCAAACTCCGGGACTACCGTGAGGATGTGATCGAAAATGTCCGACTGAACCTTTTCGTATTCCACCCAGGCCTGCTCGGCGCTGAAGGCATAAACCTGGATTGGCAGCCCGTATTCCGTTGGTTCCAGCTGCCGCACCTGGATAATCATATCATGCTTTATTTTCGTATGATTTTTCAGGTAGTTGAGCAGGTAGTGACGGAACACTCCGATATTGGTCTGGCGGCGGGTGTTTACCACGATGTCGGAATCAATATCATGTCTTTCGTTATGTTCCCTTAGCTCCTCCTCTTTTTCAGAGATATAATCCTTCAGAAGCCGGATGCGCTTGAATTTCTCAATCATTTCGGGCGTGCAAAATTTGATAGAGTTCATATTGATTTTCACCGAGCGCATAATCCGGCGTCCCCCGCTTTCACTCATGCCCCGCCAGTTGGTAAAGGAGTCAGCTACCATTTGATAAGTCGGAATGGTGGTAATGGTCATATCCCAGTTACGCACCTTAACTGCAGTCAGGTTCATATCAGTAACTATGCCGTCGGCACCGTACTTTTCCATGACAATCCAGTCATTCGGGCGCACCATGTCGTTGGCTGAAAGCTGCAGGCTGCCAATGAAACCCAGGATAGGGTCTTTAAAAACAAACAGTAAGACGGCCGTGATGGCCCCCAGACCAGTGAGTAGGTAAACGGGTGACTTTCCGATAACCTCTGAAATAATAAGGATAGCTCCAATGAAATAGATCCCGATTTTAATGATCTGGATGTAGCCTTTGATGGGTTTGGTTTTGGCAATTTCAAAGTCCTGATAAATGTCGGTAATGGTGTTTAAAAGAGAGTCGAGCGCAAGAAGGATGGAAAATATGATGTATATATTTACAGCGCCGGTCATAAAATTAATCCAGCCCGGATAATCCTTAAAAATATCCGGGATAAAAGCCATGATAATAGCAGCCGGAATAATATTGGCCAGTCTTCTGAAAAAGTGGTGATTTACAAGCGCATCATCCCAGCGAGTGGTGGTCTTTTTTGTGAAACGTGTGAGAATAGTAATGAGAATATATCTGCCGGCAATATAAGCCAGGTAGGAGAGAATGGCCACCCCGGCAAAAAGAATCAAAACCGTTAGCGGGTCTATTATATCTGTCGGAATCCCAATATTAGCAAGCCATTCTGAAACGAAGGTATGAATGGATAACGATGCAATATTTTTCATGTTTAGATTATATTTGTTTTCTTATGCACTTTTGATTTAGACAAAAATAGGAAAATTTTAACCTCCGGGAGAATAGTCTGTCATGCTTTGCAGGGGTGGGGAACGGACAGCAGGTAAATTGTGTAATAAAATCATGCATTATTCGCAATCAACCTATCAATATGCTTCCAGTTTATTATTTCGATGCCATTGCTCCTTCTCTGCTCCTGAGTTCCGGCATATATGATATAAGCTTTTTCCGAACCGCTTAATTTATTCCAATACAGCAAATTCTTAAAAAAATCTTTCTGAATGGTTTTCCCGGACTTAATCTCACAGGGATAGGCTGCCTGCTGTTTTTCGATAATCAAGTCAATTTCTCTTCCCGTTTTGTCACGCCAAAAGTAGAATTTCGGCGGATCAGTTGTGTATTGTTGGTTTTTTATAAATTCTGACATTACCATTGTTTCGAAAACGGCTCCCTTCAGAGGATGCTTGTTTAAAATGTCCTTTGAAGTGATACCAAGCAATGAACAGACCAGTCCCGTATCATAGAAATACAATTTTGGTCTTTTTACAATAGTTTTTTTGAAGTTCTTGTGATAGGGCTTTAACAAAAAAACAATAAAACTTTGCTCTAAAACGGCAATCCATGACTGTATGGTTTTTAAATCGATCCCCAGTTCCACTGACAGCGAATGGTAATTGACCTCCTGAGCTGTTCGTCCTGCCAGCAACTGCATAAATTTTTCGAAATAAATAAGATTATTGATGTTTTTGATTTGTCGAACATCGCGTTCAATGTAGCTTTTAATATAATTGGGATACCATAAATGATAAGGAATTTGTTGATCATAAACCGGCGGGTAAAAACCGTTTAACATAAAATCGGTTTCATCGAAATAGCTATGAGAGGTTTCGAGCTCATTATAACTGAATGGCAGTAAATTTAAATACCCCACCCTTCCGGCTAATGACTGAGCAATATTTTTATTAAGCAGAAAATTATTGGAACCGGTGAGTATAAAACGGCCCGGCTTATTTTGCCCGTCAACGATTTCCTGAAGATATGAAAACAAATGAGGCGCTTTCTGTGCTTCATCAATCACAGCACCTGATGAATACTGATCCAGAAATCCCACCGGATCGTCAAAAGCAAAGCTTAGGTTGGCAGGGGTCTCCAGGTTAACATAATCTTTATCGCTAAAGACTGCTTTTACTAAAGTCGTTTTCCCGGACTGACGAGGACCCACAACAGCCACAACCTTAAAAAATCCGGCCAGTTGCTCTACTAGTCTTGTCGATGTTCTTACAATCATGTTACAAATTTATGGAAAAATATGGAATCTAATTCCAATTTTTTCCATTTTTTTTTAAAATCAATGACCTTATTTTCCAGCCCTCCCCTCAACCCTTGTCGATAGCTATCGGCATTTTCCCCAGGGAGAAGGGGGGAAGAGAAGCTTCTCTCCCTGGGAAAAGAAGCTGGAGTGAGGAGAAAAGGGTGCAACAACCTCATCCCGAACAAATCCACCACCTATCTTGTTATAAAAATTGGATAAAAAGTTAAACATGACAAAAAAAGCAGCGGTAATTGGTGCGGGAATTGGAGGTATAGCTTCGGCTTTACGGCTTAAGCATCTGGGATTTGAAGTGGATGTGTTTGAAGCGGCATCTAAACCCGGTGGAAAAATTTCGGAGATAAAGAAAGAGGGTTTTCGATTTGATACCGGCCCGTCTTTGTTTACACTGCCCTCGCTTGTGAATGAGCTTTTTGAACTCTTTGGGAAAAACCCTTCCGGATATTTTTCCTACAAAGCACTGCCGGTGATTACCAAATACTTTTATGAAGAGGGAACCGAAATCAATGCATACAATGAGCCGGAGAGATTTGCTAATGAAATTGAGCAAAAAACTTCCGATAATGCTTCTTCTGTAAGAAAATACCTTAGTGACGCTGAAACGGTTTATAACCTGACGGCCAATAATTTCATCTTTAAACCTTTTGAAGTTTCGACGGTCTTCACTAAAGATTTTCTGAAAGCCACCCTGCGCATCAAAAAACTGAATACGGACAAGACCATGCATGAGGTGAATCAATCCTATTTTGAGGATGCCCGAACAGTTCAGCTGTTCGATCGCTATGCCACCTACAATGGTTCGGATCCCTACCAAACGCCGGGAACATTGGCCGTCATTCCCCACCTGGAGCATAACATCGGGGCTTTTTTTCCCGAAAAAGGAATGTATGATATAGTGCAGTCGCTTTATCAGTTAGCTTTGGATGAAGGTGTGGAGTTTCATTTTTCCGAAAGGGTAGACGCGGTCAATCTCGATTCATCAATCGCTAAAGGTGTTGACAGAAAGGCCGAGTGATGTGGAGACGCTATATCATGCAGCGACCAGAGT
>CAYFQK010000147.1:0-8195 GCA_964345255.1 uncultured Bacteroidales bacterium | reverse complement strand
GTTATCGGAATGAAATTTATCATTTGGTGCTTTATTTGCAAAAATTTTTAATTTAACGACGGACTCTAATTAGCTATACTTAAACCAGCATCCTCTCGTAAACCATTGTGATAACGTCTCCCGCTATCGCGCCAATAATTGCTCTATGTTTTTGTCTTCAATTTATCCAACTTTTTCCCCAGCAGCAAACTTCTCATCATACGGGCAGATGCTTTTTCAAGCAAATTTTCAGCTTCATGCAGCGCTTCGTCCAGCGATACCGGTTTATCAGCAATCGGGTAGAGATTATCAAACGGTTTATTCAGTAATTTTTCATATCCATCACCCAAGGTACCGGCAAAACCTACCACCGGGACCTTATGTTTTTTAGCCAGCGAGGCCACGCCATATGGTGTTTTTCCGAAACCGGTCTGTTTATCTATCATCCCTTCTCCGGTAATTACAAGGTCCGCTTTCTTTATGTGGTCTTCAAGTTTAATAATCCCGCTTATCAGATTAAATCCATTTTCAATTTTGGCCCCCAGCACACCAGCCAGGCCTGCTGCCAGACCTCCGGCAGCGCCGCTTCCCGGAATTTGCCGCACATCCTTACCCGTATAATTTTTCAGGATCAAAGCAAAATTATCAAGGTTCTTTTCAAGGGCTTCCACCATACTTTCATCGGCTCCTTTTTGCGGGGCATAAACGTGTGTAGCTCCATCCGCACCCGTTAAGGTATTCTTAACGTCAACCGCTACCAAAATTTCAATATCCCTCAGCCCTGAAACCAATTCTGACAAATCAATATGATCGAGCTCACTAAGTGCCCCCCCGCCTTTATCAATTTCTTCCCTCCTACTGTTAAGTAATTTGGCGCCCAGAGCCTGGGCCATACCCGCACCGGCATCATTCGTAGCACTGCCGCCAACGCCTATAATTATCTTTTTAAAATGGTTTTCAATGGCATCTTTAATGAGTTCTCCCGTACCGAATGTGGTAGTTATCATTGGGTTACGCTCTTCTTTGGAGATGAGTTCAAGGCCCGAAGCCGCGGCCATTTCTATAATTGCCGTATCATCACTAATCACTCCATACTCCGCTTCAATTTCACGCATTAGCGGATCATGCACTCTTACCCTTTTTTTCGAGCCGCTTGTTGCCGCTACCAAAGCTTCAACCGTCCCTTCGCCTCCATCAGCAAGTGGCATCGTATGAATCGTCACATCATCATTAACGCTTTTTATTCCTTTCTCGATTGCTTTAGACACTTTGGCTCCTGAGAGGCTGTGCTTAAAAGAATCGGGTGCTATTACTATTCTCATATCAATCCTCCTTTATTTCTAACATTCCGGGAAAAGATGAAAACCAGCGCGTAGAGAATGGAGGCATGATAAGCTCGGAATACCCCTGTGGCTCACGATCATTCATGATGAGCTCGCTGGCCGCCAGCTGTGATTCTACAACGATGCCCTGGTTGTGCCCCGTTACGTTCGTTATGGCAATAATTTCCTGATTTTTAGCACTACGTTTGAAAGCAATAAAATTACTCCCCAAATCCAGCCAGTGTTGCTCAGCATCAGGATGAAAAGCTTCCTGTTGCTTTCGGATTTCTATCAAATGCAACAGGCGTTTCAGCACATGCTTGTGCCGGGTATCCTCTTCCAGTAAGCGGGTAATTTCTTTATAAGTCCACTGTTTACGGTTCAGCGAGCGGGCTCTTCCGGTTTGCTGATATCCTTCATAATCATTTTCAGTACCCAGGAGGCTATGAATGTAAAAGGCCGGAACTCCTTTGAAAGCCATCATCACTGCCTGGGAACTAATAAATCGTTCGATTTGGTTTTCTTTCGATGAGAACTGAGTTTCTTTCAGCGCATCCAGGTAAGTTGTGTTAAGCTCATAAGGGCTTGTGGAGCCATCCGGATTAGATTTGGTACTTATCAAGCCCCCGTTTTTCCTGATGCTGTCAAACATTTTTTCCTTCTTTTCATCCGGTACGATACCTTCAAGAGGTCTTACGCCTATGCCGTCATGACTGGCTGTAAAATTGAAATAAGTGTTGCTTTCCGGAAGTTCAGGCAATGTGGATGCCCATTCATTAAAATAATGTGAGTCTTCTGAAAAGAAGGAATAAAGAAGAAGTGGCGGCATGTTGAACTGGTATATCATATGGGCTTCATCGCCGTTGCCGAAATAGCTTAGATTCTCCTTATTCGGAACATTAGTCTCGGTAAGCAGTATGAGTCCGGGACTCAGGTAATCAAATATATCACGGAAGAGTTTGACGAACTCATGCGTTTCGGGCAGGTGCATACATGAAGTGTGATCTTCTTTCCAGAGGAAAGCAATAGCATCCAACCTTATAATTCGAATGCCTTTGCTAAGGTAAAAAAGCATGATGTCGAGCATAGTAAGGAAAACGTCAGGGTTCTTAAAGTTAAGGTCGGCCTGATCGTCGCCAAAAGTAGTCCACACGTATTTCTTGCCATCTTTTGTGTCAAAAGCTGTCAGCAAAGGGGTGCTTCTTGGTCTCACAACCTGCGAGAGGTCCTCATCCGGATCTTTAACAATAAAGTAATCCTTACCGGGAGATTTGTTTTCCTGAAAGTTCTGAAACCATTGCGATTGAACGGACGCATGATTAAGCACCAGGTCCGACATCAAATCATACTTTTTACCCAGATTTTCAATATCATTCCAGTCACCGAGGTCCCCCCTGACCTTGTAGTAATCAATAACCGAAAAGCCGTCATCAGAGCTGTAAGGGAAAAACGGCAATATATGAACCGTGGACATTGTTTTGCCGGTATACTTGTCCAGAAACTGCGCAAGCGTCTTAAGCGGCTTTTCCTTTTTACCTTTAATAGAATCGCCATAGGTAATCAACACGGAATCCTTATGACTCCATTTCTCCGGATGCTCGGGGATTTTATCAGCATACTTTTCTACCAGTTTCCGGGCTTTGGTGGTTAGCTCTTCGGAATACTCATTTTTATAAATAAACTGAAGATGCTTTTGAAGTTTCTCCAGAAATTGCTGTTTATTGATTGTTGTCATAAAATACATTTTGAAACTCTAAAATACTAAAAACCAAAACAAAATGAAATCTGCCGGTAAGGCTTTAACACAGATCACTTACCTTAATAACTTTATAAAAGGCTTTTGGTTTAACTTTTCGCTTATAGGAAAAACTGACTAACCATTTGTTCAATCATGCCGCCATTCCTATGGTTAACCCTCGTTGTCTTTCTCAACAGCTTTGTAGTAATCCTCCATATAGTCAGGCAGGGCCGATTTGATACGCTTCCAGCTGGGGATAAATGCTCCGTGATCAGGTTGCTCGAGGACTTCGATGCCGGCGTTGTAGACGTTGTTTGCAAACAGGTCGACAATCATTTCCTCCTTGTGCCTGTTGTAAATCAAGCCATTCATCGTGGCGTCATTGTCGTAGCGTTCCACAAATTCGAGCGCTATTCGATTATAGGTTGATTTAATTGATCGGAACATAGAACGTGTAAAGACAATTCCGTTTTGGGATAGTTTGAGATAAATGGCGCGGGTGATATCCATGCTCATGCGCGAAATACCTTTAGAGGCATCATCGGGAGATAGCGGCTGGTGTTTATGGTCGTAGCGGTCGGCGATTTCCACCTGACAAATGCGATTGGTGGAATTAAGGCGCTCCACTTCTGAGAGAATACCCACTTCCAGACCCCAGTCGCTGGGGATACGTATGGTTTTCAACACATCAGTACGCATTGAAAACTCACCTGCCAGCGGATAACGGAAGCTATCCAGATATTCGAGGAAAGTCAGCGGTCCAAATATTTTCTTAAGCGCCCTCAGCAATGGTGTAACCAGCAATCTGGCAGCCCGCCCGTTGAGCTTCTCCTGATCTGAACGAAAATAATACCCTTTACAAAACCGGTAATTAAACTTTGGATCAACGACCGGGTAAAGCAGCCGCGCCAGCATCCCGCGATTATAAGTAACAATATCAGCATCATGAAGGGCAATAGCCTCCGATCGCTCCGAGGCAATCAGGTAACCGAAACAATACCATGCATTACGCCCTTTTCCCATTTGATTGGGGGCTATCTGGTGGTCTTTGAGCAATTGATCCATTTTGCGAAGACGCGGGCCGTCGTGCCACAGAATTCGATGACGCTGTGGCAATACGGAAAAATATTTTTTGGCATCTTCAAACTGATCTTTGTTGGCGCGATCCAGCCCGATGATGATTTCATTAAGGTAAGGAACCTCCTTGAGTATATTAACAATATTCTTTAGCGCAGGGGTTTCCAGTTCGGAATATAAGCTGGGAATTACAAGCGCTGCCGGGCGTTTCTTAGCATACTGCGTCATCCAGTTTTCCAACTGCGCGTAATCTACACTTCTCAAATTATGTAAGGTCGTTACTAATCCACTTTGATAAAAATCGCCCATAGTTAGCTTTGTTTTAATTTATGATTTTGGTAAACATACTCGTGATCAAAGGTCGTAATTTTTCGGCAATTTTCCGATGCCCCAGTTTCCGATCCAATATTTCAAGGTTATGCTTAACCACTTTGTTGCGATATACCGGGTCGATGAGCATGTTGTAGGCTTCATCTACTATCTGATCGTTTAATTCACAATTTTCAACAGCCGGCAAATGAAAGCCCAGTTCTTCTATATCGGTCTTAAAGACTTCATACTTGTTGATCACGGCAGGTAGTCCGCTGGCTATCACCTCCAGGAGATTATTGCCATAGCCTTCAATTTCGCTGAAATAAGTTGCCAGGCCATTATGAGCAGCTATTATTTCGGGAATTTCGGAAAACTTATAGTATTTGTGGTCTACAATAATATCCCTGTGCGATAAGATGGCTCCTTCGCCAAAAATCAGGATAACATGCGCATCAGGATTTTTTATTTTCTTTTTGTGGTAATATTCCCATAAATACTTTTTATAAGCTACCTGCTCATCCCCGGAGTGTCCGCTGACCAGAACAGCAATACATTTATTCTCTCCTTGACTCTCAAACTTTTGTTCCAGGCGATAGGCGAAATCCAGGGCCACTTCAATCTTTTTACGCGGCACCACGCGTGTGTGCTGCAACAAAATAACCGTGTCGTCTATGGTAAACCCTTCCTTTCTCGCGGCCTCTGTTAAGCCTATATCATCAAGAAAAGAATCATTATAGTTATTTTGCGGTGGATAAATCAGTTGGTTCTGACTCCAGTCCACCGATTGCCAGTCCCAATGAATGCTACTTGTGTTGGGGATGACCGTTGCACGCTGATCAAAAAAAGGTTTTAACGTGCGGTTATTATACTTCTCGAAAACCTTTTTTGCCATCTTTACCTGCGCCTGGTTAATAAAGGCAATTCCGTCCACGTAGGTCCCGGGGAGGTATTTCATGTACTTCTTAACTACGGCGTTGGGGTTTTTAAACGCCTCTCGCTCCATGTAAGAATCGTGCCACCATACCAACTGCTTAGGCCAGATGATATTTTGCTCTTTTAGCTCTTCATAGTAGTAGCCTAAAGCTACAGCTGTAACAAAATTATAGGGATGTGAAGTATTATGGGCTACTATAAGATCTATTTCGTTTTCATTCACCCATTCCTTGATCACATTCTTGGCATAAAGGGCATTCTCATGAATTCTTTTATCCAAATCTTCCGGCGGCTCATCATTAAAACAACTAATTATGCTTTTATGCACATCGTTCTTGTGCCAGAACACCTCATCAGTTATTGCATTAAACCTTGGCGAGGAGTGAGCTGCCAGGAAAAAAATATTCCCAAGTTCCACATTCAGGTATTCTGTAAGGGCATTCACTGCCTGATCGATGACAATGGAGACCCCGTCATTTTTACCGACCAGCGAGTGAAGCATTCCAATGTTAAGGTGATGAATATTCATATAGTAATCAATTTCTTTAATTGCGCTAATTCAGTTATTATAAAATCGGGCGTAAGGCTATCCACACTGTCTCCCCGCATTTTCAGTGAACGCCTGTCTCCGGCAAAAAGTGCCGTTTTAAATCCGGAAGAATTGGCAGCGTAAATATCTTTTAACATATCGTTTCCCACAAAGAGTGCCTCTGAAGGCATAATGTTATATTTTTCCTTAAGCACCGGTATAATCTGTTTAAACAAAATATTATCGGGCTTGCTCTTGTTCAGCTTATAAGAGAAAACGGTCAACTCAGGGTCGAAAGGTGGTATGGTTTCCTCCATTTTTTCATTGCGCAGATAATAGTTCATAATGAGTGGCGTATAGAACTGCGCATTAGAGATAATACCCAGCGGATAGTTCCTTTCTTTTAGATAGCTGATAACCTCCTTCATTCCGGGCATGGGGAAAACTTTATTGCTGAGCACTTCAAAGGTCAGGATGAATTTTTCAAGACAACTATCTTTTTTGTGAGATATCCATAATTTATCGGAAGCTCTGTTTAAAACATCATTCCATACCTCTTTGATATTAATTTCAGGGTAAGGAATATTTTTTGATTTGGCTTTTTTATGATATTCGAGGATGGTATAACGAAAGTCTTCAAGCATAAAATTAAAAGCCCCCTCTGGAATATCATCGTGTATAATGTAGCCCGCATCGATTAATGCTTGCTGTATATTAAGTGCGCTAAATGAGGCTTCATTAATATCGCCTGAAGAAGATACCAGCAAGGTTCCGTAAATATCAAATATAAAGGCTTTAATCCGATGTCCATCAGAATTGATAGACTCTTTTATACCGGTTTCTATAGGCGCCAGGGAAGATTGATCATCCATCAATCGTTCCATATGTTTTTTCAAGTCTTTCTCCATATGACTTCAATGAAAATTTCTCTTTAATTATATTTTGATTTTTTATAATAATGTCTCTATCAATATCCTGAAACAACCCCTTTAGGTTTGGATTCTTTACAAAGGTAATATCAGTTAGCTCTTTACTCTCAATTATTTTTCCAATAATTTCACGTTGTTTTTCGAAACCGATTTCTGCCATATCCCTCCACCTGGACTCGTCTTTAACTAATAGTTTTTCATACAACGAAGGGAACTCTAGTCCGGCATGTGTTAAATCCTGCAATACATTTTTAAGTTCACGGCCTGCCACCGGGGTATTCATCATCCAAGGCTCGATGTATGCCATACCAAATCCCTCGCGGATACTGGTGGTAACACAAAAATCAGAGGAGGTAATCAGCTCGGTGAAATCAACCTTTGTGCCGGCTTCAAAAACAAGAGGCAATTGAAGTCCATCACAAAAGCTCAGCCATTTTTTGTATTCTTCAACCTCTGCCGGGTTTTTCGGGGGCAATGTCACCACGAAATTCGCCTGTTCTTTAAAAAAATGACTCAATAAAATATACTCCCCGATGTTTTTCCGGCGGATGACCCGCACCGGATAGCTGATTAACTTTTTATCTTTATCCAGACCCAGCGTTTCGTAAATCCTGTTTTTTGTTTCATCTGCTGCTGCTGGAACGACCTCTTCAAAATTTACCGGGTTAGGCAGATAATGCAGCCTTTCCTCAGGAAATTTATAACGTTTCACCCGTTGATAATCAAACAGATTTAGCACAGCCATGTGATAGTTACTTAATGAAGGATACATTACATTCTTAACATTATACCCGAAATGCCCTCCGATAATACGCTCTATAAATAACTGATTCTCTTCCCTGTCCTCTGCAAAATCATGTTCATGGTTTAAAATGTTATATCCCTCCAGGGCCAGCTTATGAACAGCCAGTGTCCAATAGGGGTTTTTGGCGAGGTTGAGATTATGAAAGTGAATAAGCCGGTCGGGCTTAAAATAGTTTCGTGCGGCTTCTTCCGTTTGCCGGAGAATGCGGTTTAGCGTGGCGGGATCTTTTTCCTGGAAGTCGGCATACAAAAAAAGCTTATCGACAATCACCTCTACACCCTGAGATTGAAAAAACTCTTCTTCGGGGCATCCGCCGCAAAATAGCCGGATATCATAATCCGTATCCCTAATGAGCAAGCTCTTAATTTGCGATTGAATGATTTTAGTCACGCCCCCTGGGTTCAGGTGATAATGCACAATGTCAATCTTTTTCATAATCCGTTTTCTCGATATGATACAAAAATAAAAGATTAAATTTAATATACCTGCAATAGTTTCCTAACCCGAATAATTTATGAATTATTACTATCTGCAACAGCGTCTTAGATTCACTCTTAAATCCGCAATTTTA
>CAYFQK010000146.1:0-8216 GCA_964345255.1 uncultured Bacteroidales bacterium | reverse complement strand
GCCTATGATCAATGTAACTCCTCTATCCCGATAAGAAGCGAAAACCTCCAATCCCCTCCTTTTATCGAAAATATAGATTATAAAATCTGTCGGCAGGAGGTAGAAATCAGCTTTAGCAACTACAATACTAATGACATCGATTCTATCAATCAAACCGATCAAAAATATTACCTCTATCGGAAAGAATTAACATCAGGCGAGCCTTATCAATTGATAGACAGTACTTTTACAAATGAGTCTTTCGTCGACCCGGTAGAATCCGAAAAAATCTATCGATATTTTATCAGAGCCGTGGTTACCTCCAATTTCAGTGCAACAATCACCAGTTCCTCAGCCAGGAGACAGGTCCCAACCAGGGCTATCCCCCAACCCGATACGGCCTACATCGAATCAGCCTCCGTTGAAGAAGAAACCGTTAAGATTACCGGCTTTTCAGATGCTAACGGACAGGGCAATGGATACGTTTTATTGCGCTCCGATAACGGTTCGGATTTCAACCGGGTAATCGATAGTCTCGATTCAGGGCAAACTTCATGGGAAATCACCGACATGGATGTCAACCCCCTGGAGAAAAGCTACTACTATAATCTTACTGCTATTGACAGTTGCGGCAATGACAGCAAAGAATCCAATACTGCGCGGACCATTTTTCTGGAAGTGGAGAGCCTCCAGAATGCTGAAAATCAACTTCAGTGGAATCACTACGTGGGGTGGGAAGTGGATCGTTATCTGGTGTACAGGTATAAAACCCCCGGAGAGCCTCAGCAGCCCATTGCCAACCTGAGCGGGAATATAAATTCCTTTAACGACTCCCAGGCAGGGAACCTGGCCAGCGGCCAATGGATTTACAGGGTAAGAGCAATTGAAGGCCCCGTCAATCCTTATGGTGAGACAGGCAGGGCGTGGTCTAACGAAGCAATTGCTAACCAGGACACTCAACTGAAAATGCCCAATGCCTTCAAACCATCCAGTAATAGTCATTATACTTTCAAGCCGGTTTATCGCAATATTAACCCTGAAGGATATTCGCTTAAAATATTTAATCGCTGGGGGGAACTGATTTTCGAAAGTAACGACCCTGCCCGCGGGTGGGACGGGCTTTATAAAGGAGAAAAAGCCCCTATGGGTACGTACATTTACCTCCTTCAGTATAAAAACCAGGATGATGATTCAAAGCAAAAAAAGGGCACCGTCACATTAATCAGGTAATAGTTGATGAATCAAAGGCTTTGTAAATATTCTTAACAAATATTAAGAGCCTGTTTAAGCGATTTTTAATACCTTTGCTCAAATTTAAATGTAGCTGTAAACTATGAATTCAGACAGGTTTAACAACGAAGGGCTGACTTATGACGATGTCTTGCTGGCCCCTGCATATTCTGAAATACACCCGAACGACGCCAACACCGAAACCTATTTCTCCAAGAACATTAAGCTGAATATACCTATCGTTACCGCTGCCATGGATACGGTGACGGAAGCCCCTATGGCGATTGCCATGGCACAGGAAGGGGGCATAGGAGTAATTCACAAAAGCATGTCGGTAGAAGAACAGGCTTTGCAGGTGAAGCAAGTTAAAAGGGCTGAAAATGGAATGATTATAGACCCGGTCACCATTAAAGCAGATGCCAAAGTAAAGGATGCGCTTGGTTTAATGGCTGAGTACCGTATTGGCGGAATCCCTGTGGTTAATGACGAAAAAGTACTTGTAGGCATTGTGACCAATCGCGATCTTCGCTTTGAAAAAAACCAATTTCGTGAGGTGTCGGAAGTGATGACTCATGAAAACCTTATTACCACCACCGAGTTTACAGATTTTGAACAGGCTGCTGCCACGCTCCAAAAGCACAAAATAGAAAAGTTGCCTGTAGTCAACGAAAACTATCACCTGGTGGGGCTAATCACTTATAAAGACATTATAAAAATCAAAGAGCGACCTAATGCCTGTAAAGACCAACGCGGGCGCCTTCAGGTAGCCGCCGCAGTGGGCACTTCCAAAGGCACGATGGATCGCGTAAAAGCCCTTGTAGAGGCCGGCGCAGATGCCATTGTTGTGGATACAGCACATGGTCACTCGAAAAATGTTATCGATACTGCTAAAGAAGTTAAAAAAGCATATCCTCAAATTGACCTGGTCGTAGGGAATATTGGTACTGCAGACGCTGCCAGAGCACTGCGAGAAATTAATATTGACGCTGTCAAGGTGGGGGTCGGACCGGGCTCCATTTGCACCACTCGCGTTATCGCAGGAGCAGGAGTACCGCAGCTCACCGCTGTAGCCGAAGTAGCTGATGCCCTGGAAGGGTCAGGCATCCCCATTATAGCTGATGGAGGTATCCGCTACACGGGCGATATCGTTAAAGCGCTGGCGGCAGGTGCATATACCATCATGGCCGGGTCTCTGTTTGCCGGGGTAGATGAGTCGCCGGGCGAAACCATCATTTACGAAGGGCGTAAATTTAAAACATACCGCGGCATGGGATCGATCGATGCTATGCAGAAAGGCTCGAAAGACCGTTACTTTCAGGATACAGAAGACGACATCAGCAAGCTGGTTCCGGAAGGAATTGTAGGGCGTGTCGCCTACAAAGGGGGATTATCTGAAATAGTCCATCAAATGATTGGCGGACTCAAGGCGGGTATGGGTTACTCAGGGGCCAAAAATATTCTCGACCTTAAAAAAGCAAAATTCTATAGGGTTTCCCCTGCCGGAATTGCCGAAAGTCACCCCCATGACATCAAAATTACCAGAGAAGCACCAAACTACAGCAGATAATAACTAAACAACACTAAAGATATGAGAACACACAGTTTAAAACATGCCTTGCTTGCGCTGCTCGCCTTTTGCTTTATTTCAGTCAGCGGGCAGAGTGATGACAAAAAAATCGTAATGTCGATTGCAGGTGAAGATATCACGGCAGAAGAATTCCTCCGTGTTTATAACAAAAACAATAATGTACAGAGCAAGCAATCACTGGAAGAGTATTTGGATCTTTTTATCAATTACAAATTAAAAGTTAAAGAGGCTGAGAATCTCGGATACGATACTATAGCCAAGCTACAGAAGGAGCTTGAGGGCTACCGCGATCAGCTGGCTGAACCTTATCTCATGGACGAAGAAGTAAACCAGGAACTCATGCGGGAAGCTTACGAGCGTATGCGATATGACATCCGTGCCAGCCACATCCTCATCAAAGTATCCGAAACTGCTCCTCCGGAAGATACCTTAAAAGCCTACAATAAAATTCTGGAAATCCGAAGGAAAGCCATAAACGGGGAACCTTTCAGCGATTTAGCTGCAGAATATTCAGAAGACCCTTCAGCAAGGGAAAGAAAAATCCAGGGCAGAACTATCCCGGGAAACCAGGGCGACTTGGGCTATTTCTCAGTCTTTGATATGGTTTACCCATTCGAGAACACAGCCTACAATCTTGAAGAAGGTGAAATCTCTCAGCCGGTTCGCACCAAATACGGCTATCACCTTATTAAAGTAGCTGATAAACACAAGGCCCTCGGAAGAGTAAAGGCGGCACACATCATGAAAATGTATAAAAATGCTGAAACAAAAGAAGATTCTGTCACGGCCAAAAAGAAAATCCAGGAGGTCTACCGGAAACTAAAAGATGGTGCCGATTTTGCGGAGCTGGCTAAAAAACACAGCGATGACCGGTCCACATCACGAAAAGGCGGAGAGCTACCGTGGTTCGGCTCAAACAGAATGATTCCCGCATTCGTTAAAGCCGCCTATAAACTCAAAAAATCAGGAGATTTTACTAAACCCTTCCGCACATCATACGGATGGCATGTTATGATGCTTAAAGACAAAGAAGGCATAGGAAGCTTTGAAGAAGAGAAACAGGAAATAAAAAAACAACTTTCAAAGAGTGGACGCGAAAATAAAAGCAAGGAAGCATTTGTAAGAAAAGTGCGTAAGGAATATAATGCACAGACATTTATGCCAGCCGTAGAAGAATTAGAAACGGTTGTTACCGAAGCGATATACAAAAAGAAATGGAGCGCTGATACGGCGAAAGACATGCGTAAGCCTGTTTTCAAAATAGGGGATAAGGTATATACCCAGTACGATTTTGCCCGTTATTTGGAAGAAAATCAAAAATGGAAAAATGCAGATGATCTGGGAATGTACCTGAAATTGAACTTCAAAAAGTTTGTGAACGACAAATCCATCGAATACGAAAACCAACAGCTTGAAGAAAAATACCCCGAATTCAGGGCCTTAATGAAAGAATACCGCGATGGAATTCTGTTGTTTGAACTGACGAATGATAAAGTTTGGGAAAAAGCGGTGAAAGATACAACCGGCCTGGAAAGCTATTATCAAAAGCATAAAGACGAATATATGTGGGATAAAAGGGCCAGGGCCACCATCGCTATTATCATGAAACCGGAAGTATCTGATGAGGTTAAGCAGATGCTGAAGGAAGGCAGGAAAATGGCTGCTATAGACAGTTTGATGAATAATGATTCTGTGACCAGGGTTTCGCTTAAAGAAGGCTACTACGAGAAAGATGCTAATCCATATATCCGGCAGGCTGAATGGGAAAAAGGATTGAGCGGCAAACTCACGCATAATAAAAAGCGTTTTTACGTGATGATCCGTGAATTCATTGCGCCTGAGCCCAAAAAACTTAATGAAGCCAGGGGACTCGTAACAGCGGATTATCAGGAATATCTCGAGAAAAAATGGATTGAAAAACTGCGCAGGAAATACGAGTTTAAAGTCCACAGGGATGTTTTTAACTCACTAAAAAAGCAGCGCTAGAACACTTTGATTAGATTTTGGCTAAGCATATTAATTTTCGCTCCTATCCTGCTCTCCTGCAACAGGTTTCAATCGAATGAAGACGAACCTATCCTTGCAAGAGTGCAGGATGAATATCTTTATGAATCGGAAATCAGAAATTCTATTCCTAAGGGTATCCCGCCACGGGATAGCCTCTCCATGGCAAAATCCATGGTTAATAAATGGGTTCAGAAAACGATGCTCTTAAAAAAAGCCGAGGAAAATTTGAGTGATGAAGACCTGAACTTTGAAGAGCAGTTGGAGAAATACCGCAGGTCGCTGGTTGTATACAAATATGAAACAAACCTGGTTCGCCAGGAAATAGACACGACGGTAAAAGCGGAAACAATTAAAGCTTATTATGAAAAAAATAAAAACAATTTTCGACTAAAAGATGAGCTCATCAAAGTTCACTACATTTTGTTGCCGCTGGATTATGAGCGCACAGGGGATGCCAGAAAAATTTTCTTTAATGAGGATAATACTGTTGCCATCGAAGCCTATTGTAAGGAAAACAACCTGAGCTATTTTCTGGAAGATACATGGATATACCTTAGTGAAGTAAAACAATATCTGCCGCTGCGTATTGAAACTACTGAAGATATAGAATACAGGGAAAAGGAAATTAAAGACAATGAAAACCAGTATTTTGTTAAAATACTTGATATTAAGGGCACGAATGATGTTAAGCCCCTGCAACTCGTTAAAAATGATATTCGCACCATCATTGTTAACAAACGAAAAACAAAATTCGTAAAAGATATGCATAAAAACATTGTAAACGAGGGACTTAACAGTAACGAAATTGAAATATATTAAATGAAGAAGGAAAGTTTATGAGAAAATTATTTTTAATCTCAATTATAGTCTCATTCTTTTTTGCGGCTCAAGGTCAGGAAAAAGTGTTAGACGGCATAGCAGCAGTTGTTGGGGAAAACATCATTTTGAAATCGGAGGTCGAATCTCAGTACCTTCAATTCAGGATGCAAGGAAATTTCAAAGGTAGTGACCAGGTAAAATGTGATATCCTGCAGAATCTTGTTACTCAGCAAATGATGCTGCATCAGGCCAAAGAGGTCGACAGCCTTGAAGTAACCGACGAACAGGTGGAAGCTAACCTGAACCAGCGTATGCGCTTTTTTATACAGCGAATGGGTTCGGAAAAGAAACTGGAAGAATATTTCAACAAAAAAGTTCCTGAAATCAAAGACGAGCTAAGAGATAAAATAAGAGAACAAATGCTCGTGCAGAGAGAGCAGCAGCAAATCACGAAAGATGTAAACATCACGCCATCAGAGGTCAAGGAATTTTATGAATCCTTGCCACCGGATTCTATTCCTAAAATTGAAACGCAATATGTTATCGGAGAAATTGTTAAAAAGCCACCTATGAGCTCTAAAGAGCTTAACAAAACAAGGCAAAGACTCAGAGAGCTCAGGCAGCGAATAAAGGATGGAGAAAGTTTCTCCACGATGGCCGTTTTGTATTCAGAAGACAAAGAAACTGCCAAAAATGGGGGGGAGCTTGGGTTTTATAGTCGCAGTGAACTGAACTCCAATTTTGCCGCAGTGGCTTTCAACCTTGAGAAAGGTGAAGTATCTGAGGTCGTAAAAGATAAAGATGGTCTTCATATCATGCAGCTCATAGAAAGACGCGGAGAGCTGGTGAACGTCAGGCATATTCTAATGCGCCCTGAACCTTCCACAGAAAACATACGCCAGGCCCAAAGCAAACTGGATTCAATAGCAGAACTTATCAAAAAAGATAAGATGGATTTTTCCAAAGCTGCCGAAAAATTCTCCGATAGCCCCAACGCGATAAACGGTGGGATTATGGTAAATCCAAGAACGAATAATAATCAGTTTAAAGCCTCAGAGCTGGAGCCAAACATAAGTTATGCGGTACAAAACCTCAGTGAAGGGGAAGTATCTGATCCCATACCGATGACTACCGAAGAGGGGAAAAAGGCCTATCGCATTATTTACATGAAGGATAAACAAAAACCTCACAGAGCCAGTCTTGATGAGGATTACAACACCATTCAGGATTGGGCCTTGCAGCAAAAAAAGAGTGAAAAAATCAGAGAGTGGATAAAGGATAAGATGGATGAAACTTACATCCGGGTTAATGATCCGTACAAAGACTGCAATATCAGCAGAAATATGGAAGATGTGATGAATAATCGCTTAAATTAATTTAAAACTTATTGCGCAATTTCAATGTTTAGTCAAGGGAAGAAGACCATTTAAGCTGATTTTTTTAGCATGTGGAATTGGTCTTTACAAAGAATTAAATTGATGCCAACGGAGAGACTGCATTGCGTAAAGTAAAAATGACATGAAACAAGAAACAACAGACAAAATATATAAATCGGATGTAGAAGCGATAGATGGATTTGTAGAGAAGTATAATGCTTTTCGAAATGAAATCGGAAAAGTAATTATAGGCCAGGATGAAGTTATACGAAACGTGGTTATCTCTATCTTCAGCAGAGGACATGGGCTGCTGGTGGGTGTGCCCGGACTGGCGAAGACGTTGCTGGTCAACACCATATCCAAAGCGCTGGGTTTAAGTTATAACCGCATTCAGTTTACACCTGATCTAATGCCTTCGGACATCATCGGTACGGAAATTCTGAATGAAAACCGCAAGTTTTCGTTCCACACCGGCCCCATTTTTGCCAACGTCATCCTTGCCGATGAAATAAACCGCACCCCACCTAAAACCCAATCAGCTTTACTGGAGGCCATGCAGGAAAAAGCGGTAACTGTAGCAGGAAAAAAATACACGCTGGACGAGCCCTTCTTTGTTCTGGCCACTCAGAACCCTATTGAGCAGGAAGGCACGTACCCGCTGCCTGAGGCCCAGCTCGACAGATTTATGTTCAATATCTGGCTGGATTATCCCTCAAAAGAGGAAGAGCTGGAAGTGGTCAAGAATACCACCATCGATAAAGATACACAGGTCACAGAAGTCCTCAACGCGGAAGAAATCCTGTTCTATCAAAAGCTGGTACGTCGCATACCCGTGCCTGATAATGTTTATGAATTCGCTGTGCGGCTGGTGGGCAAAACCAGACCTCACACTAAAGAAGCCCATGAGTGGGCCAGTGAGTATCTCCACTGGGGAGCCGGACCAAGAGCCTCTCAGTATCTTATCATCGGAGCGAAAACGCATGCCGCGATTAGCGGGAAGTATTCGCCTGATATCGAAGATGTGGTTGCGGTGGCTAAACCTATTATGCAGCACCGGATTGTGAAAAATTATAAAGCTGAGGCTGAAGGGGTTTCCCTCTATGATATGATTGACGAGTTTATAAAAAGCGAACAATAAAATATCTATAACTAATTAGTGTCCGTCCATAAAGTTAAGAGAAAATGAAAACCTAAAATAACAAATATCAAAACCCAAA
>CAYFQK010000145.1:0-8296 GCA_964345255.1 uncultured Bacteroidales bacterium | reverse complement strand
TACAAAATCGGCATCTTGTATGGTTTCCATAGCCGGACAACTCGTGCCGGGAGGGGCATCTATAATCCTGACCTCCGCATCAGTGGAATGCAACGCTTTTTTTGTTGCTTTGATAACGGGCACAGCCATGGCCTCCCCAAGATTCAACACCCCTTCCATCAAGATTTGTTTGTTCTCTTGTCTGTATTTTCTGACATATCCTCTGACTTTGGAATATTCTGTAATCGCTCCGGATTCAGGACAAACATAGCTGCATACGCCACAAGCATGACACAAGTCGGGCATAATTTTAATGAATCCGGCCGAAGGTACATTCAGGATGGCATTGAATGCACACGCTTCCGCGCAGCGACCGCAAAAAGTACATTTTTCCGGATTAACTTTTGCCAGGCTTTGAGACACTTCTGCGGTTTCATAAAGTTCACCTGGCAAGAACAAAGCATCATTCGGTTCTTCCACATCACAATCAGCCAAAACGGCATCTGTACCCGCATCCAAAAAACTTTGCAGAAGGTTAACCGCCACGGTTGTCTTGCCCGTTCCTCCTTTCCCGCTGGCTATGGCAATCGTATAACTCATTGTTTATCAATTAATGGTCGCAACAGTTCTCTCCTGCCTTAAGAGTTTGCTGCAAATAATTATCAATAATAGATTGGTAATCCTGCTGAGGGTCTACCCCCAAAATCACACCTACATTTTGTTGCTTGAATAATTGTATTGCCCGCTGCCCCATGCCGCCGGCTATGATTTCATTCACGCCTTTTTCAGCAAGCCATCGGGGCAATAACCCCGGCTCATGAGGAGGAGATGCTTCAAAAGTTTTTTGGATCAGTTGATTATCTTCAATATCAAAAATGCCAAACTTTTCACAATGCCCGAAATGGGCTGATAGTTGATTTCCGTTAACTGGTATTGCTATTCTTTTCATGGGTTTATTTTTGTTGGTATATTCGTTTGTAATTAAAATTCAAAAATGTTTTAAAAGAACCGGGCGCCCCGGATACCAAAAGAACTGATGAAAAAACTTCTGGAAAGAGCGGAGCGCTTCCGGTTAATCAATTTTACTGACCGTTTCGGGATCTTCTTCCGAGACCCTTTCCGCGGGGACGGCCTCCCCTTTTGTTTCTCAGTCCACGACCTTCTGTTCTGCTGTCATCGGGTTCATGTCCGGTGCAGCGTCCCATTTTTCTTCCGGTCATTGGGCCTTCACCTTCGGGTCCTTTTCTGTCAAATCCTGGCATAACTACCTCCTATTTTATTTGTTTTACTAATTCTTCTATCACAGGTTCATCTCTCAGAACCACCATTTCTATTCCGAGCGACTGCAGGGCGTCTTTGGCTTTTGGACCAAAATCGCCGCTGAATACTTTTACAGCCCCCAGATTGGCAACGATTTCCGCTACCTTAGGACCGGCACCGCTTTGTTCGGCAGCGCCATCATTCGCCTTAAACTCTAAATCTCCGGTTTCAGTATTGTATACAGCAAACCAGGGAGCGCGAGCAAACCGCAAATCCATTTGAGATTGTGGCGAATTGCTTTTTGATGTGATTACAACTTTCATATCTACACTTTTTGTTTTTTCATTCTTCCTTTGCATTCAGGGCATTCCACTTTCCGGCAGGGAACACCGGCGCGGTGTTTTACCTTAAAACCACATTCCACACAAACACACCCGTCCTCTTCCGCTTTTGAATCACTATCTTTTTCAAGGACAGTTTCGTCTGTAATAGACGAAGAGCCACAAACCGGACAAAGCTCTACTGTATTTTCCTTCCCGGGCATCTTAAATACATAATGACAATCATCACACCTAAACCAATCGTCATCAAAAGTGACCTGTCCGCCTTTTATAATAATTTCGTGATGCTCTACAAAAGCGCGGGCTATTTTCTTCAATGCCCGATCGTATATACGGGTGAAAGTAGGGCGTGAAACCCCCATCTTTTTGGCCGCTTCTACCTGCGAAAATCCGTTATAATCGGCCAGCTTTAAAGCTTCATATTCCTCATAAAACAATTCCACTACTGACGCGGTTTTGCTTGTGCCATGCGGCCTGAAACCCTTAACGCCGGGTGGCTTACCCATTTTTCTGTGTCTTACTGGTCTTGGCATAATTCCGTTTTGTTCTTTGCAAAGATAATGAACATTTGTTCATAATCAAACAGGTTTATGATATTTTTTAAAAAAAAATTTTTTCCTCGTAACAAAAGTCTTTTTTTGAACCGAAAAGATAACAGGAATGTGTGAAGAATTCATTATGATGTATGATCCAGACGCAAAAAGCCCCGCAGTTTTGCGAGGCTTTGGATGCAACTTAGAAAAAAGTTTTAAGCAATTGCTACTGGATGATTACTTTTTCCGTGAAAGAATCATTTTCTGTTTCTATCCTGAGAATATAAACTCCGTTTAGTTTTGCAGGCAATTCTATTGTAACTTCATGACTTACATAAAAGTTAGATTGGCGTAATACTTCACCTCCATTAATATCAGAGAGCGTCAAAGAGCGAATTTGATAGCCATTAGCTCGAATAAAGATATTTTCCTTCGCGGGATTCGGCCCCACTGTTAAGCTATTCTTTTCAGGATTCCGGTTAGACGTAATGACCATTTCCACTTCATTAGAAGGATTGGATTCCCATTCTTCATATGTTGAAGTTACATAAAAGGTATGCAAGCCCTCTCCGATTCCTTCATATGTGTAATTGGTTTGTAATGCGGCCACTTCATCAATATAGGAACCATCCTTATAGATATTATAACCATCCACATTGGCAGCCAATGGAGAGTAATCCGAAAGCGTTTTTTCTGCCGGAGATTCTGTAGAAACAGCCAGTCCGTAAATATTCCAGTTGGTATTCCAGCCAAAATTATCGTACATGCTCACCCAGTCAGAATAATAGAGAATCATATCACCTTTGAAAGGCTGGGCGGGACCGTTATCCGTACCTGCCGGATAAATTCCTTCGGGATTCAGCACTTTATAGCCTATCCAAAGTTCCTCACTGGCATCGATAAGTAACGGCTGGTCGAGTTCAACACGGTTCCAGGCATTTTCACTCAGGTTTTCCACCTCCTTTTCAAAAACAAGGTCACCAGCATAATTCTGATTACCGCCGGTCCAGACGCGGGCAAACACCTGGCAGTTTTTATCGGTGTTAAAGAAATTAATTTCGGTAAGATATTTCCCGTCATACTGCTGTAAATCAGAAGGTGTAAACCGGATCGCTGCCTCGAAATGCTCAGGCTCTCCGCCTACCTCATCTGAATTGGTGCCATTGTCGTAACGCAGTTCTTCACCCGAAGAAGCGGGCTCATCCCAGTCCAGCAATACGTCCGAGGCTTCGATGCTGTAGGTTAGATTCAATGGAGGAAATACCACCGGTTCATAAGGAGCCAGCTCTATATCAAATTCATAGGTTTCTCCGCCTTCCACTTCAATCTCTTCATAGTAAGGCTCATAACCTTCAGCTTCTGCACTCATGGTATATTCTCCTCCGGGCATAGATACCTCAAAATATCCCTCGCTATTGGTTAAAGTATTATAACTTCCGCTGCCAAAGGAGATTTCCGCACCTTCAATTGGATTTTGATCCTGGTCGGTAACCGTTCCTTCCAGTTGTGCCATCAAAGCAAACTGACTGGTAGCGGGGCGTCCCCACACTTCATAGTCAAAAGTACCGGCAGGAGGCATATTCCATACAATATACAGATCATCAGTTTCTGATCCCTGCTGCCCGTCAATCTGAGGCCACACGCCATCTTCTATATCTTCAGAAACCTGCACAGCCTCAGACCAGTTTTCGCCATGATCGTAAGAATATTTCAAATAAGTAAGCTCTGTCCCGGTGTAAGTATCATCGCTATAGACCACATATAACCGATGGTCGTTAATGGCATTTTGTCCTAAAAACAAATCCGGTCTGGCAGTGTATCCGCTGTTATCGGTAATTTCAATGGGTTCGAGCCAACCTTCACCCAAGTTGTCCGAACGGTAAAGGCGGATATCCGTCTGCACTCCGTCGTTGGTACTGGAGACCACATAAACCATGTCATCCAGCACTTTTATTTTCATGCGTGCATTGTATTCCTGGTTGTTGGAGATATTTTCCGGATCACTCCATGAATCTCCTTCATCGTCAGATTTCGTGAAAAAGATATCCAAATCATCATATTCATCGCCGGTCTGATCGTTATAAACCACATAAACCGAACCGTCGTCGGCATCTATGCTACACCATCGTGATGGTGATTCGGTATCTGTCAAGAACTCAGGTTCTGTCCAGCTTTCTCCTGCATCAGATGATTTCATGAACGCGATCTGGTAGTTGGAGTTTTCATCCCTCTGCTCATAAGCCAGATAAAAAACGCCATCTTCGGCCATCACTTGCGGAGTTTGAGTATTGTTAGAGGCATCCGTCACTTGTTGCTCATTTCCAAAAGACTGCCCGCCATCATCCGATTTTACCATAAACACCTGACTGTCGCCACTGGTATTCCTGAAATAAAAAACCAATATATTCTGGCCTGAAACAGCAATAACAGGATAAGTAGCTCCATAGTCGAATGCAGAGTAAAGGGTTTGTGATGTTGACCAGGAAGCGCCTTCATCTTCGCTCATCGAAAATTTGATATCGCCCCATTGGTTCCAAACCACATAGTAGTTATCTCCTTCAGCTACAAAGTTTTGCTCATTGGAGGGGGTGCCCGCAGAGTTGGAAATATTCTGGATATCTCCCAGCTCAACCTGTCCGAAAATCATGCCCGGCATAAAAGCCACTGCCATCAACAATAAAATTTTACGTAAAAATTTTTCCTTCATCATTGTAATTTTAGTTATTTTTGAGATTCAAATCATTTTCGGGTTCGAAAATACAGTTATTAACTAAAATAATCAAAAATCACATCTTATGAAATTACATTCATTTTTACTGTCGCTAATATTATTATTAGCATTTGGAACTATGGCTCAGCCGGACGAGGAAGCCCGTCTCATGCGCTTCCCAGCCATTCATGGCGATCAAGTTGTATTCAGTTACGGCGGCGATCTTTATGCCGCTAGTGATGCCGGCGGCGTTGCCCGCAAGCTCACCAACCATAAAGGTTACGAAATGTTTCCCAAGTTCTCACCTGATGGTCAAACCATTGCCTTTACCGGACAATATGACGGCAATACGGAAGTCTTCACCATGCCTCGCCAGGGTGGAGAGCCCACACGACTAACTTATACGGCCACGCTTTCGCGCGATGAAGTGTCGGACCGGATGGGTCCTAACAACATTGTAATGGCCTGGACACCTGACGGCGAAAACATTGTATTCAGAAGCCGTAAAAAAACATTCAATTCTTTCGTCGGTCAGCTCTATTCCATTTCAGCAGAAGGCGGAATGAGTGAGCAACTCCCCCTTCCCAGAGGCGGATTTTGTTCTTTTTCTCCTGATGGCGAAAAAATGGCCTATAACCGCGTATTCCGCGAGTTCCGCACCTGGAAATACTACCAGGGAGGCATGGCCGATGATATCTGGATTCATGATTTTGATAAAGAAACTACCGTAAACATCACCGACCACGAAGCGCAGGATATTCAGCCGATGTGGTATAAAGACCGGATTTATTTTTTGTCTGACCGCGACCGTATCATGAACCTGTTCGTGTTTGACACCGAAACCGAAAAAATCGAGAAAGTAACGCACTTTGAAGATTACGATATTAAATTTCCATCGCTGGGCAAAAGCCGAATCATTTTTGAAAAAGGCGGTTACATTTTTACCCTTGACCTTGAAAACCACGAAACACAAAAAATAGATATCCGCATTCAGGAAGATTTTCTGGCATCACGCAAGGAATATGTTGATGCTTCAGAATCCGTAGCATCTTATGAAATTGCCCCTGACGGCAAACGCGCATTATTCAGCGCTCGCGGCGATGTGTATACCGTACCGGAAAAATCGGGAATTACGTATAACCTCACCGAATCTTCTGCTGCACACGATCGCAACCCAAAATGGTCTCCCGATGGAAAATACATTGCCTATATTTCCGATGAAAGCGGAGAGTTTGAAATATACATTCAAGAAAACGGTTCCGGCACGGAGGCTATCCAATTAACAGATAATGCCGAAACCTACAAATACAGCCTGAGGTGGTCGCCCGACAGCAAAAAGATTATGTGGAGCGACAAGAAAAACCGCTTGCGTTACATCAACATTGAAAGTAAAAAAATTACGGACGTTACTACATCCGATATCTGGGAAATCCGGTCTTATGACTGGTCGCCCGACAGCAAGTGGATTGCCTTTGCCGATCCGATGGAAAACGACATGACGAAAATCAGGCTCTATAATCTGGAAAACAAAACATTTCATGATGTGACGCAGGGTTGGTACAGCTCATCGCAGCCCGAGTTCAGCAGCGACGGCAAATACCTGTTCTTTACTTCTGATCGCGATTTTAATCCGATATACAGCCGCACGGAATGGAACCATGCGTATAAGGACATGGCTAAGATTTACCTCGCAACTTTAAGAAAAGATGTTAAATCGCCTTTTGAAGCAGAAAACGACGAAGTTAAAACAGACAAAGAAGAAGAGGAAAACAGCGAAGATGATTCTGACAGCTTCTCTATTGATACAGATGGGCTTCAAAAACGGATTATCAACCTTCCGGTAGATGCAGCCAATTATTATCGTTTGGCCAGTACAAAAGGAAAACTGTTTTATACTTATTTAAAAGATAGCGACCGCGCGCTGAAAGTGTTTGATTTCGAAAAGGAAAAAGAAACAGACCTGAAACATAAAGGCGGCTTTGAGATTTCAGCAGACGAGAAAAAAATGCTGGTTTCGCAAAACGGAAAATATGCCATCATCTCACTTCCCTCTTCACCTGTTGAGATAAAGGAAACTCTTGACTTATCAGGTATGAAAACGTGGGTAGATAAAAAAGCGGAATGGAAGCAGATTTTTGATGAAAGCTGGCGCCAGATGCGCGATTTCTTTTACGTTCCGAATATGCACGGCCTGGACTGGCAAGCCGTAAAAGAAAAGTATGCTCCATTGGTTCCGCATGTAAACAACCGCCATGATCTGAACTACGTAATCGGAGAAATGATTGGTGAATTGAATGTGGGACACGCTTACGTTAATGGCGGAGACCTTCCCAAGCCTGAACGTATCCATATGGGTCTGCTGGGCGCAGAAATAAAACCTCATAAATCAGGATACTTCGAGATTGAAAAAATCTTAGAAGGTGAAAATTTCAGGAAATCATACCGCTCACCTCTGACAGAAATCGGTGTGGATGTTTCTGAAGGTGATTTTATCCTTGAAATTAATGGTGAGGATGTGAAAGACTTAGACAACCTCTACAAAGCTTTAATTGACCAGGCAGGAAAAATCACCGAAATAAAGGTTAACGACAAACCCCGGATGAAAGGAAGCCACACGGAGCTCATTAAACCTGTAAAAGACGAAGCAGACCTTTATTATTACAACTGGGTGGAAAGCAACATTGAAAAAGTAAATGAGGCTACTGACGGACAGGTTGGATACATCCATATCCCGGATATGGGAAGACATGGACTCAACGAGTTTGTGAAGTATTTTTACCCGCAACTTACCAAAAAAGCGCTTATCATCGATGATCGCGGTAATGGTGGCGGAAACGTCAGCCCTATGATCATCGAACGTCTTCGCAGAGAAGTGACGCGGGCTAATATGGCACGAAACAGGAAAGTGCCCGGACATACACCCTCCAAAATGATGCTGGGTCCTAAAGTCTTGCTCATTGATCAATATTCGGCTTCGGATGGTGATTTGTTCCCCTATTCCTTTAAAAAGCATGATTTAGGAACCGTAATCGGTGTCAGGTCATGGGGCGGTGTTGTAGGCATCAGAGGCTCGCTGCCGTTTATTGACGGTGCAGATATGCGCAAGCCCGAATTTGCTTCGTATTCTGCTGAAGAAAGTGAATGGATCATCGAAGGTCATGGTGTTGAACCCGACATTGAAGTGTGGAATGATCCTGCTAAAGAATACAAAGGCATTGATGAACAATTAAACAAAGCCATTGAAGTCATCCAGCAACAACTTCACAAATACCACAAAATTCCACCTATCCCGCAAGGGCCCGATAAAAGCGAATAAATTACCACAAACCCCCGGGAGCTTTAACCCGGGGGTTTTTACTGTAAACCATCATTGAATAACCTTCACACAGCATTTTCCTTCCTTTAGAATTGCTTTTTGATTTGTTTTTTGTCATTTGTAATTTATGCCAAAAAAACAACAATTTAAAAATTAA
>CAYFQK010000144.1:0-8303 GCA_964345255.1 uncultured Bacteroidales bacterium | reverse complement strand
CTTACTATTTTTTCCAATTGCTATATGATTCATTTAATGGACAGGTATGGGAAAACCAATGAGCGTATTCTGTCGCCTAAAAAAATGTATGCTGCCGATTTAGGAATAAGAAATATCTTCACAGGGTATCGCGATTTTGGAAGCCTTTTTGAAAATTATGCTTTTTTACGGTTTAAACATCTTCACCCTAAGTATATCTATCAGGAAAAGACAGAGATAGATTTTATACTTGATGCGCATTTGCTGGTAGAAACCAAGTATCATAACAAAGAAATTCCCACTAATCAAAGAAAACTGTTGGAATCACTACCGGATAAACCTTTTAGGATCGTTAGAAATGAAACAGATATTGAATCGGTATTAGCGGAAACCTGACCTGGTGAGTACGATAGTACGATAGTATGATGGCATGCAAGTAGAAAAGCACGGCCGTGCTTTTGCGAAAGTGCGAACTGGCGATAGGGCGAAGGAGAGAAGAACGAAAGTAGCAAAGTACGGACGTGCGTTTCAAAAAGTCTCCCCTGCGAAGTAGGGGAGATTTAGAGGGGTAAAATGAAAACGTGTAGAAAAGGACGGACGTGCTTTTGCGAAGGTGCGAACTGGCGAGCTGGCGATGGGCGAGGGGTCGCCAACGGAGTGGATACGGTTTAGCCGATTGAATATAAATAAAAATCTGCGTAAATCAGCGATGCCGAAGGCATCCGTTTTATCCGCGTGCTATTCTTCTATCCCGGACAAAACAGTAATGGTTCAATTGCATGCAAGTAGCAAAGTAGGGACGTCCTTTTCAATAAATACGCCGGTTTTATAACAAGCGTTTCAAAAAGTCTCCCCTGCGAAGTAGGGGAGATTTAGAGGGGTAAAATGAGAATCGTGTAGCAAAGTACGGACGTACTTTTGGAGACATTCGCATTTATTACTAATCCCGCCCAAATCAATTGATAATAAATAACTGAAAACTGATAACAGACAACCGACAACCGAAAACAATTTTTATCTTTATACCAACAAAAAACAATAGCCACCCATGAGAAAAACATGCCGCTATATTTGTGGCGATTTGGTATTTATCCTGCTGGCATTCACGGTGATACACTACATTATCCCCCCCGGTGCAGCTGATGTATGGACCTACTATCGGTACCCCTTCTTTGCGTTTGTCATCCTATGGATAGGTTCTTCCCTACTATTTCGTAAGTATACCTTCGGCTTATCCATCGAGCGATCCATCTACCGCATTGCCAAGAGCAATTTATTCACCCTGATGTTAATGACCATGATCATCTATTTCGCGGATGTGGGTTTTTCCAGGTGGCGTTTGCTGGGGTTGGTACTGACCACCTCTTTGTTAGAAATCATAGTCACATACCTCTACCTGCTTAACAAGCGCATTACCAGCGATGTCTCAAAGCTGGAGAGGTTCTATGAAGAGAAAGCGGTGCTTCAGCGTCCCGCCGCAGAAGAAGAGGAAGGTGAGGAAATTATCGATCCGCACCTTCGTGGTCTTGTTGTGGATGAGATAGGAGAAGATGCATTCAGATGGTTCAAACCATACCTCCATAACGACTACTCGCACACACTCTTTATCTCTACCACTACGCGGTTTAACATTCTTAACCAGCCGCAGGGTGGATACCGTAATATTGTGAACCTGAAGCAAATTAACCAAATCCGGCGGATCAACAAATTCTTTGAGTCGGTCAATCAGCGCATTAGAAAAGGGGGCGTCTTTATCGACTACGTGGAAACCTATAAGCTGCGTAAAAAACGTATCCTGGCAAAATATCCCCGCGGACTCAACTGGGTTGTCTATACCATCGACTTTATATGGAAGAGGGTATTCCCGAAACTTTACTTTTTAAGGAAAATATATTTCTTGCTCACCGGGGGGTACAATCGTGTGCTGTCAAAGGCCGAAACCTTTGGAAGACTTTATTCCTGCGGCTTCGAGATCCTGGATGAGAAAATGATTAACAATCGGCAGTTTTTTGTGGCACGAAAAATTCGCGAACCATTCTACGACACCAACCCCACATACGGACCCCTCATACGCCTGCGCCGCTATGGCAAAGGCGGGAAGAAAATTGCCGTATACAAGATGCGCACCATGCATGCCTACTCCGAATACCTGCAGGAATATATTTATCAGCAAAATAAACTGGCTGAAGGAGGGAAGTTTAAAGATGACTTCCGTATCACCACCCTTGGCAAGTTTATGCGAAAGTTCTGGATTGATGAGCTGCCGATGTTTATTAACCTTGCAAAAGGCGACATGAAGCTGGTAGGAATAAGGCCCCTCAGCCGGCACTATTTCGGGTTGTTTAGCAAGGAGCTGCAGGAAAAACGCACCAAACACAAACCCGGCCTCATTCCGCCCTTTTACGTTGACCTGCCCAAAACCATGGAAGAAATAGAACAGGCCGAGCTTCGTTACCTCGAAGCCTATGAAAAACACCCCCTACGCACCGATTGGGTCTACTTCTGGAAAGCCATGTATAATATCTTCGTCAAAAAGGCACGGAGTGCGTGAGAAGAAGTTGTGAGAAGTGAGAGATGAGAGATGAGTTATGAGTGAGAGGTGAGAGGTGAAGAGAGAGGTGAGTAGTGAGTAAATAGTAAGTAGTAGATAGTACGATTGCACGAAAGCATGATAGCACGAAAGTAAGAATAGGAAATGGGAGCAATATTTTTATTGCTATAATCAATTTAATAACTTATATCTGATGGTATATACATAAATTGTCATTTAGAAATATTTTTTAATCATGGAAAAAATAAGAAAACACAAAGATCTAAAAGTTTATAATCTTTCATTTGAAGTAGGGATGGAGATTTTTAAACTTACCAAAAAATTTCCAAAGGAAGAGACTTATTCCTTAAAAGATCAAATTAGAAGGTCTTCAAGATCCGTTTCAGGAAATATCGCTGAAGCATGGAGAAAACGGAGGTATCCCAAATCTTTTGTAGCTAAACTAAATGATTCAGAAGGAGAGGCTGCAGAGACGCAGGTTTGGCTTGATTATGCTCTTGCTTGTGAATACATATATAAAGAAGAACACAAGGAGTTATTTGATAAATATGAGCATATCATTGCAATGTTAATTAATATGCAAACAAAACCAGATCAATGGGGTCTTTCTGCCAGTGCATAAGGAGATTACGATAAGTTATTAAAATCATAGAAACTTGCATTCTTCTTTTTATGCTCATATTGTAATCGTACTATCTTGCAATCATACAATCGTACTATCTTGCAATCATACAATCGTACTATCAGGAAGTTTATTAGCTAAAAATTCGCTATTATACTGAGATAAAACATTTAGGCAAATTAAGTTAATCCATCTAATAATCAGAACAATTGTAAAAACATTTATCATATTGATGCAAAAAACATTACTTACAATAATAATCCTGCTTCTCTCGCTCTGCTCACCTGCTCAGGTCACCTATCACCATATCACCGACGATGGGCTCTACACCTTCATGGAGGAGCTGGCGGATGAGGATATCATTGAGCTGAATGATATCGTGAAGCCTTACAGCCGGAAGATGATAGGTGAGAAGTTGCAGGCTGCTGTTGAGAGCGGAGAGCTGCAGCTACGTCAGAGGAAAGAGGCGCAAAAGTACCTGAAGGAGTTTGGTTTTGACATAGGGCAGGAGTTTAAGGCGGATCAAGACATTATGGATAAGGAGAAAGCTACCCTTTCGTGGCTTCCACCGGTGTATACCTTTGCGGATTCGATCGGGCGTGTCGCTGTGCGACCGGTCTACGGGATTCGGTTTATCTCCAACGAAAACAACAGCTTCTACCACTCCTACGGCGGTGCGGAGATGTGGGGACAGCTGGGTGAGCACTGGGGGATATACGCCAGCCTCAGGGATAACTACCAGCAGAAAGAAGTCCTGGCCCGGCCGTCGTATTTTACCCGAGAAAGGGGAGGAGCCTATAAGATTAATGTGCAGGGCCGTGAGGGCGGCGATTTTAGCGAAATGCGAGGGGGCGTCACCTATTCAGGAGAATGGGGGCATGTCGGCCTGGTAAAGGACCACGTGGAGTGGGGGATGAACTACAACGGCTCCAATATCTTTTCAGGAAGGAGTCCTTCCTTTGCCATGATCAAGCTACAGCTAAAACCCTTCCACTGGATGCAGTTCGACTATTACCACGGATGGCTGGTGAGTATGGTTACCGATAGTCTCAGGTCGTATTATACGGCAAACGGTGATTTCCGGGAGCGTTACCGCGAAAAATATATCGCCGCCAATATGTACTCCTTCAAACCTTTTAATGATTTCAGACTCGCAGTAGGGAATTCCATTGTATACAGCGATATAGACTTCCAGCCCGCCTACCTGATTCCGTTCTTTTTCTTTAAATCCATCGACCATACCATCAATCGGGGTATTGAAAACCAGAATTCCCAGATGTTTCTGAATGTCAGCTCGCGTAATTTCGACCATCTGCATCTCTTTACCTCAATATTCTACGATGAGTTCAGCATCACACGGGTAAATGATGAAGAGCGCCATAACTTCTACAGCATCAAAGGCGGACTCGGCCTCTCCAACTGGCCGGTAAGGAATGCCGGACTACAGGTCGAATACACACGCACCTCCCCGCTGACCTATAAACACCGCGTGCCGTCTACCACCTTTGCTACCAATAAGTATAACCTCGGGCATTATCTGAAAGACAACTCCGAGGACTACTATTTTAAACTGTGGGTAAAACCGCATCATACCCTCAAGGCAGTGGTGTCTTACAACTATTCCCTCCATGGCAGGGATCATCAGTATGTATTTGGTGAAGGGGACATTGATGAAAAATCCTTCCTTGAAGAAAAGACCTGGGATGCCGGGCAAATAAAGGCAGTAGTGACCTGGCAGCCCGCAGCGGCTTTTTCGGTCTTTGCCGAGTTTAGCTATTCTGAGGTCCGGGGATATGAATTGGATGGCAACAGCGCTCAGGACTACCTTAATCGCTTTACTCCGGAATACCTCCACGGAACGACCAATACGTTTGTGGTGGGATTCAGGTATGGCCGGTAGGACGATAGTAGGGGAGTACGAAAGTACGAGAGTGAGATAGAACGACTAGAGAGGCTGAGAGACAGAAATACAAAGGAAGATATGAGAGGTGAGTAATTTGGGAAAATTCGAAAAGAATTTGCATTATTTTGAGAATAAAATAGATCTGCGATAATCAGCGATGCCGCAGGCATCCGTTTTATCTGCGTTCTATTGAATTTCAGCTGGAATCCAAATTAAGACACAAAACACAGAACACGGAACACAAAACCCCTCTTTCTTTTTCAAAAAATTTTCTATATTTGGGAAGTTACCTGCATCCAAAAAAACAATGTTTTGAATATTAAACTGCTGAAAAATCCTGGCAAAGAAGAGCTGCAATCCATCGAGGAGTATTTCAAAAAAGTGGATTTTCCGAACTTTTTCCATTCTCCGGCTCATTTTCTCAGTGCCAGTAATAATCCATCAACGAATCCGCAATACATCTTATCCTATGATGTGGAAGGGAAGATTGATGGATTGGTTCTTTTAGTAACCCACCGAGAAAAGGGATTGATTCTTAGGAACTTTACGCGAAGAGCTGTGGTTTATGAGGAACCGTTAGCCATGTCAGCCGAAGTGCAAAAGCAATTGACCGACCATCTGCTGGGGCATGTCAGAAATAGTCATCTTTTCTTACAATTCCGCATTAATCGTGACTCCCATCCTGTTTTGGAGGATTATAACGGTGTTTTTTCCCGGCAGGATTATCTGAATGTATTCATCCCGAACAAAGGCCCCGATACCGCCTGGCAGTCGCTGAGCCGCTCCAAGAGGTGGCAGATAAGAAAAAACCTTGAGAATAATGTGAAAATCGTCGAAGCCGATGGGGAAAGAGATTTGCAGCAATGGTACCGGATACTGGAATATCTGTATAAATACAGGGTGCAAAAGCCAGTTCCGCCGCTAAGTTTTTTCAAAGCTCTACTACAGAACGGAAATAGCGTTAATTATACCCGTTTGCTGGTGGTGAAACACAGCAAGGAGGTCATTGGGGGTATACTTCTTCCGGTAAGCGGGACAAGGTGTGTGCATGAGTGGTATATTTGTGGCGCTGACAGAACCTATAAACCACTAAACATTTATCCCAGCGTGATGGCTACCTGGGCCGGGATTGATTTTATGGTGCAAAACGGGTTTGATTATTTTGATTTTATGGGAGCCGGACGGCCGGATGTGCCTTATGGAGTAAGAGAATTCAAAGAGCGTTTTGGCGGCGATTTGGTGGAGGTGGTACGCTATACCCATTTTCCCCCGAATATTTACGCCGGGCTTTTCAGGAAACTGAACTGGCTGTAAGAAGAAGATAGTACGATAGTTCGATTGTATGATGGTACGAAGGTGAGATAGAGCGAAGGAGACAGCAGGAGCTAAGAGAGTAGTGAGTAGTGAGCAGTGAGTGGTGAGTAGTGAGCTTGCCCCGCTTGCCCTGTGGTCATATTCGAGACCACCGGGGCCTGCCCTGTTGATTCTCTTCCCAATCAACCGGGGTGAAATTTACGAAGTGACTATTTCACTGGGGTGAAGAAGAAATGAGAGGGCGAGGTTGCGAGCTGGCGAGTGGGCGAAGTTGCGAGGGGTGAAGGTGACAGGTTAAATTGTCAGATTACAATCATGGTTGAAAATATTTTACAATAACGAAAAGTCTTATTACAAATTATTAATTTATAGTTATGGAACGGATTAAAACCCATCGCGATCTTAAAGTTTTTCAACTTTCTTTTGAAGCTGGAATGGAAATTTATTGGTTGTCTAAAAAGTTTCCAAAAGAAGAAACTTATTCTTTAACCGATCAAATAAGAAGGTCTTCCAGATCAGTGTCAGGAAATATTGCTGAAGCTTTTAGAAAACGAAGATACCCCAAATCATTCATAGCAAAATTAACTGATTCCGAAGGTGAGGCGGGGGAAACACAGGTATGGCTGGATTATGCTTTGTCCTGCGAATATATGGATAAAATAGAATATGATTCCCTATACGATAAATACGATCATATTTTAGCGATGCTGGTTAATATGTCAAATAATTCAAATAATTGGTCGTTTTAGTCCTAACAATGAAAGACATATGCAAAACTTCAACTTTACAATAGCTATTTATATTTTTGATTCGCTTTTTCGCCAATTCGCGCACTCGCTTTTTCGCCCACTCGTAAAAATGTTCGCCAAAAATATCCATCAATCAGAGATACGAGACTTGAGATGATTCATGCATCATTTAATCATATAATTAAACCGTAACTCAGAACAAGAAACACAGAGCAAGGAACACAGAACACTATGCAAGGAACCATGAACAAACAACAAGCTATTGAAATATATAGGAGGTACTTGCGCCCCTTAGAGGGGATTGTAATGTTTATCGGCATCACATTGGTAATACATTATTCCTTTCGTTATTGGGCCTATCAGCTTAATTTTGCTCCGGTAGATTCACTCGTGGCAGATGCACGGATTTGGCTGTCGGAATTGGCATTCAGGAATACCGGCACGGTGCTTGCTTTCCTGGGTCTGGATTTTACTACCGCCAACAATACCTTCACCTTTGAATCGGGCAACTGGCTGGCGATTAATACAGGTTGTTCAGGGTTTAAGCAGTTCTTGCAGGCCTTTTTCCTTTATCTTTTGTATCCCGGTAAAGTAAAACATAAACTCTGGTTTGTCCCACTGGCAATGGGGCTGATGCATGTAGCAAATATTATCCGGCTTACCGGTGTTGGCCTGACGATGCACTGGGGCCCGGAGTGGTTCGACTTTAGTCATGATTACATTTTTCGGTTTACCTTCTATCTCATTCTGTTCCTGCTTTGGATATGGTGGGAGGAGAAGTACCGGCTGAGAGCAAAAACCAATGAAAAGAAATGAATAGCTCCTGGCTTGTCATGAAATAAATTTGTAGCAATATTAAAAAAATTTTGTGACGAGTAACTCAATCAATTTTATCACAAATTATCCAACAATTGCATTTCTTCACGTTTCCTTATACTTTTGATAAAAATTTAGCGTATGTCCACACAAGAGGAAATCAGTCAGAAAAACACCAAGAAAGAAATTCTGGAAGCTTATGAAAAGCTTAAAGAGCAGTTAAAAGCCGAAAAACAGGAAGGGCCTGAAGAGGTTCAGAAACAAAAGCACACAAAAAAAATGGTAGAGGATGCAGAGCAGATGATTCCCGATAAGGTGATGAAAGATATTTCGAACCTGAAAATAGAGCTGAACCAATCATTAGAGAAA
>CAYFQK010000143.1:5602-8360 GCA_964345255.1 uncultured Bacteroidales bacterium | reverse complement strand
TTGTCATTTGTAATTTATGCCAAAAAAAGCAACAATTTAAAAATTAAGACACTAAGCACTTGAGCACTTAAACACTTAAACACTGAATATAATGAACAAGTATCGCAATATAGGACAATCGGTTGAAAAAACAGACGCTTTGGCCCTGGCCACAGGGAATTCATTATTTACAGAGGATTATAACCTTAAAGATGCTCTTCATGTTAGAATCCTCCGCAGTCCGCATGCTCATGCCCGGATTAAGAATATCGATGTTTCAGAAGCTCAGCAAATGAAGGGCGTCGAAGCAATTATTACGCATGAAAACACGCCCAAGGTTTACTTCACCACCGCCGGACAGGGCGCTCCGGAACCCTCACCTTACGATACGTTGCTTTTCGACGATGTGGTGCGATATGCCGGAGATTTCGTTGCCATGGTTGCAGCTGAAACGGTGGATATAGCCGAAGAGGCGGTATCCGGAATCAAGGTGGAATATGAACCGCTGGAACCCGTTTTCGACCCGGAGAAAGCCATTCAGGATGGGACAATAGCAATTCATGACAAAGAAGAATATTTTCCGATACCGGTTCCTTATAAGCCCAAACAAAACCTGGCCTCCCAGGTGGAGTTTTCCGTAGGAGATTTGGAAAAAGGTTTTAAAGAAGCTGACCACGTAGTGGAAGAAACCTACCAGAGCTCTTACGCTTCGCATGCTACAATCGAGCCCCATGTGTCTGCTTCCTATTTTGACGAAAACGGCCGTCTGGTAATTGTCACCGCCACGCAGGTTCCTTTCCATGCCCGAAGAATTGTGGCCCGCGTGCTGAATTACCCGCTAAGAAATATTCGCGTTATCAAACCCAGAATCGGGGGCGGTTTCGGAGCCAAGCAGGAAGTCCTGCTAGAACCTTACGTTGCATTGCTTACCCTTCGTACGAAAAGACCGGTAAGGTTAATCTACACCCGGAAAGAGGAATTTCAATCGGGACGCCAGCGCCACCCCATGCAGGTAAAGCTGAAAACCGGGTTTAAAAAGGACGGAGAAATCACGGCGCTGAGCATGGATAACCTGATGAACACCGGGGCATACGGAAGCCATGCCCTGACCGTCTCCTCAAATTCCGGCTCAAAATGCCTGCCGCTTTTCAATAAAATTAAAAATATTTCATTCTGCGCCCGTTCAACCTATACCAACCTTCCGGTAGGAGGGGCTTATCGAGGTTACGGAGCTACCCAGGCGTATTTTGCTCTGAACCAGCAAATCGACATCATTGCCCGCCAAACCAACCAGGACCTGCTTGAATTCATCAAAAAATGGCATATCCGTGAAGGAGAAACTTCCCCGGTTTTTAAAGCGCTTGGTGAGGGCAAGGAAGGCGTAGAACAAATCATCAATTCCTGTAAGCTGGATGAATGCATCGACCGGGGCGCCAAAATGATAAACTGGTACGAAAAACGCGGTAAAAAAGTCGAGTCCAAACCCGGACACGTCCATGGCGTGGGACTCGCTGTGGCCATGCAGGGGTCAGGAATCCCCATGATTGATTTGGGGGCGGCCTACATGAAGATGAATGAGGACGGTAGTTTTAATCTCGATATCGGGGCAACCGATATAGGTACCGGTTCTGACACAATCCTGGCCCAGATAGCGGCCGAAGTCCTGCAGGTGAATACGGAAAAAATCATCGTCCTCTCTTCCGACACGGACAGAACGCCTTTTGACGTGGGCGCTTATGCCTCTTCCACCACTTACGTATCGGGAGCCGCCGTAAAAAAATGTGCCCAAAAGATTAAAGAGCAGATTACCGGAGCTGCTGCCAATATCCTGGAATCCGGCGATGTCAAGCTAAAGCTGGAAAATGGAAAAGTGATAAATCCTGAAAACGGCAAAGAATGTTCTTTCGAGGAAATCGCCGGCGACACCCTCTACGGTAAACAGCTTTCACAAATCCAGGCCGAAGCTTCTTTTACCGGAGACCAGTCGCCGCCGCCTTTTATCGCACAATTTGCCGAGGTGGAAGTTGATAAAAAGACCGGGAAAGTCAAGGTCATTAAATTTGTATCTGCCGTGGATTGCGGGCAGGCCATTAATCCAAAACTCGCGGAAGGACAAATTGAGGGAGCGGCGGTCAACGGAATGACCTATGCCTTATTTGAGAATTTCCATTTCTCCTCAAAGGGAAATCTTACCAATGCTTCTTTTTGGGATTACAAAATCTGGCGGAGCAATGATATCCCTGAAATGGAGACCCTAATCGTTGACTCGGAAGAAAAAACCGGTCCTTTTGGCGCCAAGTCGGTGGCTGAAATTGGCATTAACTGCCCTGCCCCGGCTATTGCCAATGCAATTTATGACGCCGTAGGAATCAGAATGCGTGAAACCCCTTTCACGCCGGAAAAAATATACAAGGAGTTACATGATGAGTGATAAGTTGTTGATTAAAAACGGGAAAGTAGCTTTATCCGGAGAAAATCACCTGAGACCGCTTGATATCGAAACCCAAAACGGAGTCATCACGGCTCTTGGGAGCAACCTTCCGGGAGACAATGTTATTGATGCAAAAGGTTGCGTGGTCATCCCCGGCGGTATCGACCCGCACGTTCATTTCGATGAGCCGGGATACACCGAAAGGGAAGATTTCCGGCATGGAAGCTCAGCAGCCGCTTCGGGTGGTATCACCACCGTCATTGACATGCCCTGCACTTCCGTTCCGCCGGTCACCAACCTGAAAAACCTGGAAGAAAAACACCGTCAAATCAAAAACAAAGCCCTTGT
>CAYFQK010000143.1:0-5502 GCA_964345255.1 uncultured Bacteroidales bacterium | reverse complement strand
CCAACCTGAAAAACCTGGAAGAAAAACACCGTCAAATCAAAAACAAAGCCCTTGTCGATTATGGCTTTTATGGCGGCGTGTCCGACCAATCTTTTGAAGCGGATTTTGAGCGTTCGATGGAAGAGCTTTGCAATACAGTGCTGGGTTTTAAAACCTATTTCCTTTCCGGGATGGACAGCTTTAGAAGCTTATCGCGATACCGGTTTCAAAAAGTGTTGCAAAAAGCCAAAGAGTTTAATATCCCGGTGCTGCTGCACGCGGAGGATGCCGAGTATGTCAATGAAGCGGCTAAGGTAGAACAGTCGAAAGGAGCTACCTGGGAAAACTACTATAATTCCCGCCCCGAAATGGCAGAAATTCTGGCGGTGCAAAGTGCAGTAAGCATTGCCCGGCATACAGGCGCCGAACTACACATCGTCCATGTGGCTACAGCTCGCGCAGCTGCCCTGATAAAAGACATTGAGAACGTTACCGGCGAAACGTGTCCGCATTACCTGGCTTTTTCCAAAGAGGATTTTGAGCAGTACGGCAGTGCCCTTAAAACTGCCCCAGTGGTAAAATCGGAAGAAAACAAAAGTGAATTATGGGGTTTTCTGCGGGAAGGCGGCATTGACTTTATGGCCTCCGACCATGCTCCTGCCCCTGAAGAGCAAAAAAATACGGGCTCGGTTTGGACCGATTATTCCGGGATACCCGGCAATCCTACACTGCTCCCATACCTGTTCTCAGAGGGCTATGCCCAAAAACGTCTTAACCTGAGCCGCTTTCTCGAGCTGATATCAGAAAATGCCGCCAGTAGGTATGGATTTTATGACCGGAAAGGGTCCATAACAATCGGAAAAGATGCGGACCTGGTCATCATTGAGCCGGATACCAAATGGACAGTGAGCGGAAAAAATCTTTACTCCAAAGGAAAAATCACACCTTTTGAAGGCATGGAATGGGAAGGCCGTGTGAAAAAGACCATTCTGAGAGGCAGAGTAATTTATGATGATAAGGAAGGAATCCTGGCTGAACCGGGATATGGACAACTAATTAAACGAAAAGAATAAAATATGCCAAAAAGTTATACGATAAGAAACGGAGTCATCACCGACGGCCATGCGCTCTTTCTTGACAATGGCTTCATCCGGGTGGAAGACGGAAAAATTGCTTCCATTGGGAAAGAAGATGAGATGAAGGACACCGGGGATGAAGTCATCGATGCCGGCGGGCGCTTAATCATTCCCGGACTGCTCAATCCGCATCATCACCTCTATTCACGTTTTGCCGTAGGCATTGTTCCACTCGGCCCTACCGACAAGCTCTCCAACATCCTCAAAAACCTCTGGTGGCCCCTCGACCGTGTGCTCGACGAGGAAACGATTTATTATTCGGCGTTGTCCGGTGTGCTTGATTCTATAAAATATGGTGTGACGACCATTTTCGATCATCATGCATCCAGCAATTATGTGCGAGGAAGCCTTGATTTGATCAAAAAAGCTTTCGAAGAAGCAGGCATCAAAGGCTCGCTTTCTTTTGAGATTTCTGATCGCGAAGGGGAAAATGCATTCCAGAAACAAATGGAAGAAAACCTGATTTTTTACCAGGAGAGTGTGGATTCAATATTTACTACAGGAATGATGGGATTGCATGCCAATTTTACCTTAAGCAATGATTCCCTCAAAACAATCAGGGATGCAAAACCCGAACGCATGCCGATACATATCCATTGCGGGGAAGGACGAGAAGATTATGACTTTTGCCTGGATCAGGGTTTTCAGGGGCCGGTACATCGGCTTGACCAATTTGGATTGCTCAACGATGCTTCCTTACTAATTCATTGTGTGCATCTTTCGGATGATGATTACCGAATCATCAATGAAAAAAAACCGGTCGTGGTTTCCAACCCGGAATCCAATGCCAATAACAATGTGGGGATGATGAATACCGACAAAATAAAGGATTACATCATCGGTACCGACGGGATGTCCGGAAATATTATCGGTAGTTACAGAACCCATTTCCTTCGCAGAAACGGGGCAGTGGAAAATCCGGCGGATAAACTCTTCCGCCGGTCAGAGGAAGCAATTAATTCGGTATTCCCTGAGTGTGGAGGCCTGCAAAAAGGGCATCCGGCTGATTTGGCCGTATTGGATTACATCCCCGAAACACCGATAAATCTTGATAATCTTTTCTTCCACCTTATTCTTGGTTTCGGCGCGCAGAAAACCCACATGACCATTTCCGAAGGAAACATCGTGTACAAAGACGGGAAAATCCAAACCATTGACGAAGAAGCAGTAAAGAAAGAAATTCAAAAAGCAGCAAGGAAGTTACAGGGGAGGTTTTATGAATAGTGAATTTTCATTGATTTCGTGGAGGCATCTGTTTGAACTGACAATGCAGGAAGTAAAAGAGAAACGGGTTTTTGACCTGCCCAAAGCGCTTTTTTACGAGCCCGAAAAAAATAATCCGCTGAGAACCCGAATGTTCGATCAGCCATTGGAGAATCCGGTGGGTATTTCTGCCGGACCTCATTCGCAGATGGCCCAGAACATTGTTAGTGCCTGGCTGTGCGGCGCCCGTTACATCGAGCTGAAAACCGTACAGACCGACGATGAACTCGATATTCCCCGCCCCTGCATTGATATGCCTTTTGAAGGATATAACTGCGAGTTTTCCCAGGAACTGAAAATCCACCAGTCTTACGATGAATATCTCAATGCCTGGATTCTGATTCATATTCTCAAAGACAAATTCGGATGGACGGAAGATATAGGGACAATCTTCAACATGAGCATAGGTTACGACCTCGAAGGCATTAAGAAAGAAAATGTCCAGTGGTTTTTGGATAAGATGAGCGATTGCAGCAGGGAAAAAAATGAAAAGCTGGAATCCATAGCCGACCTCTATCCCCGCGCTAAAGAACTGGATATTCCGGATTGTATTTCCGACAACGTAACCCTTTCGACCATGCACGGATGCCCTCCCGGTGAAATTCGTCAGATTGGAGAATTTTTATTGAAGGAAAAGGGCTTGCATACGTTTATCAAATTTAATCCTACGCTTTTGGGACCGGAGAAGATTCGCCAAATCCTTCACGATTACGGATATACAACGCCTGTCCCTGACGAGGCTTTTGAACATGATATTGGCTATGAAGAGGCGGTAGAGGTAATCGAGTCATTAATGCAGACCGCAAAAAATGAGAACCTTCATTTCGGACTGAAACTCACCAACACCCTGGAATCGCTCAACCACAAGGATGTGTTTGAAGGGGATGCCATGTTTATGAGCGGGAAAGCGCTGCACCCGATAAGCATCAATGTAGCCCGGCGTCTCAAAAACGAAGAATCCTTACAGGAAGTGCCGGTTTCTTTTTCCGGCGGGGTGGATGCCTTTAACATCGCTGACACCATTTCCTGTGGATTAAACCCTGTAACGGTGAGTACCGATTTACTCAGGCCCGGCGGCTACGGAAAACTCAGCCAGTATATCGATATCCTGCAAAAGGAATGTGATACGACCGGTGCAAAAAATCTTGAAGAATACAGCAGGCGACAAGCCGGGGAAGAGAATGTGTATGAAGCTTATCAAAAAAATCTTAACCGCTACGCGGATCAGGTCCTCGAAAATCCCGATTACAATGCGCAATCGCCCAGCATTTACCTGGAACGTCCATTAAATCATTTCGATTGCATCCAGGCCCCTTGCGAGAGCACTTGTCCCTCGGGACAAAATGTTCCCGGGTATCTCTATTACGCAGCTCGCGGCGAATATGACAAAGCTTTTGAAGTAATTATGCATGATAATCCCTTCCCTTCGGTTTCGGGAATGATATGTGATCACGAATGCCAGACTCGCTGCACCAGGGTCCTTTACGATGATCCTTTGCTGATTCGGGAAATTAAGCGGTTTATTGCCGAAAACGGCAATGCCGGGAAAATTGCGGGCAATGCAAATGGCAACCAGGGAAAGGTGGCCATTATCGGCGCAGGGCCTTCCGGTCTCAGTTGTGCTTACTACCTGGCCCTTGCCGGATTTAACGTAGAGGTCTTCGAGTCGAAAGAGGAGGCCGGCGGAATGGTATCCGGAACGATCCCTTCATTCCGGCTTTCTGAAACTTCACTGAAAAAGGATATTGAGCGCATCCGCCAGATGGGCGTTACCATTCACTACGGCACGAAAGTCAACAGGGAGAAATTCAGAGAGTTAAAATCGGGGTTTGATTTTATCTATATCGCCGTTGGCGCCCAGAAAAGTAAAAATCTCAGTACGGCAGGGGTGGAAAATATAACATCCGGACTGGTCGCGCCGCTTGAATTGCTTTCGGACATCAAATCCAACCGGGAAACCAGTATCGGGAAAAATATTGTAGTGCTTGGCGGTGGAAATGTAGCGCTGGATGTGGCACGCACCGCAAAACGCCTGGCAGGCAATGAAGGAAGTGTTAAATTGGTTTATCGACGCACGCAGTCGGAGATGCCCGCCGATCCCGAAGAGCTGCAGGAGGCCCTGGAAGAAGGAATAGAATGGATAGACCTGGCCAATCCTGCCAAAGTAATTACAGATAACGGCCGGATAATATCCTTGAAGTTCCGGAAGATGAAGATCGAAGGAAAAGATCAAAGCGGTCGCCCCAAACCGGTTCCCGATGGCGATAAAGAATTTGCGCTTAACTGCGATACCGTAATTCCGGCTTTCGGACAGGAGGTAGAGCCGGAATTCAGAGAATTTATCAATAAACAGGGAGCCTCCACCGAAGAGTCGGAGAATGTTTTGATTGGCGGGGATGCGAAAAGAGGCGCTTCCACGCTGATAAAGGCCATAGCCGACGGAAAATTTGCGGCATGGGATATCATGAAAAGGAAGGGCGTGAAACCGGCAGATACCCGGAGAAGCCATGTGAAAAAGGATGTTACCTTCTCTGAATTGCAATACAATAAAGCCCGCGTAGAGCGCGGAAAGCAGATGAAAAAGCGCTCACCGGAAGAGCGGAATGATTTCAGCCTTGTTATTCAACCGCTTTCAGCGGATGAGGTACAGCAGGAAGCCAGCCGCTGCATGTACTGTGACGAACTATGCAATATCTGTGTGGACGTATGCCCCAACCGGGCCAATCATTCTTATGAAATTGATCCGTTTGCGGTTGAAATTCCTTATGCACGAAAAGAAAATGGCCAGGTAACTTTTGGTACATCAGGTGTTTATCGCATAGAGCAACGTTACCAGGTGCTCAACATCAAGGATTTTTGTAACGAATGCGGCAACTGCGAAACGTTCTGCCCTTCATCGGGGGCGCCTTTCCGGGATAAACCGCAACTGCATCTTACCGAAAAAAGCTTTAAGGAAGCGGAAGAAGGTTTTCATTTTTATGAAGGGAAACTTTTTATGAAAAAAGACGGTCAACTGCAATCGTTGCAAAAGAAGGGGAACAGCTTTCATTTTGATTCGAAAAATGCCAGGGCCCAATTCCGAATCAAAGACTTTCATCCCGAAAAGGTGACCCTTACCCATAGT
>CAYFQK010000142.1:5206-8382 GCA_964345255.1 uncultured Bacteroidales bacterium | reverse complement strand
AGATTAAAATCAACATTATTAGCCATAAACTGCAAACTAAACTAACAGAACCACCGTGCTCGAAGCATTAATAACATCAAGAACCCGGATCAAAATGCTGTTGAAGTTTTTTCTCAACAGCCGGTCCGAAGCGTATCTGCGAAGCCTGGAGCAAGAGTTTGGTGAATCGACCAACTCTATCCGGATGGAGCTGAATAAATTTGAACAGGCCGGGTTGCTGCAATCCCTCGTCAAAGGGAACAAGAAGTATTATAAAGCCAATACACAGCATCCGCTTTTTTCAGATATACACTCCATCATCCTCAAATATGTTGGGATCGACAAGATCATCGAAAATGTCGTCGAAAAGCTCGGTGATATCAAAAAGGTTTACCTCGTAGGTGATTTCGCCCGCGGAAAAGACGCCAAAGTCATCGACCTCATCTTCGTGGGACAGGACATCAACAAGCAGTACCTGCTCAAACTCGTCGAAAAAGCCGAATCCTTTATCGACCGCCGCATTCGCTACCTTGTCTTCACCCAGCAGGAATTCGACGATTACATGAACACCTACACCGGCGACGAACCGCTTTTGCTTTGGGAGAGGGAGTAAGGGATTTTTACTGAATTAGTAGATTTAAGAGAGTTTAAGTAGATAATAGATATGGTCATTTGAGGGTCATTGATAGTCATTAAGTGGTTTACTCTGTGAAATCTCTTCAAATTTCACTGGGGTCATTAAATAGTCATTAATTGTCATTAAATAGTTATTGTAAAGATTCAGTAAAATGAAACTTGAAGAATTGAGAGTTTATCAACAGGCAATGGAAATGGGAGAAGAAGTATGGTTGATTGTAATCAAATGGAATTATTTTGCAAAAGATACAGTTGGTAAGCAATTGGTTAAAGCTGCGGACTCAATAGCAGCAAACTTATCGGAAGGATTTGGTCGCTATCACTACAGGGAGGCAAAGAATTTTACTTATTACTCCAGAGGCTCATTATTCGAAACCAGAACATGGCTGACCAAGGCTCATAACCGTAAACTTATTGATGATAGTAAATACGATGAATTTATGAAAAACATTGATTCCATCGGGATTAAACTCAATAACTACATCAATTCCATCGGAAAAACAACAAAATAACAATCAATGACAAATAATGACCATCAATGACTATTGAATGACTTGCCTCAGCACAGATGACAAAAAAGTACACCCACAGGGCAAATGACCATTCAATGTATAGCTATAAAACAATTAAAAATCCCTTGACAAACCAGACAAACACATATCGAAGATCTTACAAATGGCACGCCCTCTACACCAAATCGCGGTGGGAGAAGAAAGTGCAGCGCGAGCTGGAACTGCAGGGCTATACCCATTACCTGCCGCTGGTGACGCGCCTCAAGCAGTGGTCCGACCGGAAAAAGAAGGTGGAAGAACCGCTGATAAAATCATACATCTTTGTTAAGGTCAGCGAAAAAGAATATTACGACGTGCTCCAGATCGACGGGGCGATGAAATACATCACCTTTGAAGGTAAGGCCGCACCGATCCCCGAGTGGCAGATCGAGGCCGTTAAAAAAACCGTCAACAACCACCTGCCGTTTGAGCTCACGGGCGAAAAGCTACAGCCCGGCGAACATGTTAAAATCAATGAAGGCGAACTCAAAGGCCTCGAAGGCGAAATCATCAACATCCGCGGTAAAAACCGCCTCGTTATCCGCATCGAGAGCGTAGGATATAGCCTCATCGTCGAGATGGAAGCCGATAACATCCTGAACTAGATACAAAGTGATGAGAGATGAGTAGTGAGAGATGAGTGTTGAGAAAAAATCCAGATGCCAACAAATGGCAATCAATGACTATTGAATGACACGTAGTGAATAACTGAAAGACTGTATGATTGTATGACCCCCAATTAACAAATGAACCAATTGACAAGTCTTCAGTTGGCAGTTGGCACTTAACACGGAACCCGAAACACAGAACAAAAAACAAGGAACAATGAATAACAAAAGACCCTTACGCTTCGGCCTTATCGGCGCTGCAGGCTTTGTAGCCCCGCGCCACATGAAGGCCATTAAAGAAACCGGTAACGAACTTGTCGCGGCCCTCGACCTTAACGACAGCGTGGGAATCATCGACAGCTACTTCCCGGAAGCTGACTTTTTTATCGAACCCGAACGATACGACCGGCATCTGGATAAGCTCCGCCGCAGGGGAGAAAAGCTGGACTACGTCAGCATCTGCTCGCCCAACTACCTGCACGACGCCCATGTACGTATGGCGCTGCGCAACCAGGCCCATGCCATCTGTGAGAAGCCCCTTGTGCTTAATCCATGGAACGTGGACGCCCTGGAAGAACTGCAGCAGGAGTCCGGTAAGAATATCTTTAACATCCTCCAGCTTAGGTATCATCCCGAAATCCTGAAGCTGAAAAAGAAAGTGGAGGAGGAACCGGCCGATAAGGTCCACGACATAGAGCTGACCTACATCACCTCCCGCGGACGGTGGTACTTCATGTCATGGAAAGGCGACGGCGAAAAAAGCGGCAGCGTGGCCACCAACATCGGCGTGCACTTTTTCGATATGCTCAGCTGGATTTTCGGTAAACCCACCGAAAACATAGTCCATATATATGAGCACGATCGTGCTGCCGGATTCATGCAGCTCGAAAAAGCCCGTGTTCGTTGGTTCCTCAGCGTCAACGCCGAAGTGCTGCCCGAAGACATCAAAAAGAAAGGCCAGCGCACCTTCCGCTCCATCAAAGTCGACGGCGAAGAAGTGGAGTTTTCCGGAGGCTTTACCGACCTGCACACCATTAGCTATCAGGAAATCCTTAAGGGCAACGGCTACGGCCCCTCCGATTCGCGCCAGAGCATTACCCTGGTCCACGACATCCGCAACAAAAAACCCCTCGGCCTCCGCGGCGATTACCATCCCCTGGCGAAATAATAATAGGAGTAATTTGTAGTAATTGATAGTAATTGATAGGAATTGATAGTAATTGATAGTAATTTATTGTTAAAAATTTTGGATCAGATGATAGTTTAATACAATGAATTACGAGCTTTAGCTCAAATTACAACCAATTACGCACTTCAGCACAAATCACTGTAAATGACGCCGCAGCGCAAATGATTATTGAATGACTGAATGATTGTATAGCTGTATGAAAACCAATCCACA
>CAYFQK010000142.1:0-5106 GCA_964345255.1 uncultured Bacteroidales bacterium | reverse complement strand
AATTACAATTAAATGACGCGCTTCAGCGCAAATTACCCCAGTGGTCTGGAATATGACCACGGGGCAGGCTATAAATTACGAAGAGGATAATAACCAGCTTATTTTATAATCCTGATGAAATTAGAAGATTTCCAAACCTATAATCTTGCAATGAACCTGGGTGAAGAAGTGTACTCCATTGTGATTAAATGGTCTTATTTTAATAAAGATACTATCGGAAAGCAATTAGTACGAGCTGCTGATTCGATTGCGGCAAATCTTTCGGAAGGAATTGGAAGATATCATTACAAAGAACGAAAGCATTTTAGTTATTACTCACGGGGGTCATTATTCGAAACAAAAACCTGGCTGACCAAAGCCCGTAATCGTAAGCTAATTAAGGATGAAGAATTTGAACAACTATTAGATTTAATTGATAAAATTGGCATAAAAATTAACAATTACATCAAAACCATAGGCCCCAATTAATTACAATTAAATTACAACAAATTACGCGAAGCAAATTACGAGCTTCAGCTCAAATTACAACGAATTACAACAAATTACGAGCTTTAGCTCAAATTACAATACAATTACGCGAAGCAAATGACTATAAATCTCAAACCCATGAACAAACTCAACATTTTTGTAATACTAGTTGCAGCCGTTCTACTAAGCTCCTGCGGCTCGCAGAAACGCATTACCTACCTCCACGACCTGTCGGAGGAGAGGGAGGACGAAACCTATTCTCCCGCCGAACGCGAACCCTACACCGTTCGTTCCGGCGACCTGCTATACGTTCAGGTGAGTACCTTGAACCCGGAGTATAATGCCATCTTTCAAGGTCAGCAGCAGTACCGCACACCAAGGTACGACCAGCAGAGTACCTACTACACCTCTTACATGGTCAAAGACGACGGTAAGATTATCTTGCCGCTGGTTGACGAAGTAGACGTTGAAGGCCTGACCATCGAAGAAGTGCGAAAAAAGATACGGGAAGAAATTTCCGCCTATCTCAAAGAATTTAGCTTGATTGTCCGTTTCGCTTCCTATCGCTTTACGGTGATGGGCGAGGTGCGGCGGCCCGGCACCCAGGTGGCCACGCAGGACGACCTCAACATCTTTGAAGCGCTCAGCATGGCCGGCGAAGCTACCTACAACGCCAACCGCGAAAACGTTATCCTCATCCGCCAGCAGGAAGGGCAGGAGGTCATCAAACATATCGACCTCACCAAAAAGGCGATACTTGACAAAAAAGACTTCCACATACAGCCCGGCGACATCATATACGTCAAACCCCTCAAGCGTACCGTCTTCCGCGAATCTGCCCAGGACTACATGTTTATCGTATCGGCCGTCAGCACGGTGGTCTCCACTACAGCCATCATCATCAGCCTGTTCCGGTAGAACGATAGTACGAGAGTACGAAAGCACGAGGGTACGAAAGCACGAGGGTACGAAAGCACGAGAGTACGAGAGTACGAGAGCACGAGGGTACGAAAGCACGAGGGTACGAAAGCACGAGAGTACGAGGGTACGATAATACGAAAGTACGAAGCCCTGATAGTACAATTGAGAATAAATAAGAATTAAAAATTAAAAATTCAAAATTCCAGATTCCAGATTCCAGATTCCAGATTCCACCGAAACCCGAAACAAGGAACAAAAAACAACGAACACCAAACACCAAACATAAACATGAACTTAAACGATACAAAGATCGCCGTCATCGGCCTCGGCTATGTCGGCTTACCCCTCGCCGTCGAGTTTGCTAAAAAATATCCTGTGGTAGGATTTGACATCAAAAAAAACCGCGTCGACGAACTTGCAAAAGGCCTTGACTCAACCCTCGAGGTAGAAGAAGACAAGCTGCAGGAGGTCCTTCTTCAGGATAACCCGCTACTGATTCATAATGGGAAGCAAGGGCTGTACGTCACCTATGGCATGCTCGATATCCAGGAGTGCAATACCTACATCGTCACCGTGCCCACACCCATCGACAAAAACAAAAAGCCTGACCTTACCCCCCTTATTAAAGGCTCTGAAACCGTAGGGAAAGTGCTGAAGAAAGGCGATACGGTCATCTATGAATCCACCGTCTACCCCGGTGCTACGGAGGAAGACTGCGTGCCGGTGCTCGAGCAGGTCAGCGGACTCAAATACAACAAAGACTTTTTCGTAGCCTACTCCCCCGAGCGTATTAACCCCGGCGATAAGGAGCATACGGTAGCCACCATCAAAAAAATCACCTCGGGCAGCACCCCGCAGGTAGCCGACTGGGTGGATGAGCTCTACAAAACCGTCATCACTGCCGGCACGCACCGCGCCCCATCTTTAAAGGTGGCCGAAGCCGCCAAGGTCATTGAAAATGCCCAGCGCGACATCAATATTGCTTTTGTGAATGAATTGTCGGCACTGTTTGAAAAAATGGGCATCGATACCCTCGACGTGCTGGAAGCCGCCGGCTCCAAGTGGAACTTCCTGCCTTTCAGGCCTGGACTGGTCGGAGGCCACTGCATCGGCGTCGACCCGTATTATCTCACCCATAAAGCCGCCGAGATCGGCCACCATAGCGAAATCATCCTCGCCGGGCGCCGCCTCAACGACAGCATGGGCTTCCGCGTGGCCGGAACAACCGTCAAGCACATGATCAAAAAGGGCCAGACCATCGCCAACTCCAAAGTCCTGGTCCTCGGCATCACCTTTAAGGAAAATACCCCCGACATCCGCAACTCAAGGGTGATTGATGTAGTGCGTGAATTCGAATCCTACGGCTGCAGCGTCGATGTATACGACCCATGGGCCAACCCGCAGGAAGTCAAAGAAGAATACGGAATTGATCTGATTACAGATGAAACGATGAATTCGAAATCCGGAATCCGGGACCCGAAACCGGGTTACGATGCCATCGTCGCTGCCGTCGCCCATAAAACCTTCGAAAAGCTCGACCTGGAAAACTACAAAAAAGACGGCGACACCGTAGTATTCGATATCAAAGGCGTCCTGCCCAAAGACGAAGTCGACGCCAGGCTTTGATGCGAGGGAGTGCCCGAGCGACAGAGAGTAAATAAGGTACTCTCGAATTAATGCTGAAAAGTGTTCCGTGTTCATTGTTCCGTGTTCAGTGATCCCCGGTTTTCAGGAGCGGAGCGAACTGAAAAACGTTGGGCGAACTAATCCCGAGAGCGAAGCGAATCGGGGTTCCGTGTTCAATGTAAGGCTAAACAACGAACAACAAACAATAATGTTATGCATGCGAAAGTTTTGTAACTTTGATGCTACAATAGCTAAAAATCGAAAACAATGAGTTACCGTATAACATTAGACATACCCGATCAGGCTTTTTCCGTATTGCGAAGCAGGCCTGAGAAATTTGCCCGTGAGTTATTGGAAGCGGCTTTATGTAAATGGGTTGAACAGGGAAAAATATCCCAATCTAAAGCAGCGGAAATTGCTGACATTTCCAGGTACGAATTTCTCGAATTACTAAAAAAGCATGATGTTAGTCCTTTTCAGTATACCCCTTCCGATCTGGATAAAGAACTTGAACATTAAAAAAATATGAAAGTCGTTGTTAATGCCTCACCGGTGATATTTCTAGCTAAAATTGAATTAATTGATAAACTACCTGTATTATGCGATCAGGTGATTATTCCGGAGGGCGTTATCAATGAAATTCAAAAACATCACGATGAAGCTACCCGGTGGCTTCATCACAACCGCACTAGTTACGAAGTTACCGCTGTTGAAGTTCCGGCCCATATCCATGCCTGGGACCTCGGAAAAGGGGAGTCGGAGGTGATTGCATCAGCACAAAAAAACAAAGGCTTTATAGTGGCATTGGATGATAAAGCAGCCAGGAATTGCGCCGTTAGTCTGAATCTAAATGTTATCGGTACAATAGGAATGATTTTAAGAATGCAACAGGCAAAATTAATCGATGATGCAACTGTCCCACTTACCAGCCTTCGCGAGCAAGGATTCAGAATCAACGACACATTGTATCAGCACGCTTTGAGAATAGCAAATGCCGAAAAATAAAAAATTAAAGGACGATTACGACCATATCATCTCTATGCTGTTAAACATGATTAATAACAAACAAAAATGGCAGCTAAATACAAAATAATGATAACTCGTCAGTTCGCTAATTCGCCATGCCGATAACTATCGGGACGCCAACTCACAACTACGCCAGCTCGCGAAAGCTTCGCAATAATTCGCTAAAAATTAGCGATAATTCGAGATGACATAAATTCGAGACTACAAATAACAAGCACCAAACCAATCCCAAACCGCCAGACGGCAATTTATCAATTACCCAATGAAACCTTGCACATCAAGACACAATCATTTAACTTTATACCTTAAAAAAGAGTACCCGTCATGAATACAATAAAAGTTTCGGTTAAATCAGCAAAAGATGCTAATCTGCTGATCAGGCTTTTAAAATCATTAAGTTTTGTATCGCAGGTGGAACAAATAAAAGACGAGCATACAAACCGGCAAACGGATCAATACCATCAGCTTCAGAGAATGATTGAAAAAATAAAGGATCAGCAGCTATTTAAAGAATTGGATGATCCTGTGAAATGGCAAAAAGAACAAAGAGATGAATGGAGCTGACAAACTTCTGGATTCAAATATCCTGATTTATTTGTCAAAGAATCAGCTCAAACTGTCTGCTTTTGCACAACCGGGCGATACCCTTTCGGTTTCTGTTATCACCTATATGGAAGTTTTAGGCTATACCTTTAGCACCGCCGAAGAAGCAGAAATGGTAAAGACGATTTGTGATACGCTTCATGTTGTTCATCTGGATGAAAAAATTGTAAATGAGGTTATCCGCATCAGGAAATCCGTCAAAATAAAATTACCCGATGCCATTATTGCAGCAACGGCGATTTATCTTGACGTACCGTTGATTACTGCTGATACTGCATTTCAAAAAATTGAAGAACTAAGCCTCATCTATTTAACTATCAGCGATACTTAAATACTCCGCGGCATCCACATCACCAGCTTTTTTTAAGCTCGGACGCCATCATACTGCAAAAGTGGAAATGTTTTTTGGAGGATGGAAATACACCTCCTGATAGTTTCTAAAACTCCTGAACAGACTACGCT
>CAYFQK010000141.1:0-8422 GCA_964345255.1 uncultured Bacteroidales bacterium | reverse complement strand
GGATGCAGAAGTTATGGAAGGGGCCATGATCAGAGGGCCTGTAGCTCTGTGCAACAACTCCAAAATAAAAATGGGAGCGAAGGTATACGGGCCGGCAACCATCGGACCACACTCAAAAGTAGGAGGAGAATTTCAGGATTCGGTAATTTTTGGGTATTCCAATAAAGCCCATGAAGGTTTCATGGGGCATTCTGTTATTGCTGAATGGTGTAATATTGGAGCTGATACGAATACTTCCAACCTGAAGAATACATACCAACCTGTTCGCTTGTATAACTATCCCGGAAAAACTTTTATACATACAGGTCAGCAGTTCATTGGCTTAATCATGGGTGACCATTCGAAATGCGGAATTAATACCATGTTTAATACGGGGACAGTGGCAGGTGTGAATGCCAATATTTTTGGTGAGGGGTTTCAGCGAAATTATATACCCTCCTTTGCCTGGGGAGGAAAAAGCGGGTATACACCATTCGTTTTTAAGAAAGCTGTGGAAGTAGCTACAGCTGTTTATAAACGTCGCGGCAAAGAATTTGACGAGACCGAACAGGAAATACTAAGAGAAGTCTTTGACAGGTCTGAGAAGTTCCCGGGACGGTAACCTCTGACAATTTAGCATGAACTTAGCAGTTGATAGCCCGGATATGTCACATTATCCTTAAGCCTGAAGCTACGGCCCTTTGGCATGAACATTGATAAGTCCTTGAGATAACAAAGAAAAATACCAGAAAACAATATGAAACCATTTGATAGAGATGATTTTCTTGGCTTATCGGATATGAACGGAGAGGCAGAGGTGATACCGGTTTTGTCAACGGAAGATGAGGAAGAGATAGAAAATGAAGAGTTGCCGGAACAACTACCCATTCTGCCGTTGAGGAATGCTGTACTTTTTCCGGGAGTCATAACCCCCATAACTGTCGGCAGAGAGAAGTCGCTGACATTAATAAAAGAAGTTAACAAGGGCACTAAGATGCTGGGGGCTATAGCCCAGAAAAAAGACGACATCGAGGAGCCTGGAGATGCTGATTTTCATAAAGTAGGGACGGTTGCGCGCATCATTAAAATGCTGAATATGCCCGAAGGGAATACCACCATACTCATACAAGGACGCAGGCGTTTCACCATGGAAAAAATCACGCAGCAAGATCCTTATCTTATGGCGGAGGTAAAAAGCATGCCGGGCGCAACAAAACCAAAAGACGAAGAACAATTCGAAGCGCTTTTGTCTTCCATGAAAGACATGGCCTACCAAATAATTAAAAAATCTCCAAATATTCCTTCCGAAACCGCTTTTACGCTCGATAACATTGAGAGCCAGAATTACCTGGTGAACTACATATGTTCTAATCTGAATGCGGATGTTACGGAGAAACAACATTTGCTGGAGGCAGATAATATCCAGGATCGTACTCAAAAAGGCCTGGAAACCTTATCGAAAGAAATGCAAATGGTGGATCTGAAAAATGATATCCAGAATAAAGTCAAAACCGACCTCGATAAGCAGCAAAGAGATTATTTTCTGAATCAGCAGCTGAAAACCATTAAAGAGGAACTGGGCGATAACACCAATGAGCAGGAGATTGATGAACTCCGACAGCGGGCTAAGAAAAAGAAATGGCCCGAACGTGTCAATAATATTTTTGAAAAAGAAGCGGGAAAACTGCAGCGAATGAATCCCGCCGCTATGGAATACAGTATCCAGATGAACTACCTGGATACATTGGTGGATTTGCCATGGAATGAATTCAGTGAAGACCACTTCGACCTGGGCAATGCACAAAAAGTGTTGGACCGTGATCACTATGGTTTGGAGAAAGTGAAAGACCGCATCATCGAATACCTGGCGGTGCTCAAACTGAAGAATGACATGAAGTCGCCTATTCTCTGTTTTGTTGGTCCTCCGGGAGTAGGCAAAACTTCTTTAGGTAAGTCTATTGCCGAAGCGCTGGGAAGAAAATATATACGCATGTCTCTTGGGGGGCTGCGTGATGAGGCCGAGATACGTGGCCATCGTAAGACTTATATAGGAGCTATGCCCGGTCGTGTTATTCAAAGCATTAGGAAAGCCGGTACGGCCAACCCTGTTTTTGTTCTGGATGAAGTGGACAAAGTAGCCGGTGCCAACGTAAACGGCGATCCCGCTTCCGCTTTGCTGGAAGTGTTGGACCCCGAACAGAATATGGCGTTCTACGATAATTTTCTGGAGACAGAGTTCGACCTCTCGCATGTGATGTTTATAGCTACAGCCAATACCCTGAATACAATTCATCCGGCATTGCGCGACAGGATGGAAGTGATTCATGTGAATGGTTACCTTATGGAGGAAAAATACCAGATAGCCAAGCGTCACTTAATCCCAAAACAGCTCAATGAGCATGGGGTGAAATCTAACCAGATCACTTTTAATAAAGGAGTGCTGGAGCGTGTGATAGAAGACTATACCCGCGAGTCGGGCGTAAGAAATCTGGAAAAGCGCCTGGCAAAAGTGATTCGGAATCAAGCCCGGTACATCGTAATGAATAAGCAATACCGCAAAGGCATTAAGCCGTCCGATTTGCATGAAATACTCGGCCCGCCGCAGTTTCATCGCGACGATCATCTGGATAATGATGTCCCCGGCGTTGTGACGGGGCTGGCATGGACTGCCGTAGGGGGAGAGATAATGTTTGTTGAAGTTAGCCTCAGCAGTGGAAAAGGAAGGCTTACACTGACAGGGAACCTTGGCGATGTTATGAAAGAATCGGCCACCATTGCTTTTGAATATCTTAAATCAAATTCTAATTATCTTCAAATTGAACCATCAGAATTTGAGAAGTGGAATGTGCATATCCATATCCCTGAAGGAGCAACACCCAAGGATGGCCCTTCGGCAGGGATTACTATATTTACAGCTTTAGCTTCCGCCTTTACGCGTCGTAAGGTCAAGTCTAAGGTCGCCATGACCGGTGAAACAACACTTAGGGGACGGGTTTTACCTGTGGGTGGAATCAAAGAAAAAATTCTTGCAGCTAAGCGCTCTAAAATAAAAGACATCATCCTTTCTTCGGAAAATAAGAAGGAAATTGAAGATATAAAGCCTGAATATATCAAAGGCGTACGGTTTCATTACATCGACGATATGATCGAAGTGATCGACTTAGCCTTACTTAAAGAGAAGGCTAAACCGAAAATAAAAACCACGGCAAAAAGTACGTCAGAAAAGTAAACGGTTATAAACATGACCCTATAAAGAATGTCCGGTATAATGGAGGGCTTATAATCCGCCCTAAAAAGTACCGGACATTTTTTCGGCTATTTAATTGATGATTATGCAATGGGTTTGCCGGAGGTTCAGATCATTTTTTTCGCCTGCATAGTTGATGCAATAAGTTTGGCAACTTCCTCTGGAGAGAACTTCTCACAGTTTATTTTTAAATCAAACTTATTAAAATCAAATTCTCCTCCCGAAAAATGATTTATCAAATCTGTACGTTTTTTATCAACGTAGCGCATGTGATTAAAAGCTTCCTTTTCTGTTCTGAAATCATGACGTTTCATTATCCTCTGGAGCCGCCAGTTTTGCGTTGCAAAAAGACTTACATGGAGTGAGTTTGGAAAGTCGTTTGTAATGGCTACACCTCCGCGGCCAATGATAATGGAATAACCCGCAGAGGCCAGATTTTCTATTACCTCCCGAATCGTTTTCCTGATTTTTCGATCGCTTTTAAAGTAGCGGGTAGACATAGCGGCGATCACTTCATCGATAACCGATTTTTGTTCCGCTTCAAAAACATACTTTAGCTTATCGGGATTGATATTCAATTCATGAGCTGAATTCTGTATGATTTCCTTATTAACGATATCCCATTCTTTTACGTGTCCGGTGATTTGATTTAATTCCCTCTGCAGTTCGCCGGCAATAATACGTGAGGGGCAGCCATATTGTCTTGAAATAGTCACAAACGGTTTGCCAGTCCGCTGGGTGGAAGTGTATTGTTTTCTTTTCTCTTCATCGCCAAGACGACGCCGCATGTATTGATTTAAAATATTTTCAGCCATTATGATAAATATTCAAAGTTGGTATGAAAATATAAAATTATTTCTAAAAAAGCAATCAAATAGTACATAAGCAGCTATTATTATTGCTTTTTTGGTAATATGTCCTGCATTGTGCTGATCATAATAATCAATAAGATGTTGCCATTCCCGGGGAACAATTATTGAGCAAAATGGTGAAAAGCAAAACAGCGCAAGGAAAATCGGTATTCTTATTCTACCTTACTTGAAACTCTGACAAAATAAGCTTATTTTCGGTCGTTAATTAGTCGGAATTTATTTAAATGGCAGATATACAAACGTTTATTGGGTATTATGTCCTCAAAAACAAAGTTCGGGCCACAAAGCGTCAAGCCAAAATACTGAACATCAAAGAAGTTGGGAGTATTTGCGTTTTAGTCGACTTAACAGGAATTGATAGCCACGAGGAATTAAGCAGGGCAGAAGAAATGCTCTCGGGTTGTGTAGATGATGTGGATATAGTCATTTTTACCAAAAGTAAGGAGATGTCTGAAGATCTTATCGGCCGGAGGTTTTATGTCCTTAACAGGAGGGATCTTAACTTCCTTAATATTCCTAAGAAAGAGGGAATATCCCAACTGGCGGGAAAGCAGTATGATGTTATGCTACTTTTTAATCCCGGAGAATACTTCCCGCTTAACTATCTGGCAGTTACTCTTCAGTCAAAATTAAAAATCAGTATGAACGATCAGTTAAAACTGCCCTTCATAGAATTTAATCTTCACATTAATGAGCAGCGATTAAATCATTTTATCCAGGTCGCGCTCGATTATTTGAATCAGATAAACAAAAATAGCGCTTATGAACAAAAAATTTAAAGGAACAGGAGCCGCCATTGTAACACCATTCCGTAAATATGGAACTATTGACTTTGGTTCACTTGAAAAACTATTGGAACATATTATCTCGAAAGGGATAGACTTCGTTGTTGTGCTGGGCACAACGGGCGAATCGGCCACGCTTACCCATGACGAGAAAAATGCAGTTATTGATTTTGTAGGCGATACGGTGAAAGGACGCGTGCCTGTTGTGATAGGCGTGGGAGGAAATAATACAGAACACGTTATAAAAGATTTACGCTCACTTAATCTGAGTAAGGGGGATGGCATACTGTCAGTGGCTCCTTATTATAACAAGCCGCAGCCCAGAGGACTATATAATCATTTTAAGAATATTGCTTCAGCCTCTCCTTTGCCTGTTATACTCTACAACGTTCCGGGAAGGACCGGGTCGAACATCCCTGCTGATATTACTTTGCAACTGGCCTATGACATTAAAAATGTGGTGGCTATAAAAGAGGCTTCCGGCAATTTTGCTCAGATAGAAGCGATACTGCAAGAGCGCCCCGATGATTTTAATGTTTTATCAGGTGATGATCCCTTAACGCTTCCGCTGATTGCTTTAGGTGCTGACGGAGTGATTTCGGTCACTGCCAATGCATATCCCGGCGAGTTTTCAACTATGGTGGCTAATGCCCTTGATAATAATTTTGCCGGGGCCCGTAAACTTCACTTTAAGCTTAAGGATGTTATGGACGCTTTTTTTGCCGATGGGAACCCGGCAGGGATCAAAGCGGCCCTTGATCATATGGGACTTATCAGCAATAACCTGAGACTGCCTCTTGTAAAAGTGAATAAAAGCGTTAACAACCAGATTAAAAAGGTAATGGAAGAATTTGATGGCTAATACAACCAATGACTTCCATAAGATGTCTATGACCTGTTTAAAAAACTAATTACAGAAAAAATGCATTACAAGTACGTTATAATTGTTCTGGCTCTTTTAATAGGGCAAAATGTTGCAGCTCAATTCAGGACCAACCCCAAAGATGCAGAAACCATTCTGCATGAAAGAAAAGAAGTGTTTTTCAGATTTGATTCCGGGGTTAGTGACGCGCTACTGGATAAGGCCTCTGAGCTAATTAGCATAGATTCCCAATCAGAAGACGATTGGATTTATGCTTATGCCAGCCGCAAAGGTTTTGAAGCGTTTAAGGCTTTGGGTGTGGAATATACGTTACTCTACAATCCCTCTGAGCTGGCTAAACCAAAGATGTGGGCCCCTGATGAAAGAAGCACCTATGAGTGGGATGAATACCCAACTTATGAAGGGTACGTGGACATGATGGAACAGTTTGAGGTTGATTACCCCGGTTTATGCACGGTGGAGAATATAGGCACTACTATTGAAGGAAGGGAATTGCTTGTGGCAAGAATCTCAGATAATGTTGATTCCAATGAAAATGAGCCTGAATTTTTCTATACGTCAACTATGCATGGAGACGAAACCGCCGGGTATGTCTTAATGTTGCGCTACATCGATCATTTATTGTCAAATTATGGTTCGAATGACCGCATTACCAACCTGGTAGACAACATGGAAATTTATATTAATCCTAATGCAAATCCCGATGGTACCTATGCCACGGGTAACTCCAGTGTTACAGGGGCTACCAGAGGCAACGCCAATGGAATTGACCTGAACAGGAATTTCCCTGACCCTGAAGACGGCGAACATCCCGACGGAAATGCCTGGCAGCCCGAGACGATAGCTTTTATGGATTTTGCGGAAGATCATGATTTTGTGATGTCGGCGAACTTTCACGGGGGTGCCGAAGTAATTAATTACCCCTGGGATACTTGGCCTGATTTGCATGCCGACGATGAGTGGTACCAGTTTATTAGTCATGAGTACGCCGATACGGCTCAGTTGCACAGTCCGGCAGGTTATATGAACAGTTTTAACGATGGAATTACCAACGGGTACTCCTGGTACTCCATTTCCGGTGGCCGCCAGGATTATATGAATTATTTCCATAGCTGCAGGGAAGTAACCATCGAATTATCGGATGTGAAACTTATTCCTGAAAGTGAACTGGAAAATCACTGGGAGTACAACTATCGTTCACTCTTAAACTATATGGAGCAGGCAACTTATGGCATCCGGGGAGTTGTGACTGACGGTGAAACAGGGAATGCTGTTGAAGCCGAGGTAGTCATAGAGGGGCATGACCAGGACAATAGCGCCGTATTTTCATCTCTTCCTGTCGGAAATTATTACAGGCTTATTAAAGCAGGGACTTATGATTTGACATTTTATAGCGAATGTCATGAAACAGAGACCATTGAAGGGATTTCAATCGAGGATTATAACGCTGTAGTTCAGGATATTGAACTCACTTCCCTTGGGTTCTCTCCGGGCTTTACAGCCAGCTCAACTAACATTCTGATTGGGTCGGAAGTAGAATTTATTGATGAAACCTGCGGAAATCCCACTTCATGGGAATGGACTTTTGAGGGGGGCACGCCGGCTACAAGCAATGAACAAAACCCGGTCGTGGTTTATGAAGACCCGGGCACTTATGATGTAACACTCACTGTAAGTAATGGAACGGATGAAGAAACCATTACAGAAGAAGATTATATCACAGCCTCTGCAGAATTCACTATGACAAACCAAACGGTTTCAACCTGTCAGGGATTATTTTACGACGATGGCGGCCCCGATGGCAATTACTCTGATGGAACTGATCTGACCATGACATTTACCCCGGCCACCGATGAATTTCTTACAGTTGAGTTTCTCTCGTTTAATGTTGAAGACCACGAGAACTGCAGCTATGATTGGCTGAAAATATATGATGGCGAATCTACATCGGCTGATTTGATTGGTACTTATTGCGGAACGGAGTCCCCGGGAACAATAACGGCAACCAATAGCTCGGGAGCGCTTACTTTCCAGTTTCATTCCGATAATAACGTTAATGAGCCTGGCTGGGAAGCGCAAATTAGCTGCAGCGGCGGTATGCTGCCCCCTGAGGCTGAGTTTGAAGCCAGCCAAACTAATATCGTTGAGGGGGAAAGTGTCGAATTTACCGATATGTCTTCTAATAACCCTACTTCATGGAGCTGGACCTTTGAAGGTGGAACACCTGCAATATCAAATCAACAGAATCCTACAGTTACTTACAATGAACCCGGAGACTATAATGTGCAACTGGTTGCCACCAATGAAGCCGGCTCCGATACTGAAACAAAGGAAAGTTTTATTTCTGTCGGGGTGAATACAGCAAGTGATATGGATCAGCTATCCAATACTTTGAGCGTTTATCCCAATCCAGCACATTCGGATTACATCCACATCAATTCTCCTGAAAAGATCAATAAAATTGAAGTGATAAATATCACGGGGAAAGTGATTAACACGCTTTTCCTAAACACGGCAAAACACCGGCTAAGCGTTGCTGAACTGGAAAACGGATTGTATGTATTACGGTTTTTCAGCGAGGCCAATACCACGACCAGAAAAGGCATCTACAACTGGTTCCAGGAGGATTTCGGCGGCGACGAGGCGGCGCTCCTCG
>CAYFQK010000140.1:6626-8457 GCA_964345255.1 uncultured Bacteroidales bacterium | reverse complement strand
AGATGATCAATCGTTTTTAAATGCCCTTAAAACCATCATTGAAGCTAAAGTGCATGATGAACTTTATAAATTAAGTGACGATCAAAAACGTCGACTCAAGAAGGCAAGAAAAGAAATTAAGAATAGGGATACCTTATCTCATGGTGAATTACAAATAGAAATTGATCAGTGGTAGAATGCAATAAAATCTTTGCAAAAATTCGCACTAATTCGAATTATTAAACAATCCCCCCACTCATTTGTCATTTGTATATAGTCAGCGAAATTCCTAACTTGAAAGAGATTTAAAAACAACAAACCTATGACGCAGATCAAAGAACTTTCTACTGGCGACATGTCAAGAATTTACGAAAATCCCAATATTCTAATCGTCGATATCCGGCCCGTAGAGGCGTACAACGGCTGGAAGCTTCGCGGAGAAAAGCGTGGCGGGCATATCAAAAACGCCAAAAGCTTTCCGTTTGAATGGACACATTACCAGTTTGAGATGAAAGAACTGCTCGACAGCAAAGGAATTACACCACAACAATCGGTTGTTATTTATGGCTATGACCGCGGACAAACCGAGCAGTTTGCCCGGATGCTGCTGGATGTAGGTTATGTGGATGTAAAGGGCTACCACCTCTTTGAGGAAGAATGGACGAAGGACGAAAGCCTGCCCATGGAACACCTTCCCAACTACCACCAACTTGTTTATCCCGATTGGGTGAACAGCCTGATTCATGGCGAAAAGCCACCGCATTACGAGGGAAAAAATTACGTTATCCTGCATTCGCACTACGACTATATCGATGATTACAAGCAGGGCCATATCCCACAAGCTGTTCCGATGAATACTATGGATTTGGAATCGGAAGTTACCTGGAACCGGCGGTCTCCGGAAGAGCTGAAAGCTACGCTGGAAAAGCATGGCATCACCAAAGATTCGACCGTCGTGCTTTACGGTCGATTCTCCAATCCCGACAATGACGACCCATATCCGGGACGCAGTGCCGGCCACCTGGGAGCCATACGATGCGCAGCCATACTGCTGTATGCCGGTGTGAAGGATGTGAAAGTCCTCAACGGCGGCATCACCCGCTGGGAGCAGGCCGGATACGAAACCACCTCTCAGGATTACCAGCCTCAGCCTGTCAATAATTTTGGCGGTGAAATTCCGGGTAGACCGGAAGTTTTTGTCGACCTGCCCGAGGCAAAAGAACTCCTGGATTCCGGGAACGGCGACCTGGTGAGTATCCGTTCTTTCCCTGAAATCAAAGGTGAAGTCAGTGGGTACAACTACATCGAAACCAAAGGCCGGATTCCAGGAGCTATTTTCGGGAATTGTGGAACCGATGCTTATCACATGGAAAATTATCGCAACGTAGACCATACCACCCGCGAATATCGCGAAATAGCTCAAAACTGGAAGGAATGGGGCATCACACCTGACAAACACCTGGCCTTTTATTGTGGCACAGGCTGGCGGGGCAGCGAAGCTTTCTTTAACGCATGGCTGATGGGATACCCTAAAATTTCGGTGTTTGACGGCGGATGGTTCGAATGGACCAGTCACCCCGAAAATCCGATAGCCACTGGCGTGCCGGAAGAGATGGCGGAATAATCGGTAGTGTGTAGAGCTATGAAAAAACACAATACTAAAAATGACGGTTTGGAAAGCTATTCTACATTTGGAAAGCTATTCTACATATGAAAAATCACACATCAGATTGATTCAATGTTAAGTAAATCAAATTTAAATACCATAATTCGGATTGTCGTCTTTGCTTATTTGATACTCCTTGCAGGTTGCCAACCTGAGTATAACCGGAAAATGAAAGTAACCGCCACT
>CAYFQK010000140.1:0-6616 GCA_964345255.1 uncultured Bacteroidales bacterium | reverse complement strand
TTTGGTTTTTTTTTTTTTTTTTTTCCCCTGGGCGGTTCCACACCTAGATAAAAAGAAAAAAAGAAAATTACCCGCCACTGCTTACAATTCTCTGCCCGGCCAAACCCATCGCGATCATCCTACAATTACCGCCTGGGGCGACACCCTGAAACCCGGGATGAAAGCTATTGCCGTATCGCGCGATTTGATTGATTCGGGATTGGTTTATGGAACAGAAGTAAAAATTATAGACCTGAAAGGCACCTACATTGTTCGCGATAAAATGAATAAACGATGGACCCGAAAGGTTGACATTTACATGGGCACCTCCAGAGAAAATGCACTCAAATGGGGCAAAAAAAAGGTCACCATTAAATGGAGAAAACCTTAATTTAAAAATAAATTAAGTTGCTTAGTCAAATTATCAAACCTTGTAGAATCTGTTTCTAATCCTCATCATCTTCCTCAAAATCATCTTCTTCAAACTGGATAATGGCCCATTTCGGATCAAACCAGCCTATTATCAATCCATAAAAAAGATGAACAACCAGGGTTCCCAGTGGGTACTTTATACCTTCTTCCACATACATCTTACTGGAGGGGTCAAGCAGCGTATTTTCCCCGCCGCCAAAAAAGCCCCAATTAATGACAGGACTTATCACTATCATCATCAATACCCATAAAGTAACTGACAAAGATATGCCCCGACCAAAATTGACTTCATCACCGTAAAAAAGAACCAGCATAACCGACCAGAAAGCCCCGTATAAAAAGTGGATAATGATTGCAAGGGCTTTTGAATCCATTCCCAGCTCAATAAGAAATGCATGCGATGGTGGAACATTGAAAGGAGCCATGCCGGATACAATAGCTAGCTGGAGGATTATAAACATGAGCAGGCTGCCTCCCAGGCCAACTATACCAGCTTTTATTAATACATTGGTGTCCATACAAATATTTTTATGATTTAATAATTTTTTCTAACCCGAATAATTCAAAACGGGATTGACCTGCATCTAATTCATATTTGCAACATTAATGAATAATGCAGGTTAAGAATTTTAAAAATAAAGATATATAAATCAAAAACCAATTATTTTTAAATATTTCTTTAGATCAGGATTAATAAAAGTTTGCTTTCAGGCTCAGGGTTTGCAGCCCCCGCCTTTCCTGGTAGGATTATATCAATAAAATCAGTCGTAAATATCTTTTGCCAACCGGTATGTGTTACAATGAGCATCAACAATATTTCTTACCAAAGGAGAATACCCCCCTCCCATCGAAGCTGCCACAGGGATATCTCGCTTATACGCGTTTTTCATTACAATGGCATCCCGCTCTCTTATGCCTTCTTTACTAATGTTTAATTTACCAAGCCGATCATTCTCAAGAATGTCAACCCCTGATTGAAAAAAAATTATATCGGGGGTAACCTTATCAATCAGGTTTTTCAGGTGATAACGAAGCAAGTTTAGGTATTCGTTATCAGTAATTTTATCGTCTAAAGCGATATCCAGGTCGGAGTTTTCCTTATGCAAGGGATAGTTTTTTGCACTGTGCATACTGAAAGTATAGACTCTTTTATCTTTCTCAAAGATTTTAGCCGTTCCATTGCCCTGATGTACATCCAAATCCACCACCAGTATTTGATTCGCCTTTTGACGATCAAGTAAATACTGCGAAGCCACTGCAATATCATTATAAATACAGAATCCTTCGCCCCTGTCGCGATATGCATGATGCGTACCTCCTGCCACATTAAAGGCGATGCCCTTTTCCATAGCATAGAGCGCCGCCTGTATTGTACCATAGGTGATATGCTCCTCCCTTCTTATAAGTTCCTGGCTCCATGGAAATCCAATCCTGCGCTCTTCATGCCTTTGTAGTTTTCCGGTATTCAATTTTTCAATGTAATAATCATCATGAACGGCCGATATCACCTTGCTGTCAAATTGCTGAGGTATAAAAAAATTCTCCTTTTCAAATGTTCCTTCATAAAGCAACTGTTGAGGGATAAGTGAATACTTCTCCATGGGAAAGCGATGGTTCTCCGGTAGTGGAAGGTGATATTTTTCTGAATAGGCGATTTTAATCATGATGTTGCACAAACACTGTATAGCAATATTTGTTTGTACCCTGCGAAAAACCTTTTCATGAAGTAGAGACCAGCGAGCGCTACCGCTAACCGATTCTCATGGCCCCCTTTGTTTTTTTAATAAAAATTCATATATTTACCTGATAAACAATAATCCCATGAGAAAGCTCCATGTCCGGCCTGAGCGGGCTACCGATTATCAGGCCGTAAACCATATGCTAGCAAGTACATTCAACAGGGAAGATGAGGCCAGGCTGGTTCAAAAGCTAAGGTTAAAAGAGGAATTTATTCCTAAACTATCCCTCCTTGCAGAATATGAAGGAGAAATATTCGGTTATCTGTTGTTATTTCCTCTGTCTGTAATTTCCGGAAGCGGTAAAAATACGATACTATCCCTCTCAACCATGGCGGTAGATTATAAATACCAATCACATGGCATAGGAGAGGCGCTTATTGAAAATGGATTAAAAAAGGCCAAAGCATTGGGATACAATGCAGTCACAGTATTCGACAGCACAGGGTATTTTTTGAAATTTGGTTTCAGAAAGGCTTCAGAATTTAAACTGCAGGCCCCTGTCAACATGCCTGATGATGACTTTCTGGCAATGGAGTTGCAAAAAAATGCCCTGAAAAAAATTACTGGCACTATCAATTATCCTTTTGAATTGATGCGAGAACAACAAAAATGAAACTCTTTTTTCAAATGAGCGTATAAATCCCATTCCGGATGAATTGTCCCAAATTTGAAAAAGCTGTTGGATTTTAAACAATCCTAATTTTCTAATTTATAACCCATAAAGGCTTTGGCACGTTAAATGAATTGAAATAAACCTTAGATATTACATTTGAATATCTTTAAAATACAGCGCTATGGGGGCTTCGCATCTTTTCTCAATTAATCTAATGGGTCTGATTTTTATTCCCGTTTCCCTATTCATGGGCTTTCTGGCTTATCGATACTATCTTATCCGTAAAAGTCACAAGCTGCTTTATCTGCTGTTTATCGAATTTTCCCTTATTACCCTTAATGCACTAAGTTGCTCAATAGCTGCGTTCTATTATGGCCAGCAATTTGATGGAATTTCAACCATACTCATCATCAGTTTAGTCTCAGCCGGGCTGGCCAATGCCATGCTGGGGTACATTTTCGTCTCTGAGCGTTTAAAAAAGACCTCTCCATGGTGGGGATTTTCTTTGGTTTTTATCCCGTCCATACTTGCCATCATCTTTGCTTTTTCAAACACCTCGCACTCTTTGATAGAAGAAACAGTGAGTGGTGGCACGGAAATTTCCGTAAGGAATTATCTTCTTATGGCCCTAACCTACTATCTGGGAGTCATCCCCGTAATAACCCTTTTTTGGAGTAGGTTCAGGAGGGCTTTTAATACAGAGGTGAAAAAACATTATTTCTTCTTATTCCTTATATTTCTTTTCGTATTGGCTGTATCTACAGTAAACTTTCTCCTGGAACCTTTTTTAAATTTACCACCGCTAGCAGGCGAGCTAGTTATCATCATGTCTGCTTTTATTATCATGGGGGCCTATATCGTCTATTCTGAGTTCATCATAAGAGATATCGAAAAAAAATTCAGAAAAATTATTGAAAATCTTGATGAGCTGATTTTTATAATAGACAATCAATATAAGATTTTATACGCCAACCCTAATGCAGAAAAGACGCTGAAATTCAAATTCAGAAACTGGAAGGCCGACACTGTGTTTGAGCTGATAGACCAGCGCGACCATTCCGGCGTAAAAGAATCCATCGTTTTTGAAGCGACGGAAAAGCTGCCCTCTATTGAGTTTAGATGTATTAGCATTGATAATGAGGAAATCTGGGTGACTGCCAATCCCAATTTAATGCAAATAGATAACTGGGAACCAGGAAAAAAAGCTTATTTGCTTGCCTGTCACGACATCACTGAGACTAAAAAATTGCACCAATCGCTTATTAAGGCCAAAGAGGAAGCGGAAGAAAGTGATAAACTCAAGAGTGTGTTTCTTGCAACAATGTCGCATGAGCTAAGAACACCGCTCAATTCAGTGATTGGTTTTAGTGAGATGCTTCAAAATATAGATGACCTGTCGGATGCACAGCAATATGGCGAATACATCTTCAAACAGAGCAACCACCTGATGGGAATTATTGAATCCATATTTGAGCTCACGCGCCTGGAGGGGACACAGCATGAGCCCAAAAAACACTTCTTTACAACCACTGATCTTTTTGAAGAGCTGCATCAAATGACTTCCAGCCTCCTGGCAAGACATAAAAAGAAATATCTGCAGATTAAATACCTGCCCGACAGGAATAACCAGGATATCGTGCTATTTTCAGATAAAGGCAAGATAAAGCAGGTTATGATGAATCTGCTGGATAATGCTATTAAATTCACTGAAAAAGGATACATCAATTATGGCTTTACAGTCGATGGACAAACTATTGTGTTCTTCGTAAAAGATTCCGGTATCGGGATAAAAGAAGAAAACAAGGAGCGGATTTTCGACAGGTTCCGCCAGCTGGAACACTCCGATACCAGAAAATACAGCGGAATTGGTCTCGGATTGGCTATTGGTCAGAAAATTGCAGAAATTCTTGATGGCAAGCTTTATCTCACTTCTGAACCCGGGCAGGGAAGTACTTTTTATTTTAAGTTGGGGAACATTATTTCAGAAAGTGATAATGTGACTAATGCACAAGTTCCTCTGAAAAAATATCCTGACCTAAGTAGTAACACTATCCTTGTGGCTGAAGATAATTATTCAAATTTTCAAATGATAAAGCAACTACTCGCCCCCACGCAGGCAAAAATTGAGCATGCCTCAGATGGCCTTGAAGCAATAAAAATGGCCAGAAAAGAACGTAAAATCGACCTCATTTTAATGGATATCAAATTACCCGAAATGGACGGGGTGGAGGCCAGAAATACCATAGCCCGCTTTTTGCCAAAGGTTCCGGTTATTGCCGTGACCGCTTTTGCTTTTCCGGGAGATGAAAAAAAATATCTCCAAAGTGGCTTCTCAGCCTATCTCTCAAAACCTATTCAAACTGCAGAACTCATAAATTTGCTTGAAACTTTTCTCGTGTAACTTTTTTGTAACAAGGGGCAGAAAGGTGTATAATTAATTCAAATTTACCAAATTGGGACACATTGTCCGTAAATTGCAAAAACCAAAAAAAACAACAAATTTATATTATTGATTTTCAATACTTAAACATAAAGGAACAAAAATTGTCCTGTCTTATACCAAAAATTATTATTATGGCAAGAAAAAAAATTATCTCATATTTAGTTACTGTTCTCATTGTCTTATTCTCAGTATCATGTTCAAAAACAGACGATGGACCTGGAAATAATGAAAACCAGGAACCCTCTATTTTGGATCTTGACATCCCTGAAGGGTTCCAATTTGAAACAACAAAAGAAGTAACTGTTGAATTATCCGCACAAAAGGCCGGGAAATCAAGCTTCGATAATTTACGCTTTCAGATTTTTAGTAAGTCCCCCTCGAAAGGAGGAGAAATTATCATGCAAGGAGCAGCCGGAACAAACGGTACTTTCACAGGCACGTTAACTATTGCTTCCGGGATAGACAGTTTATATGTAACATCTAACTATGCCGGAATCGCAGGAAAGATGATTGAAGTTGGCGCTGGAAATCTTATCTACAACTATCAGCAAAAATCCGTAAATCTTCCAAAGATGGCATCCAGAGGTACTGCTGACGCCTTGTTTAAAGCTACATTCGATACAGACGTAGAAGGGTTTGATTCATACCGCGATGATGGCGATTTAGCTGTTAAACATAGCTCGCATCCTGAAACACCGCTGGACCATGGACCCTATGGCTCGTCAGATCCTTTCATGTGGGGCTATGATACCGAAGGGGGATTGCGTTCGTTTGAGGTACCTGATGATTTTCATGGAGACATCTACGGGAATTACATTGCCTACGACTACTATGTGGGAAATACGGCAGAAGTTCAGCCTATTCAAAGTAACGTAGGAGATATCAGAATAACGGATGGAAACAAAGTATTGAGCGTAGATTTCATGGAGGCAATGCCCCATGAAATCAACGGAGGCTGGCAAACGCTATATGTCAAACTGGACGAAACGGCAACAATGGGATCAGGCTGGAAAATTGGCGGTATGGAAACATTTACTACCGGTACTGGTAACCAAACCCTGGGTAATCAAGACGCCACAGCGGGTGAAATCCAATCTATCCTCCAAAATGTGAGCCGTATATTGATAGCTCCCGAAGCACAAAACGGATCATACTATGCCGATGGATACGGGCCGGAGTTCATTGGCGTGGATAATGTCGGGATTTTTGAATCGCTGGATGACATAAACATTATTGAACAAGGCGATAATCCTGAAGATACCGACGGCGACGGTGTATCTGATGATACGGACGATTACCCCGATGATCCGGAGAGGGCATTCAATAATTATTCACCGTCTGCGAATGAATATGGAACGCTGGCCTATGAAGACCTCTGGCCATCCAAAGGCGACTACGACTTTAACGATT
>CAYFQK010000139.1:4755-8467 GCA_964345255.1 uncultured Bacteroidales bacterium | reverse complement strand
CAGTGCAACATGAATGAAAAGCTTTTATCAATTATGAAAATCTCATATTTTAGCTGCATTAAATGATTTTCCTATGAAAAAAGCAGTGATTGGGTTAATGTTATATTTACTGATGATTCCTGCAAAGAGTCAATCCATTGATCATTATTTAACATTTGCTCCGCAGTGGAATTATTTAAGCAACAAAGATGATTTAATGTCTCCCCTGACCTACCGCGGTCATCATGGCTCGCTAAGGATCGGATACAAACGAATGAACCAGGAAGGAACGGTTAATGAAGTCTATGGCGCTTTCTCGCTTGGCTATATCCAATCGGATGCCTATCCTGATTTCAACTCGCGGGCTTTAAGTTCCATGGGAGAAATAAGCTATACCAGGCTGGTAAAAATGTCTGACACCACCCTTGGGTTGCCTGTCACGTTAAAACTGGGAATCAATTGGCATAACCAGGTTTATGCAAAAGACAACCTGAGATATACCAACAACGCCTTTCTTATGGACTTCAATTCCACACTTGCAATGGCAGGCAGGCTATCGAAGAATTTTTCCTTGTTTGACAGAAAGTTCACCGCCCATGCCAACCTGGCTTTGGCTTTACTTAATTTTATTCAACGGCCCTCCTATGCAAACTCCAGACCTGAATCGGAGCTATCAGAAGATAATAGTCCGGTGACAGCCTTCGTCAAAAGCGGAACATTTGAATCTATTGGCAATTACCAGCAGATAATGACTTCACTGCACTTAAACTATTATCTTAAAAATGGGAATGCGTTCCGCTTGCGGTATAGCTGGCTGTTTGCCCATTATAATGATGATAGCATATCGGATATGTTAAAAGCCTCTCACTCCATTTCAATATCAACCTTGTTTAAACTGTAAATCTATGAGAAAGATATTGGTATTATTTATTGCGATTCTATTTTTTACGCCATCCTGTGAAAAGGCGATTTTCGAAGAACAACCCGCCGATAATCCACAACAGAATTTCGAAGAGCTATGGTCTACCCTGGATAAGAAATACTCCTTTTTTAATTACAAAAACATCAACTGGGATTCGATACGGGAAGTTTACCGTCCCGAGGTCAAACCCGGCATGTCGAGAACTCAGCTTTTCGAAGTTTTCAGTGATATGCTGGCTGAATTGAGAGACGGCCATGTTAACCTTACCTCTACTTTCGATGTGTCGCGTTACTGGGGGTATTATTTAAATTATCCTGCAAACTTCGATTATGAGGTTATCGAAAGAAATTACCTGGGCGAGGAATACGAGATAACAGGTCCATTTAAAAATGCATGGTTAAATTCAGCGGGCTATATTTATTACAGCTCCTTTGGTAAAAGTTTCAGCCAAAGCCAGGTAAATTATCTACTAACAAAATACCGCAACGCCGATGCCCTTATTATTGATGTGAGGAACAACGGCGGGGGGTATACACGTTTAATCCAGGAGCTGGTGGGTCATTTTACTACCGAAAAGTTCCTGTATGCAAAAGAGTACTATCAAAACGGCCCGGGGCATACGGATTTTGCCCCTCCGAAAGAAAAATTCATAGAGCCCTCCGAGGGCGTTACATGGAGCAAACCGGTGGTTCTAATCACCAACCGGCAGTGCTATAGCGCAACAAATACTTTTGCTTTAGCGATGAAAACACTTGAAAATGTAACCGTTGTAGGCGACCGCACCGGTGGGGGTGGGGGAATACCCATTTCGTCGGAATTACCCAACGGTTGGTCCTACCGTTTTTCTGCCTCAAAGACGCTGAGCCCGGATGGATTTAATATTGAGCACGGTATACCCCCCGATCATAAAGTAGTTCTGGATGAGAATGAAGCGGCAGTAGGAAAAGATACGATTATAGAATTTGCCCTGAATCTAATAAGCGGGGAAAAGAAGTAATCTTTTTCCAATAAACCGGTTTTGATTTTTATGACCGGAGATTCATTTCTGAATTACTCTTCCATGCTTTCGAGCCGCTTATCAAGCTCCTGTTTAAGTGGAGTGATGTATCCCGTGTATGCTTCCATCTGTGAAGAATCAATCGGGTTGGCCGGCGGAGACTCAACATTTAGTGGGTTAACCGCACTTCCATGCTTATAAATCCTGAAATCGAGATGCGGGCCGGTAGCCAGGCCACTGCTCCCGACATAACCAATCTTATCGCCCTGCTTTACCCGCTTTCCGGTTCTGATGCCTGAAGCATAACCTGACAGGTGCATGTAAATGGAAGTATATGTAGAATTGTGTCTTATTTTGATGAAGCGTCCCCCGCCTCCGCGCTGATATCCTGTTTTAATTACTTCACCGTCACCAATAGAAAAAACGGGAGTGCCGCGGGGCGCAGCATAATCCACTCCGCGATGAGGCCGGTAAATCTTCAACACCGGATGATATCTCCGGTAAGAGTATCCCGAACTAATCCGGCTGTATATCAGCGGAGCCTTCAGAAAAGTCCTTCTCATGCTGGCACCATTCTCATCGAAGTAGTCATCAATCGTATCATGATTGTAATGAAAAGCATAAAACCTTTCCCCTTTGTGAATCATTACCGAGGAGTGGATTTTATCGATCCCTATACGTTCGCCGTCCACAAAATTCTCGGTATACCGTGCAAGAAATTGATCGCCTTTTTTGATATCAAAAAAGTCTATAGTCCAAGCGTAAATTTCTGATAGTTCAAGAGCAAGCAAGGGGTCGTCGCCATTATCTTTCAGGGTCATCCATAGCGAACTGTTGATAGTTCCTTGCACCCAGGATTCTTTCGTTTCAACTTTTTTCTTTCCCTTAAAAATCTTTGGTTCCTGAATATCCCTCAAATCGCAAGTAACGTAATTGATTTCATCACTTTCATAAACGAAATACCGAACCTTTTTCAGTGAGTCTTCTGTATAAAAAATATGGTAAGAATTTCCCCTCTTAATCCTGGTGACATCAAAAACTTTCCCGGATTTTTTCGCCAACCGGTCGATAGTGGCGTAATCCACATTGAATTGCCTGAGAATATCCGATATGCTCTCATATCGCTGTACAGAACCTTCGTAATGCTTTAGCGAATCTACTACTATTCCGTACTTTATCTCAACGGGAGGTAACTCGACTTCTTCAGGTTCCAGCGCTTCAAACTTACTTATTTCTTTTTCAGGAAGGTAAATAATGGCAAGGATAATAACTACACCAATGACAGAAAGCCCCAGCAAATCAACAATATATCTTTTCAACATCTTTTCCTCTGTTATCAATAAACCGTGGGCTAAATTATGGCTTTTTTACTCAAATAAGAAAGGGCCTGACGGGTGAAATGAAAATAATTCTATATTTCCACAATCACCTCAGACCCTTCATCCTAAAAAGGTATGCTCTTAGTTGTTAGAGGCCGCTATCTGATAGCCTGACTTTAATGCATCGGAGTTCATTTTAACGATTTGCTCCCCTTTTCTTCCGAAAATATCTCTCAGGGCTTTCTCAAAGTTTTCATATTCAATTCCCAGATAAGGGGTGGCAGCTCCCAGCATAACAATATTGGCGGCCTTTACTGTTCCGAGTTTTTTGGCGATTGCCTCGGCATCCAGCGTCAGATGATGTTTCTGTTGCTTCACTCGCTCCAAAATCCTGACAAGATCAGGGTAATTGGTGATATTATTGAAAGGCACCGTGTTAGTAATCAACCATCCCTCCGGTGAGAGCCAGGGAAGATACCTGAGGGATTCCATGGG
>CAYFQK010000139.1:0-4655 GCA_964345255.1 uncultured Bacteroidales bacterium | reverse complement strand
TTTTTATTAGCCCGCATGCGCCTTCCCAGCGTTTGTATACATTCTCTCCGTGGTATTACCACCGATACGCCCTCGTATTCGAGCTCTTCTTTAATAGCCTTGGTATTTTCTTCATGGCGCTTAGGTAAAGGATTTAACACCCTGATGTGGTTTTCATCCACCCCTAAACCTTTACATATCGATTCCAGGCGGTTGAGCGCTGATGAGTGCTGACCTCCTGTCATGGCGGTGGTGGCGTTGTCAAGAATCATCAGAACAATATTTGAATTGTCATTCACAGCATCCAGCAAACCGGTCATGCCGGAGTGCGTAAAGGTTGAGTCGCCGATAACAGCTACGGAGGGATTCATGCCGGCATCTGCCGCGCCTTTAGCCATGGTCACAGAAGCTCCCATGTCAACACATGAGTTGATCGAATTAAAAGGAGGCAGTGCTCCAAGGGTATAACATCCGATATCGGAAAACACTTTTCCCTGACCGTATTGTTGCATGGCATCATTAAGTGAATTAAAGGTGTCGATGTGAGGGCATCCTTTACATAGCTCAGGGGGGCGGGATTCCACGAAATCAGGCACATCTTCCCCGTATGTGTTTTCTTTCCCCAGGGCTTTTGCTACAATATTCGGATTAAGTTCGCCTGTGCGCGGCAGGGTCCCGTCAAGTCTGCCTCTGACAGTAATTCCTTTTGACATTAACCCTTTTACCTGCTCTTCAATGAAAGGATATCCCTCTTCAATAACCAGGAACTCAGTGGTCTCGTTGTCCATTTTCCTGATTAGCTCCTCAGGCAGCGGATACTGGCCGATATGCAATAAGGGATGGGGGATTTTTCTTTCAGGATAATTTTCCATCAGGTAATTGTATGCCAGCCCGCTAACGATGATTCCACGGCTTTTATCCTCTCCGTCCGTATAAAAATTAAAACCATCTTTTTCAGACAGCTCCACGAAGCGGTCCTGTTTATCCACCAGTTTACGGTAACGTTTGCGTGCTAAAGCCGGTAAAAGGATATACTGTTTAAGATCGGCAGGCAAGGTGAGTTGGTTCTGCTGTCTGATGGATTCTTTACGTTGCACTCCTGCTCTGGAGTGAGCCAGGCGCGTCACCAGGCGTATTAAAACCGGAGTCCCCAATTTTTCAGAAATATCGAAAGCATAATGCACCATATCGTAGGCCTGCTGCTGGTCGTTAGGTTCCAGGGTGGGGATAAGCGCAAACTTCCCGTAAAACCGTGAATCCTGTTCATTTTGTGACGAATGCATGGAAGGGTCGTCGGCCGATACAACCACCAAACCACCATTTGCCCCGGTAATCCCGGAATTGACAAAGGCATCGGCGGCCACATTAAGCCCAACATGCTTCATGCATACCATAGCTCTTTTGCCGGCATATGACATCCCGATAGCTGCTTCCATCGCCGTTTTTTCGTTAGCGCTCCATTCCGAGCGAATATTCAATTCTTTGGCTTTTTTGGAGCCCTGAACGTACTCGGTAATCTCTGTGGAAGGGGTGCCAGGGTAGGCATATATCCCGGAAAGTCCTGCATCAATTGCTCCCTGCGCTATCGCTTCATCTCCAAGTAATAACAACTTTTGCATAATATTATCTTTATATTGCTTAATTTATTGATTTCTTATTTAACAAAAGTAGGCATATTTTCTGAATTTGCTTTTTAATCCCACAAAACCATTCACGCTTTATGCTTAATATGAATTATTTCTAAATAAACATTCGCAGGCATTTACGAGTTAAATAATAAAGGTACCTTTGCAATTTATATGAATTATCTGGCACATCTATATTTATCCGGGGACGATAGCGACATAAAGATTGGAAATTTTATTGCCGATCATGTGAAGGGAAAAAATGTATTTCGCTATAATGAGCAGATTCAACAGGGAATAAGGCTTCACCGGATGATAGATCAATACACAGACAGTCATCCGCTGGTGCTTCAGGGAATAGAGCGAATCAGGCCCCGCCATGGCAGGTTTGCGGGAGTTGCCGTAGACATGTACTACGATCACCTCCTGGCCGCCAATTGGGAGAAATTTTCTTCTTTGAAACTGGTGGATTTTACCACTGAAAGTTACCTGCTGCTCCTGCGCAATTTTTTTAAGCTCCCGGGGCGTACAAAGTTCCTGCTCCCTTTTATTGTAAAAAAAGACTGGCTTGCAAATTATGGGGATTTAAATTTTTTGGACCGGGCATTTAACGGGCTTTCACGGCGAACACCCTACCGCTCCAGCCTGCACCTGGCCGTTGAGGACTTAACGTGGCACTATACTGAATTTAAACATGAGTTTGAGCATTTCTTCCCACAGATTACCAGCTGGGCAGAAACCAAAAAAGAAGAGCTAAGCACAGCCGCTTTTAGCCGCTGAACAGGTTTTGCAAGCTTTCCGTTCAATCTTATCCATCGTTCGCGGACAATAGATTCCTCTTTTACGCATCTCGCGATTGTGCCCTATCTCGGTTTCGGGAAATTTTCCGTCTTTAATAAAAAAAAGTTTAAAGCCCAGCGCCAGCAAGGCAATTGTTATCAATAAAGCAACTACAACAAAGAGTTTTATCATCAGTGATTTTTTTGCAAATTTATTTCTTTCGTTTAAAACGTGATTTTCTAAAGGGCTTGCAGCAATAATTTAGGCTGCTTCTAAATAATTAGCCCTAAGAATAAACTGTCAGAACTAATTTTCGCCTACCGGAATGATTCCTGAATTCACATAAATAAATCCCCTGCCATGTTCCTATGTTAAGTTTTCCATTCTTTACCGGGATCAATACCGATGTTCCCACTATTGAGCTTTTGATATGCGCAGGCATGTCGTCGCTACCCTCCATAGTATGGGTATAGTAAGGTTCATTTTCAGGAACCAGATTATTAAATATGGTTTCGAAGTCGGTACGCACACTTGGGTCAGCATTTTCATTTATAGTCAGCCCGGCTGAAGTATGCTTAATAAAAACGTGCAAAAGCCCGGTTTCAGGCAAATCACTGAGGACGCGTTCTATTTCATTTGTTATCAGATGATATCCCCGTGGATAATTACTAAGCGTTATTTCTTTTTGTTTAATCATAGGCCCACAAATTAAAAAGCTACCTGAAAGATACAAAAACACTTGCACCTGAGGTAGCTTTTATTAAGCAAATTATGCTGCAGATTATCAGCCTTTTTTCTTACTGTTTTTCTGAGCATACTCTTCGAGCATGGCCGTTGTTACTGACTTTGGTCGCTCAAGCGGATAGCCCAGGGCACGGTCCCATATAATATTAGCCGTAATACCAATTGAACGGCCAATTCCGAAAAGTACGGTATAGAAATCATACTCTGTAACGCCGTAATGCCACTGGATAACTCCTGTCTGCGCATCGAGGTTAGGCCACGGGTTTTTGGCTTTGCCCTGCTCCTTGAGAATTGGGGGCACCACTTTATAAAGCAGGTCCACATATTTAAACAAGGGATCGTCCTTAAGATGTTTCAAACTAAATTCACGCTGGATCATATACCTTGGGTCGGTCTTTCTAAGCACGGCGTGGCCGTATCCCGGAATGACCTGACCTGAGTTCAGGGTATCCCATACAAACTGCTGCATCTCATCTTTTGTGGGGACTTTTCCACCCATCTTATCATAAACGCCCTGCAGCCATTTAAGTACTTCCTGGTTTGCACGGCCGTGTAATGGGCCTGCCAAACCGTTTATCATGGAAGCGATAGAGAGGTAAACGTCTGACAAGGAACTGGCCACAAGATGCCCGGTATGGGCGCTGACGTTACCACTTTCGTGGTCGGCATGGATGATAAAGTGCAACCTCGAAACATCGTCATAGGGTTTTTCTTTGCCCATCATATGGGCGAAGTTACCACCAAAATCCAGGGCAGGATCGGATTGAATACGGTTCCCATCGCGATACAATTTTGCATAAATATATGAGCCGATTTCAGGAAGCTTGGCGAGTAAGTTCATGGCATCTTCAAACGTCGGGTCCCAGTATTCCATTTTATTCATCCCCGCGTCATACTTTTTAGTAAAGAATGATTCTCTTTGCAGCGTCATGATAGCTGAAGAGAAAATGGTCATAGGATGACTACAACAGGGGAATGAATCAATCACTTCATAAACGTACCTTGGAAGGATTCTTCTTTTACTGAATTCATCTGCCACATCGCTCACCTCTTCCTGCGATGGGATATCACCGGTTAGCAAAAGATAAAAAAGACCTTCTACATAAGGCATTTCCGAATCTTTGGGTTTAGGTAGTTTCTTAAAGACCTCAGGCAGGGTATATCCGCGATACCTTATCCCCTCATTAGGGTCCAGATAAGAGATATCAGTCACAAGGCTCTTTACGCCCCGCATTCCTCCTATAACCTGACCTATAGTAATATCATCAACCACAACATCTTTGTGATTTTTCAGTAGCTTTTCTGTTCTTGGTCTGTGTTCTTCTATTTTTTCAAATAGTTTTTCTTTTAAAGTCGCCATAATATTTTGATTTTTATTGTTTTTTTAACTCGGCCTGAAGATTTCTGTCTATCTCTTCGAGGAAATCTTCAGTGGTCATATAATGTTCTTCTGTCATCTTATCGCCATGAATCAGTAATGCCAGGTCTTTGATAGAGATGTCTTCACCTGTACCAATATTGACCAAC
>CAYFQK010000138.1:0-8556 GCA_964345255.1 uncultured Bacteroidales bacterium | reverse complement strand
TAGGGTCGGGAAGAGATGGAAGGTTTCAGAAAAAGCCTGATAAGAAAGCTGGCTTGCGCGCGAAAATTTCTGCCGTCTGCGACGCTATTCATCGCTAAAGGTTTCTTGGGATGTTAACCTTTGGAAAGAAGCGTTAAAAACGCAAAGACAAGAAGGCCCGCATTGCAAATGCGCGCCAGCAGAAGCACATTAACAAATCACCACATCATATCATTCAACAAGACCTTCCATCTTTACCTTCCCGAAAAGCCAGCGTAAAAAGCTGGAAGGTCAATCGCTCGCGCGCGAATTTTTCGCGTGCGTATTATTCTATGCGTCTGTGACGCCCTGCATAATCGCTAAGCATTTTTTTGAAGCTAATCTTCATGAAGAAGCGTTCCAAACGCAAAGACAAGAAGGCCCGCATTGCAAATGCGCGCCAGCAGAAGCACCCTAACAAATCGACACATCGTATCATTCAGAAAGACCTTCCATCTTCCCCTTCCCGCATGGCCTACACCAAAAGCTGGAAGGTCAAGCCACAGCAATCCGCATACTCCTTAGTTCCATCAGCACATCAACACATTATCAAATCACCACATCATATCATTCACAAAGACCTTCCATCTTCCCCCTCCCTCAAGAGCATGCTTGAAAAGCTGGAAGGTCATTAGGTTCTGCCCTGTGCTCCACATCTAATGCTTTTCGCTTTAATTCGCCAAAAATTCGCATCAATTCGTGACAAACACGGCTATTAAAAGCCATTACTGGTGATTAAAATCCGATGTTCAACCAACCCATTAAAATATTTTCGGATACTTCTTCGGATTATACTCGTGCATCATATTGTAAACGGCATCGAAAACATTCTCGGCATTGGGGTTAGAAAAATAATCCCCGTCGGTGGCATAAGCCGGGCGATGGCTCTGAGCCGTTACTGTTTGCGGGTCGGAATCCAGGTAATAGAAAACTTTCTGATCTTCCATTACCCGCTGCAACATGAAGGCGGTAGCCCCAGATGGCACATCCTCGTCGAAAAAGATGACCTTGTTGGTCTTTTTAATGGATTCTTTAATCCGGTGTTTGATGTCGAAGGGAAGGAGGGTTTGTACGTCAACTAATTCCACCGAAATTTTGAATTCTTTCAGCTGTTCCGCTGCATCCTGAGCAATCCTTACACAAGAGCCGTAAGTGACCAGTGTTACATCCGTTCCTTCCTGGAGTATTTCAGGTTCACCCAGCGGAATATTGTATTCACCGATGTTTTCAGGACGCTTTTCCCTGAGGCGGTATGCATTCAGCGGTTCGATGATGAGTGAAGGATCGTCGCTTTTCATCATAGTATTGTAAAATCCGGCAGCCTGTGTCATATTTCTCGGGACAATGACATGCACTCCACGAATGGAATTAATGACCATACTAAGCGGGGAGCCTGCATGCCAGATGCCTTCCAGGCGGTGTCCGCGCGTGCTGATAATGAGCGGCGCTTTTTGTCCGCCTACGGTACGGTAACGCAACGTAGCCAGGTCGTCACTGACGGTCTGAAGTGCATAAAGAAGATAATCGAAATACTGGATCTCGGCAATAGGGCGGAGTCCTCGCATGGCCAGGCCGATACCCTGTCCGATGATGGTGGTCTCCCGTATGCCTGTATCGGCTACCCGGTGTTCGCCATACTTTTCCTGCAAGCCTTCCAGCGTTTGGTTAACACCACCAATTTTCCCAACATCTTCGCCGAAAATCATGGATTCGGGATACTTACTGAAGATGGCGTCAAAATTATCCCGTAAGATTTCCCGTCCGGGAACGGAGGGAGAATCTTTGCTGTATTCGGGTTTTACCTGTCTGACTTTTAAAGCTGAATAATCTGTTTCGCTCCAGAGATGTGAATTGTAGCGCTCAGCTCCGTCCTTGCCTTCTTTTTCGAGCCATTCTGTAACATTTTTTTTGAGCGAGTTGGAGGGATTAGTACAATTGTCGCATATGAGCCGCAGTATTTTCTTGCCGGAAGACATAATATCTTTACGGATGGGTTCGGCTACGCGTCCCAGGTCTTTTTTAATTGCGTCGATCTTATCAGTCTTTGCGCAGCGACAAGTGGTGATATCCGCCATATTGAGGAATTCATCCCGCTTTTCCTTGAGGGGACCCATGTAATTGTCCCAGGCATTCTTTTTGGCTTGCTTGGCCCTCTTTTTAGCCTGCTGTTCGATAGTGTCCAGTTCTTCAGCAGGGGCAATGTCATTTTCAAGGATCCACTCGCGCATTTTCTTTATCCCGTCATGCTCCTGCTCCCATTGCAGACGTTCTGAAGATTTGTAACGCTCGTGTGAACCGGATGTGGAGTGCCCTTGTGGTTGCGTGAGTTCGTAAACGTGCAACAGGACCGATTTATGATGTTTTCGGGTGAAAACGGTCGCCTCTTCATACACCTTGCACAGGTTTTCGTAATCCCAGCCTTTGGCTGTGAAAATTTTGATGCCTTCGCCCTTTTTGCTACTGGCAAAGCCTTTCATGGCTTCTGAAATACTGGCCTTTACCGTTTGTAATTTCTTATCTACTGAAATTCCATAGTCATCGTCCCAAATCGACATAAGAATGGGTATTTGCATGACGCCGGCGGCATTCATGGCTTCCCAGAAATGGCCTTCAGCAGTACTCGAATCCCCGATAGTTCCAAAAGCTACTTCATTGCCTTTGTTGGAGAAACCTTTAAAATCCTTAACTGATTTTACTTCTCTGAATATTTTAGAGGCTTGGCCAAGTCCCACAAGGCGGGGCATTTGTCCGGCAGTGGGGGAGATGTCTGCCGATACATTTTTTTGTTCCATCAGGTTTTTCCAATGACCATCTTTATCGAGGCTTCTGGTGGCAAAGTGATTATTCATCAACCTTCCGCCATTTCCGGGATTGGCGCTAAGATCAGTATCTCCGTAAAGCTGGGCAAAAAACTCTTCTAACGTCAAAAGCCCGGCAGCCATCATAAAAGTTTGATCGCGGTAGTAGCCCGAACGCCAGTCGCCTTTTTTAAAGACTTTAGCCATAGCCAGCTGAGGGATTTCTTTGCCATCTCCGAAAATCCCGAATTTTCCTTTTCCGGTAAGAACCTCCCGGCGGCCTATGAGACTGGCCTGACGACTTTCATTGGCGATACGGTAATCTGTTAAAACTTCCTCTTTGTTTCTATATTTGGATTGCGGTTTGGATTTTACTGTTTCAGTAGCCATAGTTCTTTCATTATCTATTTCACCAACAACAATTTTATGAAAAGGTTTGCGGAGAGAGCACTTGTAAGCTTAAAACTTTGAATAGGACTGATATTCTGATATTTTCCAATTTTGCTATACAACTATCTTAGTGAAACTTGGTGGCTTGGTGTCTTGGTGGCCTTCTGGAAGATCTGCCACAAAGACTCAAAGACTCAAAGTAACACAAAGTTATATAATATTTGACGTTAATTTATTGAAATTCACCATTCTACTATTTCGATTTTAAAGTGGGAAACTTGAGTTAGGTATTTCTTTCCGGGTTATTGTTTTTAGATTTAATCAACGCAAAAAGAAGGGGTGATGTTTGGCATCACCCCTTGCAACCAGTATTGAAATATCAGGAGTAATTAATCGCTGATAGCTTCAATTTTTTCTATTTCATTATCCTCAACGATAAACATTTCATCCTTGTCCAGGAACCACGGATATACTACTTCCTCTATGTTTTCGTCCACCTTAAAGTGTGTATTCTCCGGTAGATATACCTTTACGTAAACATGCTGCGCTCTGAATTTTTCGCCTTTGGGAAGATAAAACCATGGGTCTAAAATGACCTCGTTTCCGTTTTGCTGTAAACCGTAAGATATTTTTTCGGCCCTGTTTTTGGCTTCCAGAAGGTTTGGCCCATGAGATTTTGATCGAAGAATGATATAAGCCGTGGAATCTTCAGAGGGATAAAAACCAACACCCGGTCTGCCGCGAAAATCGTTTCTTAACCCGCCTTTTGATTCCCCCATTTTGTGAAACATATACTCATTAAAATCATGGTATTCATACTTCTGGCCTGCCATGTCAATCTGGAACACGAGATGCTCATCTTTTTCCGGTAAATTAAGGGATATTTTATCCTTCACTGTTTCTTCGTAACGGAAATCATTGAGGGTGAAACCTATCGAAAGGCCTGTTACCAGGATGGCCACCACCCAGACAATAAGTGCTGTAGGTCCGAAATAGTGGGTCTTAATTCGTGGACCAAAAATCAGGCGCAGACCGAGAACAATGAGTCCGACGAGGGGTAACCCGATACCTATTAACAGCCCCAGGACAATAAATGTGGTATCGAGCCCTCCCGAAAAGATCATGTCAAGAAATGCATTCATTGAAAAATGAACCGGATACCCGCTGGTAAAAACCATGGGGATGTCGGGTAAAAATGCAAAGCCCAGGAAACTTGCCAGGAGAGACAGTCCGGTAAAGATAAACAGGATTCCCAAAGCAACTCCCACAATTTTGGCGGCAAACACAAGAATTCTGTAAAGCCCATCCAAAATCCTGTCAGTTGTGTCTTTATATCCATCTTTGTTTTTATTAAAGGAATCTTTAGCTTTGGTAGTATATTTCTCAAAGCTATCGCCAATGTCTTTGAATTCATCTTTTACGGATTGCTCTATATTACCGATGTTAACCTTTTTGCCTTTCATCTCAAGCTTTTCGGCGGTGGTTCTTGCCATCGGAATGGCTATCCAGAAAATAATGTAGGCCAGTGGTCCGACTACAAAAAATGACAGAACAAAAAGCAATCTGAACCAGACCGGATCGGTGTTGAAATAGGCCCCCATGCCTCCGCCAACACCACCGATGATTTTGTTATCAGGGTCGCGGTAAAGCCGTTTTGGCTGGTCAAAATCGAAGCGGGGTGGCTTTTCTTCCTGCTCCTCCTCATCCATCATCTCGGAGGGTTCTCCAAGCTTTTTAATGATTTCATCGACGTCTTCGATTGTGACAACCTGTTTATTTTCATCCATCTTTTCACGAAGCAGTTCAGCAATACGGGCTTCAATATCGTTAACAACCTCTCCGCCACCTTCCTGCTGAGAAAAATGACTTTTTAATCTTTCGATATAAGCATGGAGTTTTCCGTAAGCATCCTCATCAATGTGAAATATAATGCCATTGATATTTATGTTGAAGCTTTTTTTCATGGTTTATTGGTTTTCTTGTTTTGATTCGAGTAATTGATTAACCTGACGCTGAAGATTATACCAGTCTTCTTTCAGCGTTTCGAGCATCTCCACACCCGCTTGTGTTAAACGGTAATATTTCCGCGGTGGGCCCGATTTGGATTCCTGCCACTGGTACTCGAGTAGTCCCGCATTTTTAAGGCGGGTAAGCAGCGGATATAATGTTCCTTCAACGACGATCAGGTCAGCTGATTTCAGGTTCCGGATAATATCAGAAGCATAAGCATCCTGCTGTCCGATAGTGGAAAGGATGCATAGCTCCAGCACCCCTTTCCGCATTTGCGCTTTTGTTTTTTCTGCTTTCATAACTACAAAACTATATCAAATTATAGAACTATGCAATACATGGTAGTAAAATTTTTATACTAAATTGTTAACAAAGGAACCTTAAAGTTGCTAGATCATCCTTCATGAAAGCGGAGGGAGGTTTGTTAATAATTTTGAAATATCGTTTCGGGCATTTGAATAATCAGAGAAATTACTATTTTAGTGGAAACCTAAAATTCTCAGCTATGAAAAAGATTTTGTTTTTTATACCCGCTTTCCTGATAATATTTTCATGTAATCAAACGATTAAAAGACCTGATAATGAAGAATTATTGATTATGCATAAAATAATCGAACGCAGCCGGCCCGATTCGGTAGGAAAATACATTGATTATTACTCTCAGAAGTATGATTTACCCTATCAATTCGCTCATATTCCTGATGGCAAATACCATGGTGAATCTCCCTATGATGATTTTGACTACAAACACATCATAAGCTTTAAGGTAAAAGATGGCCGGATTACCCAGGTAGAATATGATGAAGTGCACCGGGATGGGCTCAGTAAAACCAGCGATAGCTCATACAATGCCGAGATGAATGCGAATGCCTACGGTTCGGCCCCAGAGTTTACCTACGATAAATATGAGCAGCAGCTTCTGGATAAACAAAACCTAAAAGAGCTGGATGCCATCTCGGGAGCAACCTACTCTCGCTACCGGATGCATTATGCCGCTTTGCTTGCGATATTAGAAGGGCCGGTCAGTAAAGAATGACTCGTTTCTCTGGCTTGTCCAGGTTAGGCTGTTGCCTTTTTTTCAATGGGTTTAAAGATGGATTTTTTTGAAATAGCTGTCAGCAGAATGCCCCGGCTGGCCATGAACAGCATCATGGCAAACCACAGACCATGATTTCCGTAAGGGCCCTCCAGCAAGTAAAATGCCGGAATGAACACTACTACCGATGAGGCAATCATCGCATTGCGCATAGCTTTGGATGCTGTGGCTCCCACGTAAATGCCATCCCACAGGAAAGCGGCAAATGTGACCATTGGTATAAGCGCCGTCCAGAAACGGAACTCCTGGGCAGCCTCAAAAACACTTTGATTATCGGTAAGAATATGGAGAATGGTGTTCCCGCCAAAAAGGTAAACCAACGTCATTGGTAAGCTAATGCCCACGCCCCATAAGAAGAGTAGTTTGACAGCTTTTTTCAGATTGACAGGATTTCTCGCACCGACATATTTTCCTACCAGTGATTCAGCAGCAAAGGCAAATCCATCGATAAAGAAGGAATAAATCCATAGAAATTGCAGAAGCAGGGAGTTAACCGCCAGAATTTCATCACCAAAAGCCGCGGATTTAGCGTTAAAATAAAAGATGGTACCTGTAAGCAGGAGGGTGCGAATCAGGATGTCGCTGTTCACCCTGAAAAACTCCTTAAACCCGGCCAGCTGCATCATAGCTCTTTTACTCCAGTATTTGATGATTTTTCCGTAAAACCGGAAGAAGAGGACGAGGCTCAGGATTAGCCCGCAATATTGGGCGACCAGGGTTCCTAGCGCCACCCCGTCGGAAGTCATGCCCAGGACTTCAACGAAGAATATGCTGAAGCCTACGTTCAGCAGGTTAACTGTTATAGCTATGGCCATAGGACTTCGGGCATTCTGCATTCCTAAAAACCATCCGGTAAAGGAGTAAATGGCAAGCGTGGCCGGAGCGGCCCATATGCGGATGAAAAAATATTGTTTGGCATGAAATTCCACATCCTGGCTGCCGCCAATTAACTCAAAAATAATAAGTGCAAGGGGTTTTTGGAGCATGATCATCAGCAGAGCCGCCCCAATGGCCACAAGAAGGGCTCTTGTTAAAGCGCTCATGCTTTTCTCAAAGCTTCTTTCCCCGTAGGCCTGCGCAGTGAATCCGCTGGTGCCCATACGCAGGAAACCAAACCCTGAGTAAATAAACATGAATATCATGGATCCCAGCGAAACAGCCCCTATGAAAATATCGGAGTTTTGGTGACCCATTAAGGCAAGATCAACAAAACCGACCAGCGGAACCGTAAGGTTGCTGATGATATTAGGAACGGCCAGGTTGAGGATACGTTTATTCAAAAGCTTCCGGTTAAATTTTTGGCGAAGCTACGAATATTCAGCATGATAGCCAATCATGGCCACAGTTTGCTTAGTTCTTAAGGAAAAACCTGCCTTTAAAAGGTTTAACAACAGAAAAAGGCTTCATCTGCCTGCTTAGATATTTTCTGTCAAATGCATGAAACCTGAATGTATTATCTAAAATCAGTTTTTCTTTTTTAGGGTATTTAAGGCAATCAAAATTAACGCTGATTGCAAAGTAGGTTTTACCTTTAGCCTGCCATCGCTTATTTAGCGAAATAGTATCAGCGCATTCTTCGCCCGGACTGATGAATCGCTTTTTACCATCTTCAAACATCCCCTGGAAGTAGAGGACCTTTTTGATTTGTACCCGGTTTTTTTCAATGATTTTAAGATTGTTCTGATATTCAAGCTTATTAAAATATTTTGGGTTCTCTCCATGCCCGAAAAGCGTGTTGAGAGAATCACGCGACAGGCGGTTAGTTAGAACAAACTTGTACAGCGTGTCATTTCTTACAAGGTATTTTTCTGTTCCAAAGCGATACTGGATATTTTTTCCGTTAAAGAGCCTGGAGCCTTGCACAGCATCCTCTGTTTCCCCCTGCCTGAAAGAGAAGTCCATTGTTTTGCTGTTATTCTGCATGGGCACATACTGATGAATGATTCGTTTAACATTCACCGTGTCTCCCTGCTGCCAGAATGAAAAAAGCATGGTATCAGGTTTCATCAGCATGTTATGGAATACCAGAAACTCCTGCTGATAGCTTTTCTGACTTTGAGCGCCGCCAATGAGGATGAAAAGCAATATGATTACAACTGTGCTTCTTTTCATTTTTCAAAAGATTTGTTTTCTCAAAGATGCAAAATAATACCGATCTGCTTTAGTGTATTAATTTTTAAATTGTTGTTTTTTTTTGGCATAAATTACAAATGACAAAAAACAAATTCAAAACATTTCCAGTGA
>CAYFQK010000137.1:0-8575 GCA_964345255.1 uncultured Bacteroidales bacterium | reverse complement strand
TTAGGGTGATACTCTCTCACCGTCGGCTGAAGCCGACGGCAAAGGATATTAGATTTTTGAAAAACAACACATAATATGAAGTTGTCATTGGTAGCGAAGCGAAGAATCTCCCAGATGTTTATCGGACACCGGTGTATTTTTTTATAAATTCGTAGGTATAAAAGCACATATTATGAAATTAACAGTCAAATTATTTCTGATACTTTTTTTATCAATTATTACTCATCACAGTAACAGCCAATCCTCGGAGCTGTTTTATCCAAAACCCCTTCAGGAGGCCTATCAGAATGATTTCAGATCAGAGCAGGGGATGCCGGGGCCAAACTATTTTCAAAATCACGCCGATTATAAGATACAAGTCGATTTTGATCCTGAAAGGGGCCTTTTAGAAGGTTCTGAGAGCGTGTTTTATTTTAATGAGTCACCCGATACTCTCAGGCAGTTGGTTCTCAGACTTTACATGGATATTTTTAAGAAAGGTGTAGAAAGAGATTTTTCCATAGGAAAAAAAGACCTTCATGAAGGCGTGGAGGTTTCAGGGCTGAAAATCAACGGTGAGAAAATAAATACATCAGGACCAAAGGTGCGCCGCCAGGCTACGAACATGTTTATTCAGCTGGATGAACCCCTAAAGCCTGGAACGAAATTAAAGCTTCAGCTGAACTGGAAAGTTCAGATGCCTATGCATGTATCCATACGCATGGGGCGTTACGGAGAGGATAATTGGTTTGTTGCTTATTGGTATCCTCAAATTGCAGTATATGATGATATAACTGGTTGGGACACCCATCCCTTTACCGGGTCGGCCGAATTTTACAACGATTTTAATGATTACGATGTAACCATAAGTGTCCCTGATGAATACCTGGTTTGGGCTACCGGGCTATTAAATGAAAAAAATGAGCATTTCAGTGATGAGGTATTGAAGCGTATCAGGAAGGCTGAAAAATCTGATTCTGTTATTCATCTTATTAAAGAGAATGACTTGCAAAACGGGGTAGTTTTGACAAATAATCTCCCGTGGAATTACAAGGCAAAGGAGGTTCCCGATTTTGCTTTTGCAGTGAGTAAGTCCTATCTGTGGGACGCGACAAGTGTTGAGGTGGAGAAAGGCCGCAGAGTGTGGGTAGATGCCGTTTATAAAAAAGATTCGAAAGATTTCCACAAGGTAGCGGATATCTCGGCGAAAACCATCAGGCTATTTTCGAAAGAAATCATGCAGGTGCCTTTTCCTTATCCCAGTCTTACCGCATTTAACGGGTCGGGAGGCATGGAGTTTCCTATGATGATAAACGACGGTGATGCCCGTAATTTGAAAGGAACCGTACATGTAACGGCTCATGAAATCGGTCATAATTATTTCCCTTTTTACGTGATGACAAATGAATCTTATTATGCATTTATGGACGAAGGTTTGGTTTCGTTTCTTCCGCGTGAGGTGGAGCGAAGCCTAATCGAAAATTACAATCCTTTCGCCGGGATTATTCAGGGTTATGCTCACCAATCGGCGTCTGCAAGGCAAGTTCCTCTTATGATAAAAAGCTACATGATAAGCGATTATTCCGCTTACCGTGTTCATGCATACACGCGTCCCGCCAATGCCTTTTATTTCCTGCGTGATATGCTTGGCGAGGAAATTTTTTCCAAAGCGATAAAGGCCTATATTCAGCGATGGGCAAAAAAGCATCCTACTCCTTACGATTTTTTCAATACGATAGAAGATATAACAGGGCGGGAGCTTGATTGGTACTGGAAGCCATGGTTTTTTGAGTTGGGATACCCCGATTTAGCCATAGGTGAAATAAAAGAAGAGAGTGGTGATAAGGTTTTGGAGATCAAAAGAAAAGGCACTCTTCCTGTACCTGTAGATTTGACTGTAGGTTTTAAGGATGGAGAGGAGTGGACACAGCGAGTTGATGCTGAAATATGGAAAGGTGGTAAAAAGGAATATGAGGTATCGATACCAGGCAACAAAAGAATTGATTATATTTTGCTTGGAGGGATGATGGTGCCTGATGCTTTTCCGGAAAATAATATGAAGAAGTTTGACTAAAAACCAGGATTATGTCTACGTTATCTAATTTTGTTGCAGCTATGATTGTGCTGTTAAGTTTTTCTATCACTGCGCTTTCCCAGGACAATCAAAATATCATCTACCAATCCCCGAAAAAGGGAGCCAGGTTTGTAAGGCCCGAACAGGTGCTTTCTTTCAGAACAAGTGAATCCATGAATGGCGAATCGCTTCGAAAATCTCGCGTCATTATTACGGGCAGCAAAAGTGGAGAAATTTCCGGCGAATGGAGTTCGACGGATGAACCGGAAACCTGGAATTACATCCCCGACCAATCCTACAAATATGGAGAGACTATTAGGGTCTCTTTACCCGATGGACTGTTATCATCAGATGGAAAAGGCTCTAAACCATTGTCGTTTTCATTTAAGGTTATGAATAAGGAAAGCGCTGCATTAATTGCACCTTATGATATTGATAATCAATACTCTAAATCGTCGGAGGGGACGTCAGCGCCCAGGACAAGTAGCAAAATTTACCAAAACAGGGATACGCCTTCTGCTTTCCCGCCTCATCAGTTTACTGTTTACCAGAAGCCCGCACCGGGGTATATTTTTGCTAATGTATTTACGCCATGGGATAAGAATTACAAAAACTTTATCACGATATGGGATAATTATGGAGAACTGATTTTTTACAGGGAGTTCAGAGGCCGGGTAACCGACCTAAAGTTACTGCCTGATGGGAAACTTGCATTTTGGAGAAATCATCTTGAAGAGAATATTGATGCCTACTTTTTAATGGATAGCGAATTTAGCTATACCGATACCTTGTTAATGAGCAATGGGTATGAGGTAGATCATCATGAGATGCGACAAATGGATAACGGGCATTATTTGCTGATGGCTTATGATCTTCAACTGGTAAATATGTCTGAAATTGTACCCAATGGCGACCCCAACGCCACTGTAATCGGTCTGGTTATTCAGGAAGTTGATGCAGATGGAAACGTTTACTTCCAGTGGCGAAGCTGGGATCACTTTGAAATAACGGATGCGATTGATGAAAGTGTTGACTTAACGGCTTCTACTATCGATTATGTCCATGGAAACGCATTGCATGTCGACCATGACGGAGGGTTGCTTCTTAGTTCCCGCCATATGGATGAGGTCACTAAAATCGACATGGAATCAGGAGATATCATCTGGCGCATGGGTGTGAATTCAGAAAACAATCAGTTTAACATCCTGAACGACACTATTGGCTTTTCTCATCAACATGATGTCCGAATTCTGGATAACGGAAACATGACCATTTATGACAATGGGAACTTCCACGAGCCGAGAATTTCACGGGCGCTGGAATACACGCTCAACCAGGAAAACCTGACAGCGGAACTGGTTTGGAATTACACTCCTGACGAATATTTGTGGGGGTATGCTACCGGAAGCCATCAACGTTTGGAAAATGGCAATAGCATCATATGTTGGGGCTATTCAGGTGGAAATCTGGCTATCTCTGAGGTAAAACCAGACAGCACCAAAACACTGGATGTAACCTACGAAAGTGATATGCGCCACTATCGGGCATACAAGTACGAATGGAAAGGGAGCGCACTGGTTGCTGAAAACGAAGATTTAGTTTTTGATGAAACACCTTATGATACGTATAAGGATAAAAAAGTAAGTATTGCCAACAACCTCGACACAGCTATTTCTCTGCAAGAGTATAATAAACGACATGAATTATCTAATTTCATTGTTGTCAATGATTTTCCGGTTAAAATCCAGCCTGGAGATTCAAAGGATATTATCATACGATTTTCTCCCGATACTATTGAATCTTATTCCGATGTCTTTACCTTTTATACCGAGGGATATACACACGAACCGGATGTAGCTGATCTCAGTCAGCGCATTGCTGTTCAGGTGAAGATAAAGGGTGAGGGGGCTGAACCCCAAAGCATTATGGAGAGAGAAGCGAAACAAATGGCTTTATTTCCTAATCCAGCCTTTGATATAATCAAACTGGATGTAGATGGAGACTGGAATTATGAGGTATCTGATACACAAGGCAATACTGTATTAGAAGGGGATATAGGTAGGAAAGCAAATGAAATACAGCTGCAGAGTCTTCGAACAGGGATTTACTACATCATTATCTGGAATAATGATGAAAAAAAATACGGCCGGTTCATAAAGAAATGAGGCCATTATCCTGGTTTAAGCTACATCTGTTTTAGTTCTGGACCTCGTGAGAATAAATATCTTTATCTAATCGGTTTTTAGATGGATAATCAAAAATAAAAAGGGCAATAGTAGCGAGAACATAAAGCAAAAAGAGCTGCTCGCCGCTTATGTATAATGAAACGACGGCAAGAAAAGCTATAGTTGCCCATAAAAGCCATTTTATCCCTACTGCTTCATTATATTCTTTCAAGCGGTCTTGCTGCGATTTTTTTTGCCTTAGCTCTTTTCTGCGGCCATTGAATGAGACGTAACTTAGAAGAACGGTGGCGCCAAAATAAAAGACCAATACAAGGTGGAAGCCAATGCTGATAGAGCTATGGGCTATGCCAATAAATTGCCATACCACCCCTGCCGAGAGGATAGATACTAAAATGATCACCGTCAAATATAATTTTACATCTTTTGATAGTTTCTCATGCAATTGATTAATGTCGTGAAAAGGCTGACCCATTTTTTATCCTGATTGTTTAAATGATTTTACACAGAACCTGTCCTATCAACTGCACTGCTCTCGTTTTGTTCAAACCCGGCCGGCTTTCGGTAAAAACAAAAGCAATGAGACACGAAGAACCCTGAAAACAAATGAATACGACTTTTCTCTTAGCCTGTGGCTTTCCAGATGTTTTTTCATTCAACTATATTGGCATTTATACGTTTTATTATGTTGTGAATCAAATAAAACACCCATACTGTTTATTAATTTTTCTTTTGATATTTCTGCCGGTTTCCTCGCTATTCTCGCAGGTAAAAGGCAGAGTGACCGATGCTTCCAATCAGCTCCCTCTGGGCGGCGTGCAGGTATTATCTTCAGGGAAGCTTGTTGATGTTACTGATAAAAATGGATTATTTGAGCTAAAAAGAGGTCAGATAAGTGATACTATTCTGTTCAGGCGACTTGGATACAAAAGCCGGGCGATGCTATTACCAAAGGACTCGATTATGTATATCTCTTTGCAGGCGGCCCCCCGTTCGCTTAGAGGAGTTTCCGTAAAAGCCCTTGGTTATCAGTCGCAGGTTTTTCGCTCCCCGTCGTCTATTGACGTGATACCACGAAAAACTATTGAACGTATTTCTACGGACGACCCCACTCCTGTTTTTAATAGCATACCCGGAATATATGCCCATGCAGGAGCTCAGAATACTCATCGCATCACTATCAGAGGCATTGGTGCTCGAAGTATGTATAGCACAACAAAAATAAAGGCCTACTTAAATGACATTCCCCTATCATCAGGAATGGGAGAGGTCACCCTGGAAGATCTCGACCTGGATTTAATAAAGCGCGTTACCCTGATTAAAGGTCCTGCTTCCACCCTTTATGGTTCGGCCCTGGGGGGAACTATTTTATACCGTACCAGGCAAAATACATCACCGGAGAGTCGCCTGGAGCTGGATAATACCATTGGATCGTTTGGTTTGAGAGATAACAGTGTAAAATTCGATTGGCAAGGAGAGCGTACCTCGTTAGGGATTTCTGTAAATCGGTATTCGAAAAATGGATTCCGGGAAAATGATGACTACGATCGGCAGGCGATAACCATACTAGCGCAACATCATTTCAGTAATAAAACGCACCTCACATACCTCGGCCGTTTTCATGACCTGAAAGCCTACATTCCAAGCTCTGTCAATCGTCAGACATTTAACGACAATCCTGAGCAGGCTGCCTCAAACTGGTTGGGCGTCAAAGGATATGAGAAATATTATAAATTATTCAACGGCTTTTCACTGCATCATCAGTTTTCTTCAGTGTTTAGTAATGAAACCGGCCTTTTCCACAAGTCTTATGAAGGATATGAGCGCAGGCCATTCAATGTGTTGGATGATGGGACTCAAACGGTGGGTGTGAGGAGTGTTTTTAACATACTTCCTGATTGGTTTAACGCCGAATTGTCGCTGAATATTGGTTTTGAGACTTTCTATGATGATTATACGTGGAAAACACTTGAAACACTTCCCGATGATCAGGATGGGAAGCTTTTAACAAACAACCGGCAGCAAAGGTATTACCAGAATATTTTTTCCTCCTTCAAAATAGTTGAGAATAAATTTATCATAGATGGTGGCGTAAATCTCAATAAAACAGGCTATAAGTATAAGGATAACCTACCTGATAGTATCGATTTTTCCACCAATCACCAATTTGACTGGGTTATATCCCCGCGGCTTTCGGTGAGCTACCTTCCCGCTGATTACCTGAACATCTACGGCTCGGTAAGTCACGGCTTTTCTGCCCCTTCATATGAAGAAGCGGTGAACTCCGAAGGCTTTGCCAATACCGGCTTAAAACCGGAAACCGGGTGGAACACCGAAGCCGGTGTGAAAATGAGCATGCTGGATGACCGGGTTACTTTTAAGACAACCATTTTTTCGCTTGAAGTGAACAATCTTCTGGTAACAAAAAGGTTGACCGAGGATCAGTACACAAAAATAAATGCAGGAGAAACGCTTCATAACGGGATGGAGACTTTTGGGAGCTTCGATTTTTTGAAGTCTGAATTGGTTCAGGGGGCTGTTAAGTTTAGTTATACCTTTTCGGATTACCAGTTTGAAGATTTTAGCGACGATGGCGAATCCTACAATGGGAACAATCTGCCCGGCATTTCCAGGCATAAGATATTCTCTTCCCTGAATATAGACATTGATAATAACTATTTTGTTTATACGGATGTAATTTGGGTGGATAAAATGCCTATGAACGATGCCAACTCGCTGTATTCAGACGATTATCACCGAATGAATCTCAGAATAGGTTGGCAAAAAAGATTGACTTCTGTATGGAAAGTAAAATTATACGGAGGCATTCGTAACATAACAGCGCAGCACTACGCTTCGATGATACTGGTGAATGCTGTGGGCTATGGGGGGCAATCCCCGAGATATTTTTATCCTGCACCCCCAAGAAATTATTATGCAGGTTTTTCTATTAGTTATATTTTTAATAAATTGAGAGGCAATAATTAAATTTTGAATTATGAAACAGCTAAGACTAATTTTATCATTGACAGCTTTCGTGTTTTTTTCTTCTGGCCTTTTAGCAGAGACGCCACCAGAGGGGCAAAGCAACCATGGCTTGTCTTTACCGGAGGGCTTTAAATCAACGGTAGTGGCTGAAGATATTGGCCCCGGCCGCCACATAGCAGTGAGAGATAACGGCGACATCTATCTCCAGCTAAGGTATAATCCCGGCGAAGGGTCAACAGTGGCCCTGCGAGATACCGATGGAGATGGCAAAGCCGATGTTAAGAAATACTTCGGTAACCTCCCGGGGACGGGTATCAAAGTTCACGGGGAATACCTTTACACCAGCACCGATACATCGGTACAGCGTTACAAATTAAAACAAAATAGCCTGCTGCCCGAAACTTCCCCTGAAATCATAGTCCGGGGATTTGCGGCTCAAAACCAGCATGCGGCTAAGCCTTTCACCTTCGACGGACAGGGCCATATGTACGTTAATATCGGAGCGCCCGCAAATGCCTGCATGGAACAAATGCGAACAAAAGGTTCTCCCGGACAGGACCCTTGTCCGCTCCTTAAATGGCACGGTGGTATTTGGCGCTTTGATGCTGACAAGAAGGGTCAGATCCTGAAAAAAGACGGCTACCACTATGCAACAGGGATACGTCATGCTGTAGCTGTTAGATGGAATAACACAGCAGATCAATTATACATAGTGCAGCATGGAAGAGATCAATTATCACAGTTTTTTCCTGAAATGTTTAACGATGAAGATAATGCCAAACTGCCTGCCGAGGAGTTTTTCCTGGTAAACGATGGCGATGATTTCGGATGGCCGTATTGCTACTATAATCAAATGAAGGAGAAGAAATTACTTGCTCCTGAATATGGCGGCGACCGACAAACCGTAGGTCGATGTGCTGATAAAAAGGATCCAATCGTCGGATTCCCCGGACATTATGCTCCTAACGATTTGACTTTTTACTCCGGCAACCAATTTCCTGAGAAATACCGTAATGGTGCTTTTGTCGCATTTCATGGCTCATGGAACAGGGCTCCCCTGGAACAGGAAGGATACAATGTAGTGTTTGTCCCCTTCGAAGGCGCCTATCCCTCGGGAGATTGGACCGTTTTTGCCGATGGCTTTGCCGGTCAGCAAACCGTAAAAAGTCCTTCAGATGCCCAGCACCGGCCTACGGGTGTAGCTGTAGGGCCCGAAGGAGCATTGTATGTTTCTGATTCCCGCTCGGGGAAAATCTGGAAGATCTATTACGAATAACCCTAACCTGGACAAGCCAGAAAAAACAAATAAATCCCAAATTTTAATGACCAAAAATACAAATAGTCAAAATAG
>CAYFQK010000136.1:0-8719 GCA_964345255.1 uncultured Bacteroidales bacterium | reverse complement strand
AAAGATAAACTGACGAGGAGTCGGTGAAAGACAAAGTGTGAAGTATCTTCTTAGCTAAAACCTTGATATTGTGCAATTTATTTTTAAAACCATGACCTGTTTTCACGATTATCAGTTTAAAACAATAAATAAAACTCTAAAGAGTTTTTAACTAAAAATATTTTTAGCTAGTTTTAACAGGAAAAGGTTATCGGGTTTAAACGGAGTAGGGCTTTTAATGCATAAGTTATATTTGATTATACTAATTCTTTTACTGTCATTTGGGGGTGTAGCTCAAAACCGGCTGGGACTTACCACCGGTGATTATGCCGGTGCAAATGGTATAATTATGAATCCTGCTTCGGGAATTAATTCTAAATATAATCTGGATATCCAATTGGCAGGAGCAGGATTATTCATTAAAAATGATTACCTTTTCTTCAGCCAAAATTACTATTCGATGGTCAACATGTTATCTGAAAGTCCTGATTTACCTACCTTTATTGACCAGCTTGAAGGTGAACAATATTTGAACGGCGACCTTGAGAAGGAACTGAAAACAGGTCTTTTTAACACGCGGATATTTGGTCCCTCATATTTAGTCAATACAGGCAGTTACAGTTATGGATTTTACTCCGGGGTAAGAGCTTCAATAATGGTTAAGGATTTTTCATATGATGCTGCCAGATTAGTTTATGAGCATCTTGATTATCCTGAGCTTTATAATATCAACTTCAAAAATGAAGTTGATATGCATTTTGAATTATTAAACTATGTGGAATCGGGGATAAATTACAGCCGGAATATCCATACCAAAAGTTTTGAGACCTTTGATATAGGAATAAACCTGAAGTATTTGGTACCCCATTCCGGGGGGAAAGTCTTTGTTGATAATATTGACTATATCATACCTAACAGAGATACCGCCATTGTTTTTGACGGTAATGGAAAGATGAAGTTTTCACTGCCATATAATTATAATGATGACACCTATTCAAACACTGCGGGCTTTGCAAAAGGGCATGGCCTGGGAGCTGACTTAGGGTTTGTTTATACAAAGTCTAATTATTACCAGCGAAGAAATCAAAGCGGGGCTAGATACAGGCTCAATAAAAACGATAATTATAAATACAGGATAGGGTTTTCCATTCTTGACCTGGGGTACATTACATTCAATAAAAAAGTTCAATCTCATGATTATAAGGATGTAAATGTATTTTGGACAGGTTTAGAGGCATACGATTATGTAAGCCTCAACCGGACAATAGAAGATATTAGCCGGGAATTCTTTGGCTCTCCGGATGCATCCAACACCGGGGCCACAAGTTTTACAATGATGCTGCCTACTGCTTTGAGTTTGCAGTTGGATTACCACTATTACGAAAACTGGTTTGTTAATTCTGTTGTTATGTACAACATCAATAAAAAAGCCCGGGGATATAACAGGCCTGATTATTTGGCTTTAATGCCGCGATATGAGAAACCCCACTGGGGTGTGGGCTTTCCTGTGGCCCTGTATAATTTTAAAGATCCTCAAATAGGGATCAATTTGCGGTATTACTTTTTAACCGTGGGCACTTCTAACTTAGTTCCTACTGTGGGAATTGCAAACGAAAATAACCTGGATGTTTATGTGAGTATCAAAATCAACTTCTTAAAGATTAATGACTTGTTTAACAACGACATAAATTGTCATGGGTTTGAATATATCAGGAAATCCAAGAGGGACATTAATGAATGAGGGTATTTTTTAATCGGGTTTAAATTCCTCTTTCCAGTCAATATCCTCTTTCAGTGGTTCCTGCCCATGTTTATCAATGAAAAAATTTCCCATTACAAGGTAATCCATTTCCGTTCGCATAAAGCATCTGAAACCGTCTTCGGGCGTACAAACGATGGGTTCACCTCGCACATTAAAACTGGTATTCACTACTATCCCATACCCTGTAAGGGCTTTAAAATTATTGATGAGTTGCCAGTATTTAGGGTTTGTTTCTTTATTCACACTTTGCAAACGCGCCGAATAATCGACATGGGTAACCGCTGGAATATCTGATCGTTTAAAGTAAAGTCGCTCAGAGAGGGCTTTTTCTTCAAATCCCTCCGGGTAGGGATTACAACGAGAGGGCTTTACCGGGACCACTAAAAGCATATAAGGCGAGGGCCTGTCGAGTTCAAAATATTCGGGTATATCTTCTTCAAGCACGGTAGGAGCAAAGGGCCGGAACCCTTCTCTGAATTTGATTTTCAAATTCATTTTCTTTTGCATCTCCGGATTTCGGGCGTCGCCCAAAATACTTCTATTTCCCAGGGCCCTTGGTCCGTATTCCATGCGTCCCTGAAACCATCCTATCACATTACCGTTTGCGATTTTATTTGCAGTCAATTCGGTAAGTTTATTGAAATTATCGTAGTAACTGTATTTCACATTAAAACGGTCCAGGGTTTTTTTAATTTCCTTGTCGCTGAATTTAGGCCCCAGGTAGGCTCCTCCCATTGAATCGGGAGATTCGGGGTTTCGCTCATGACCTTTCCATATATGCCATGCCGCAAGCGCCGCTCCGAGCGCTCCGCCGGCATCCCCCGCTGCTGGCTGAACCCAAACATTTTCAAAGATTTCTTCCCGGATGATTTTTCCATTGGCTACACTATTCAGAGCCACTCCGCCGGCCATGACAAGGTTAGCGCTTTGGGTTATTTTTTTAGCCGTTCGGGCCATCCGAAGAATTATTTCTTCAGTCACCTCCTGGATAGCTAATGCCATATCCATGTATGGCTGTGAAATTTCGGTTTCCGGAGAGCGGGGAGGGAGGCCAAACAATTTCTCCCACTTTTTGTCGTGGGTCATTCTCAGCCCTGTGGCGAATTTAAAATACTTCATGTTGAGTACCAGGGAGCCATCATGCCGCAGGTCAATCAGTTCAGTGAGTATTCTTTGCTTGTAATCCTTGGTGCGCTTAGAGTTTTTATGACCATAGGGAGCAAGCCCCATAAGTTTATATTCCCCGCTATTGACCTTGAACCCTGTGTAATATGTAAAAGCGGAATAGAGTAATCCGACAGAGTGTGGAAAATCAAGTTCTTTTAGAATTTTAATACGGTTGTCCGTTCCATATGCGATGGTGGATGTGGCCCATTCACCCACACCATCAATTGTCAAAATAGCCGCATCCTTAAAATTGGATGGATAAAAAGCACTTGCTGCATGAGACAGGTGATGGTCGGGAAAAAGAAGCGTAATTTTACCGTGAAAATCATCTATTTTACGTAATTCTTTTTTGAGCATGGATTTCATGAACATTTTTTCACGAATCCACACGGGTATGGCAGAGAGAAAGCTCGATAAACCCCATGGAGCAAAACCATGATACGTTTCCAGTAATCTTTCAAACTTAATAAAAGGCTTGTCGTAAAATACCACTGCTTTGACATCACCTAGCGTAATTCCCGCCTCCCTTAGAACATAACGAACCGCTTTTTCAGGGAAACCGGGAAAGTGTTTTTTCCTGTTAAATCGTTCTTCATGCGCTGCCGCAGTGATAGCGCCATCTATAATCAACGCGGCTGCGCTGTCGTGGTAATAAGCTGAAATACCCAGGTAAATTTCTCTCATAAACGATTAATTATTTATTAAAACAAAGTGTATATGAATGGAGCTATCGCTGAACCTGTTGAAAGGACAATTATGACGCCTAACAACAATAGGACAAGTATTAACGGCAAAAGCCAAAACTTTTTTCGCTCCCTGAGAAATGACCATAAATCTTTCAGTATTTCCATAAATAGTTTCTAATAAGGTGTTTCCAAATCTTTTGATTTATATTGGTGACTTCTGTCTTGAAAAATGGTGTCCTCGTCTTTACCAAACCTGCGAAGCTGCAGCGGATCCTTTCCTAATAGCTGCCTGAAAACTCCCACAGGGATAACTAAGACGATATATATGATAGTTAACAAAATTCGTGAGACCACATTGCCCATGAAATGAGCCAATGCGTACCAGGCTATACCAAAAGGATAAAAAAACCGGGGGACAGCCATAGTCAACACCATGGACGGGATACTAATTTGATAAAAAATCGCATTCCCTGTAAAATACCCCACAAGCAATAGAATTAAGGTAGCAGCCATACCTGCATCGCTGCATTGCTTATTTGATAATTTTAAAAACTGTTTCATATAATTTTATTCCTCTATCAAGAATTAACTAATGAAGCGCCTTAAAGTTTATAAATAGTCTTTTATAAATTGATACAGCCTTTTGGCATAAATGGTATTCGCTTTGGCATTTGGATGCCCATCCCATGGTAAATTTGTATAGCCTCCTTCTGAATTGTCCACCCCGATATTCGTGGCTGCAATATTGTTTTTCTTACAGTATTCCACCATATCTTTCGTTTTCTTTGAGAGATTAATCCCTGCCACAATTAGCTCAATATCATTCTTTTCGCATATGCGGTGAATCCGCTCAATGATTTGACGTGAAACTTCATGATTATCAATAAACTTGGATCGCATGATATTTACGGCTTTTTCTACGCTGTTTGCCAAAGCCGAGTATTTGCTTAATGGAAAACTTTGGTAATGAGCTGTGTCTGTTCTGTGAATTACCAGCTCTCCGGCCTCATTAAGCCGGGCATAAGGTTGAACATGAGGCCCCAGAAAATTCCACATCTCGGCTTCTTTTTTCCGCCGGGGATTGTAGGTGTTCCTGTCATCGTGAAAGCCTGCATAACCAATTACAATAATTTCAGGCTTTTTCATGGTTTTGAGATGGTTTTCAATCTGCAGCAGCGAATGAATCGTACCAAATCCGGCCATACCAAAATTGATCACTTCGTACTTATCCAGTTTTTCCTGTACTTTCCAGGGATAGGTTTCCTCATCATTCAGCGACCACCCGTAAGTACATGAGCCCCCCATTATCCATATTTTGTCTTTATTCTCGTAAATACTGTCCGGTTCGGGCGGATGAGTGCGGCGAAGATTTCCATGTACTGTGTTGCTTACACGGAAAACAAAAGAGTCTTTTATCGTGATTTTGTATTTTCCTGGCAAATGCGCGTAGCCCAGAATACTATCGCGTTGGTAAAAACTGTTCCCCGGCTTCACCTCAATGTTGGGTTTGTTGCTGGGATGGGAGGATTTGTAGCCTATCATTCGTACGGCTACTTCTCCAAGCCCAAGAATAAAAGCTATTACGAGAGCTAAACTAATCCCGTAAAAAAATAATTTTCGCTTTTGGGACCTCATTTTCATAAAGTATTACTCCTCCCATGAATTGTTTACGGCATGAGTCCGCTATAAAATCATACTGCTATAAAAAAGATTGCAAAGCATTTTTGTTCAATTCTAAAGATAAAGTGATTTCTCATCTCCCTCCACCAGTATTTTGAGTGTCCCGGTGTGCAATATCCCTCATCTTTCCGATCAGCCGAACTCATAGTATATTATACTAGTATTTACTTCTAATTAGTTTATTAACAGCAAGCAAAAATAGGATTTTTTTGCTTGACTAAATAATGAAATTTACAGGTTGCCGCCTTTGGAATAATTCGAGTCGTTATTTAACCAGAATAATGAGTAATGCAGCTAAAAAAAAACAACCATCAATAACTCATCATTTTTTTATAAAATGTGATTCGGTTTGTCCTGGTTTGGAATAAAATGTCCCGATTTTGTACTCATTTCTTTTCGATGGTTTAAATTAAATCATTGATTTACAGATATTAACAGTTTTGGCATTACATGGAATAAATATTGTTGGGCTCATTATGTAATTAAGAATGTATAAATCAAGTATTTAAATTTACTAACATGAAACTTTTTTGTATCAATAAAAAAACATTTATAAGGTTTCAGAAAGGCTCAAAAGCTTTTGTGGTGTCTCCCCTGATGGAATCCCAAAATTGTTAATTAATTGTTGATAATTTTTTGTGTATTTAAATCAGAGGAAATCAGGGGAATAAACAGCCTATTTAAGGCTGGATGAATCATTTACATGTAATAAGAAAACAGGGTCTTTTACATAAGATTAATTTTTTGATAAACAATTGATTAATAATTTGTTTTTTTGCAAATTTTGATCTATATTTGAATTCTATAAGAGATTCTGAGCATAATATTAAGTTTAAATAAACAAAAGTATTGATTATGAAAACGTTAAAATCTACCCTTTTAGTAGCGGTCCTACTATTTTTTGGAACAAGTTTTACTATAGGACAAAACAACACCCACTTCGATTTTTGTGGGGGGAACCCAATGCAACCGTCCTGGAATATTTATCTTCAAACAGTAACGGATACTGAAGGAAATACGCCCCAATCTGATGACGAACTAGCTGTCTATGACGGCACAACACTTGTTGGATTATTCACATTTGATGATTGGAACAACAGTGGCGGAACTTATGATAATGAACTAGTGGCCTGGTCAGGGCTTGCTTGCGGAGATGGCTACACAGGTGGCAACGACGTCACCTTTATCTTCTGGGATGATTCGGAAGGAGCAGAATTAGTGGCTGATGATGATGATATAACCTGGGATGTGAATGAGAATGGCTTTGGATACAGCCCTGATTGGGATCCGTATTTTCCCTCAACAGATGGTGAATCAAGTTTCATTGATATCGATTTTTCAGCGACTATATACACCGTAGACGGTTCATTTAATTTAGATGCCGATTATATAGGATATGAGGAAGAAGCCAGTGATTTTACGGCGCAACTGGTTGATTTAAGTAACTACCAGGTTGTCGGACAAGCAACATGTGAAGATAATACAGGCGGAGCAGCTGGTGGTGGTGATTATTATTATTCCATAACAGCTCCGGATTTAAGTAATGTTCTTTCAGGCGTAGACTACCGAGTGGAGTTTGTAAATAGTGAACAAACGGTTGATGATGCGGCGACAACATTCCACGAGTTTGGAATTTCTTCATTTAGTGGAAATTCCTATACCGCACCGCTTAATACAGTATTCCTCGAATCCAACTCCATATCAGGAAGCATTTCAAGTGCTGCTAACGGTGTTGCGCAATCTGCCACAGTGAAGCTTTATCAGGGTACGGTATCGGGTACGGAGGAAGATTCTGAAACAAGTAGTGGCGGTACATACACATTTAATAATGTGATGAATGGTGATTACACAGTAGAAGCCGATAAAGCCAATTACGAGTCAAATACAAGTGACCTCTTAACAATAGCCGACAGTGATACTTCAGGAGTTGATATCGAACTTACACCTGAGCCTTTTACACTTATAGGAGAAGTCACAGACGGATCTGGAGATAACCTTGAGGGTGTTGAAATAAAAGGAGAAGACGATGAGGAGAATGTACTTTTCACTGCTTATACTAATTCCTTGGGCGCTTACAGCGTAAGTGACGTTCCTTCAGAGATAAGTATTGAACTGACTGCATCAAAACCACTTTTTAATGAAAGCACAAGCCAGGTTGCTGGCTCACCGAATTCTACCATAACAAGAGATTTTACGCTAAACCCACTTGATGGAACCTTCCAGGGAAGTGTTACTTCCACTGAAACCCAGCAAGCAATGGAGAACGTGGCAGTAGATGTAATTGGTGATGGCGAGTCTGGTGTTTCAACCGATGTAAACGGCGCCTATAGCATTGATGTGCCAGCGGGCACATATGATATTAAGTTCTCAAAGTCAGGATTTTCGACGGTAACAATGACCGGTCAATCAGTAGCTAGTGGGCAGATGACCATCGTAAGTACTCAGTTGAGTCCGCAGGCCTCAGTTACTGTTCATGTTGAGAATGGTTCCAATTCAAATATTGGCGGTGCAACAGTTACCATAGATGGACAATCACCTACAGGAGCAAATGGATCAGGCGGTGATTATGAATTTACTGACCTGGGCTCAGGAAGTCATACGCTTTCAGTAGTGCACGGAAGCTATAAAAACTATGAGTCAACGATTGATTTGGATGCCGGCACCAATGATCAAGTAGATGTAGTTCTTTATTCTGAGAAATGGTCTCAACCCTCACCAATGCCAACATCAAAAATCTGGACTATTTACCTTCGATCAGCTACCATTGAAGAAAATAACCTGGAAGCAGGTGATGAAATTGCCATTTACGACAATTCTATAGGTACTTCAGATGGAGACGAAGTAGGAGTTTATTACGTAAATGAAACGCTTACACCTGGATCTGCCAACTCACATTACATGAGTGCATATTCCAGTATTGACGGAGGTACAGGTTATTCTTCCGGGAATGATTATATATTTAAGTTCTGGGATGCTTCAGCAGATGTGGTTTACACCCTTGAGCAGGATGAGGTTCAACTGAAAGATCCGTATTCCTCAGGAATACCTTATACAGGTGATGTATTCCCAAGTTCACAGGATCCGTATAGTTTTGCTGAGCTTTCATTCGTTGATGAATCAGCAACAATCACAATTAACCTTGAATCAGGATATAACTTGGTTTCCAGTAATGTCGAGCCAAATCAAACCGGCATGAAAGATATCCTTATTGATGGTTATGGGGGTGATAGTGATCCATTGACAGCTCCATCAACATATCTGGATTTTGTAAAAGGTGAAAGTGGTAGTATGTTTAAAAAATATGCAGCGCCAACCGGATGGGATGGTAGTTTAAGTGACTGGAACGTTGAAGAAGGTTATCTGTTCTATATGAGTAGTAGTTCTAATTCCTTTACCATTGATGGTGAGGAAGTTGATGTCGACCGTGAAATTCCGCTTGATGCCG
>CAYFQK010000135.1:0-8733 GCA_964345255.1 uncultured Bacteroidales bacterium | reverse complement strand
CGATAAAATGTTTTAATAACCAGAGTAGTATAAAAATACCCTTAAATATTTATTTTTTAATGAATAAGATAGACAGGAGAAAATATTAGACGAGGAAAAGAATTATGGGATCGAAGAAAAAAAGAAAAAAGAAGTCAGTAGATAAGAATTCATTTTTAGATACAGTTTTATCTGTTTTTGCATACCATCCGTTTGAAAGCTTCAATTTTAAGCAGGTGTCTCATGCTTTAAATATACACGACAAATCCTCCAGAAACCTTATAAAAGAAATGCTTGGCAAGCTTGAAGAAATGGGGGCAATTACAGCCATAAAACGGGGAAAGTATAAGCTGAATCCTGAGCATATATCCCCTGAATTAACCCATTCGGTTATATCAGGGAAAGTGGATATGAAGCAAACAGGCAAAGCCTATGTGATTAGCGATGAAGTTGATCAGGATGTTTTTATTGCCCCCAACAATACCAATCATGCTCTGCATGGCGATAAGGTCACTGTGCAGCTTTTTCCAAAGCGCAAAGGCAGGAAATTGGAAGGACAGATTACGGAGGTTCTGAAACGCGCCAAATCGGAATTTGTGGGAACCGTTGAATTGAATGATAATTTTGCGTTCCTGATTCCCGATGTGAAAAACATGCCGGTCGATATTTATATTCCGGGAGATAAAATCCATGATGCTGAAAATGGAGAAAAAGCAGTAGCCAGGATGACCAACTGGCCTGAGCATATGAATAATCCTTTCGGAGAAATTGTTGAAGTACTGGGAGAGCCTGGCAATAATGAAGTGGAGATGCATTCAATTCTTTCTGAATTTGATTTTCCGCTGCGCTTTCCCAATAGCGTGGAAAAAGATGCGGAACATATTGACACAACGATTTCATCAAAAGAGCTTAGTAAGCGGAGGGATTTTCGGGAAGTTTTTACTTGTACGATAGACCCGAAAGATGCAAAAGACTTTGATGATGCACTCTCTTTAAAGAAGCTGGATAATGGAAACTGGGAAGTGGGCATACATATTGCCGATGTTTCGCATTATGTACAACCCGAATCAAAGATTGACGAAGAAGCCTTAAAAAGAGCTACTTCTGTTTACCTGGTTGATCGTGTTGTTCCCATGCTCCCCGAAAAACTTTCTAATGATGTATGCTCTCTCCGCCCTGGCGAAGATAAACTTGCTTTTTCAGCAGTTTTTGAAATGGATGAGGATGCCAATGTTCAGGAAGAGTGGTATGGCAAGACGGTAATAAATTCAGACCGCCGGTTTAACTATGAAGAAGTACAGGATATATTAGAACATGGTGAAGGGCAATATAACGATCGAATTATTGTACTTCAGCATTTAGCATCAATCTTAAGAGACAGAAGATTCAAGAAAGGGTCGATTAATTTTAAATCAACAGAAGTTCGTTTTGAATTGGATGACAATGGTAAACCGCTTGCTGCCCATATTAAAGAGCAAAAAGAATCCAATCAACTCATAGAAGAATTTATGCTCCTGGCCAATCGAAAAGTGGCTGAGCGTGTTGGACGGAAAAGAGGACAAAGCGACCCCAAGACATTTATATACAGGATTCACGATGAACCCAATCCCGACAAACTGCAGCAGTTTTCTGAGTTTGTACGCAGGTTGGGGTATAAACTAAAGCTCAATTCGCGCTCAGGACTGGCCCGGACTTTCAATGACCTTTTTGACCAAGTGGAAGGAAAAGGGGAGGAAGCTATGATAGAAACAATAGCCGTCAGGACCATGGCAAAAGCAGAGTATTCCACACAGAATATCGGACATTATGGGCTGGCGTTTAAGTATTATACGCATTTTACCTCTCCTATTCGCCGCTATCCCGATTTGATGGTTCATAGATTGCTGCAGCGGTATCTTGAGAAGAAACCTTCAGTTAATCCTGCTGAATACGAAGAAAAATGTATTCATTCATCAGAGATGGAGCGCAAGGCCATAGAAGCTGAGAGAGCCTCTATAAAATACAAGCAGGCAGAGTATATGCTTGATAAGGTGGGAAAAGAATTTGATGGTCTGATTTCAGGCGTCAGCAAATGGGGACTGTTTGTTCAGCTCAATGAAGCTAAGGCCGAAGGACTGGTGGCTATGGCAGACTTAAATGATGATTTTTATATCCTTGATGATGAAAATTATCAACTGGTAGGAAGACGCTATAAGCAGGTTTATAAGCTGGGAGACCCGGTTAGAGTAAAAGTTAAAAGCATTGATCTGCACAAAAAACAGATGGATTTTCTGATGGTATAGAAAATTATAAAACAGGGCCGATCTACATTAATTTTTTGTAGGCCTGCCACCATTTATCAGGCAGCTCGTTTGATGAAGCTTTTTTGTAGTCATCATACGAACAGGGAACAATATAATGCCTTTCATATTTCATTTGAATGTTCTGAGGGGCTACTACCTGCAGCCACCACCGGTCGCTTTGCTTGCTTTTGAAAAAGAGTAAGTCCTCATTGAAATCATCCATCTGGACCTTATACTTGATGAACCCTTTTTCATTTTCGTGCGGAAATTCATTACGGCGATGATAAAACCCTTCGATAAAATACCATACCATCTGTGATACAAGATGGGACGTCTGGCCGTTAAAATCCAGTTCAGGATTGACTTCATAGAAGCCCAGTGAGGTTATTCGGTCAGACAGTCCTGCATACCAGCACAACTGGCAGGATTCTTCTCCATAAAACCCGTTTGGCGATGCGTTTACATTTCCTGGGGCATCGGGTTGACGAATGGCCGATACATCAAATGTAAGCATGTCAGCATTGCGGAGTATCGGTTCTACCTGTCGCATATCGGCTCTTATATCTCCCAGCCGGTAGATATCAAACAGCAGGTTGTTCATCAATTCAATAGCTTCCTGATCGGTAAAATAGGTCTGGTAACCTATATTGGTGTAATTGAACAGATAATTGGGTTGATGAAGAATTATTTTACTCAGGTATGACGAGGACGTTAGTTTTTCTTCTGAATTTCCCAGGTCAAAACGCGAATCAATGGAGGCGATATTGATGATCTGGCCGTTGTTTTCATAGGCTCTGTAATTAGCAAATGCTAAATCCTGGCTTCCTCCAAGGATAATTGGAAGCACGTTATTCTCGAGAAGCTCAGATACCGCCGAGCTTAAAGCAAAATAGGTATCATTGATTGTGTTACCCGGGATGATATCGCCTAAATCAACAATTTTAGCGTTGTAATCTCCGGGAAAAAGCTCATAGAAATACTTTCTTATTTTATCGGGAGCTTCTTTGCAGCCTTTATTATTTTTACTTCCCTTTGATTCTTTCACTCCTATAATGGCAAGATCAAAATCGCTGATTTCAGGGAAGTACGCCTGGTCTTTATAAATGACTAGGGTATCCCCAAATCTGGGCCGTTTTTCATCAAACTGGAACCAGGAAACATCAATTGGCTGAAAATAGATGGATATGTCCATTTCTGCCTTTTTTTAACTTATTTTTTCTTCTTTGTACGGGAGTTTTTCTTTTTTGTTCCTGCTTCACTGATAATTTTTTTACAATCTTCGAGCGTTAAACTTTTTGGATCAGTATTTTTTGGGATTTTGTAGTTTTTCTTTTTATGTGAAATGTACGGGCCCCATCTTCCGTTTAACACTTGTATCCCCTCTTCTTCAAAAGTTTTTATGTATTTCTGCTTATCTTTTTCCCTTTTTTCTTTTATCAATTCTATTGCGCGCTCTTTGGTGATGGTTGCGGGATCGTCTTCTTTTTTGAGCGATACAAACTTATTATTATGCCTAACGTATGGGCCAAACCGGCCAATGGATACGGTTACAGGTGCCTCTTCAAAATCTCCAAGCTCGCGGGGGAATTTAAACAACTCCAGGGCCTCTTCCAGTGTGATGGTTTCTAAGCTTTGATTTTTACGCAGGCCGGCAAATTTTGGTTTTTCTTCCTCTTCTTTGTCCCCGATTTGTGCCATAGGGCCATATCGCCCGAGTTTGACATAGACGTTGCGCCCGGTTTTTGGATCAACGCCAAGTAGCCTCTCGCCTTTCACACGATCACTGTTTTGAAGGGTGTTTTCTACCTTTTCATGGAATGGGCCATAAAATTCTTTGAGCATTTCATTCCATTCCTTAAGGCCGTTGGCGATTTCGTCAAATTCTTTTTCTACCCTGGCAGTGAAATTATAATCCATGATATTTTTAAAATATTCCATGAGGAACTGGGTTACCAGGATTCCAATATCAGTGGGGATTAGTTTTCCCTTATCCCCGCCGGTCTTTTCGCTGTTGGTTTCTTCGTGTATTTCAGCTCCTTTCAGCGTATAAACTTTGTATTGTCGTTGCTTTCCTTCACTGATGCCTTTATTAACGTACTGACGCTTCTGAATCGTCGAAATCGTCGGGGCATAGGTAGAGGGCCGCCCTATTCCAAGGTCTTCAAGCTTTTTTACCAGGCTGGCTTCGGAGTACCGTGGTGGCGGTGAAGTAAATCGCTGGATTGCATCCATCTCTTCAAGGCCAAGCTTTTCTCCTTTCTTTATCGGGGGAAGCATATTTTTTTGCTCTTCGCCCTCTTCTTCATCTTCTTTGGATTCAAGGTAAACCTTAAGGAATCCGTCGAATTTTACGATTTCGCCTTTAGCCACAAACTGTTCATTTGCATTGGAAACATCAATTTTTACCGTCGTTCTCTCAAGCTGGGCATCGGCCATTTGAGAGGCAATGGTGCGTTTCCAGATTAATTCGTATAGTCTTTTTTGATCCTGGCTTCCCGAAGCTTCGCGATTATTTAGAAAAGTGGGCCGGATGGCTTCGTGAGCTTCCTGAGCCCCCTTGGCTTTTGTTGCAAACTGCCGTGTTTTTGAATAAGCCTCACCATAATCGTTCACAATTTCATTTTTGGCCTGGCCCAGGGCCATCTTTGAAAGGTTGGTAGAATCAGTTCGCATGTAGGTTATTTGTCCTGATTCATAGAGTTGCTGGGCAACAACCATAGTTTTTGATACGGGAAAGCTTAGTTTGCGGGATGCTTCCTGTTGCAAAGTGGAAGTAGTAAATGGCGGAGCCGGCGATTTTTTACCCGGTTTTTTTTCGACCGAAGCAATAGTGAATTCAGCATCCCTGGATTTGTCAAGGAATGAATAGGCCTCTTTTTCAGAGCTGAATCTTTTTGGCAGTTCAGCTTTTAACTGGTGGTCTTTCCCGTTTTTTGTGACTGTGAAAAGAGCTGATATTTTGTAAGAAGTCTCGGGCTTAAAGTTTTTGATTTCCTGTTCTCTCTCCACAATCAGGCGTACGGCTACTGACTGCACACGGCCGGCAGAGAGTGATGGTTTTACTTTTCTCCATAATAAAGGAGATAATTCGAATCCAACAAGCCGGTCTAATATTCGCCTGGCCTGCTGGGCATCAACAAGATTCTCATCAATTCCACGGGGCTGTTTGATAGCTTCAGTAATAGCTTGTTTAGTTATCTCGTGAAAAACAATTCGTTTTGTCTTTTTTTGATTAAGGTTAAGCGCTTTAACCAAATGCCATGAAATTGCTTCTCCCTCGCGGTCTTCATCAGAGGCAAGCCATACTGTTTCAGCATCTTTGGCAAGCTTTTTTAACTCAGTGACGACCTTCTTTTTATCGGAATCTATTTCATAGATGGGTTTAAAACCATTTTCTATCTCAATGCCCTGATTTTTTTTAGCTAGATCGCGGACATGTCCGTAACTTGATTTTACTAAATAGTCATTCCCCAGAAACTTCTCAATAGTCTTTGCTTTAGCCGGTGACTCAACAATTACCAGATTTTTAGCCATGATGCTTATCCTGTATTATTTTCTGCAAAAGTAAAACTTTCAAACAAACTGAAACGGATTAGGATTTTGTATTAGAAATTTTGAATTCTCACAAAAATGAGTAATATTGCTACTCAATTAATGAAAGGCTAAAACTAAATTAATTTAAAAAGTTAGCTTCAGTTCTGATTTATCTGGGGTCCATATTTTTTTCATTCATTAATGTCCCTTTTAAAGGGGGTTTAATTTGATGGTGATTAATATTTTATTTTTTTGTTGAACAAGATATTTGATATACTTTTGTGAAACAGGCTTTTCATAAAAAGAAAATGATTTTCACGCGGAAGACGGAGAGTTTTATGAAAGTCTTTTTTGCCTGTCTTTTAAAAAGAAGTGCGCTATGGATTGTGGGTTTCAGTTTTTTGACTATATTCAAATCTGGAATTCGAATCATCGGACAAAAACATATAAATGAAGCATCGAGGGACAAATTCATTGTTAAACCCGCGTTCAAAAACATCTTATGATGGTTAGTTCCTTATTTTTAATCCTAAATTACTTGAGTAATGGCTGAAGATTTAAGACAATTTAATGAGTTTCAACAACAACAAGAGGAAAGTATTGACTTTAAAGCGATTTTCTTTAAACTCCTCAATAATTGGTATCTTTTTGCAATAACCGTTTTTGTGGCACTGGTCATTGCTTTTTTATTTAATAAATACAGTAAAGAAGTTTATGAGGTATCGACAACCGTTCTTGTGCAGGATGAGAAAGGAACAATATCCACACAGGAGTTAATAGGGATTGAAATGTCGGGTAACAAGCAGAACCTCGAAAATGAAATAGGTATTCTTAAATCATATTCCGTGGCTAACCGGGCGGTACATAATTTAAATCTGGAGGTTTCTTACTTTACCGAGAATAATTTTATTGTTAAAGAAATATATAAGGACCCCCCGATTAAGGTGATTTTTGATCCTAAGCATCCTCAAATTACAGGTCTACCCTTTAACTTAAGTATTCAATCGGAGCGTAGCTACAAGTTAGAATTTGAAGGAGAGGGGTTTTCAACATTTAATTATTCTGAGGAAAAATCAACAGACCATAAGGAAAAGACTTTTTCCCTGGATAAAATATTCACTTTTGGAAAGTGGGTCCAAACAGATTATTATCGGTTTAAAGTGAAGCTACTTCAAAAAGAAAATTATGAGGAATTGCAGGACAAAAGGTTATTTTTTCAGTTTAATAACCTAAACACCTTAACAAAAAGGTTTCAGGGTTTTTCAGTAGAACCTATTAACAGGGAAGCATCGATTGTCAGGCTTTCTATGGAAGGGAATAATGTTCATAAATCGGTGGATTTTTTGAATGAGCTTACTGACCAATATCTTGAGAGAGGCCTGGAAAAAAAGAATAAGATTGCTTCTAAAACCATCGATTTTATTGACGATCAGCTGAAAGATATCAAGGACTCGCTCAATAAATCCGAGATGAAATTACAGGAGTTTCGTTCCAAGAATGAGCTGATGAATCTCGAATTTCAGTCACAGCAATTGTTTGAGCAGATGAAAGAACTGCAGAACGAAAAAGCCGAACTGATGGTGAAAGCACAGTATTATCAACACATAAAAAATTATATTCAGAAGAACGAATCGGGCAAACTGGATGATGTTATTGTCCCTTCTGCCATGGGTATAGAGGATCCGGTATTAGCCCAGCTGATCAATAAACTTACCGATCTCTATGAGGAAAAAGCAAAGCTGACGTATTCCACAAAAAAAGATAATGTTTTGATTGGTCAAATTGATAATAAAATCAGGCTCACCAAGCAGACTTTACTTGAAAACGTCAATAACATAATCAACACCTCCGAGATCGCCATCTCGGATATCAATCAACGTATAAGTAAGCTGACCGGTCGGTTAAACAGTCTTCCGAAAACACAAAGAAAATTATTTAACATAGAGCGGCAGTTTACGCTTCTCGATAATATTTATACTTTTTTGATGAAGAAGCGGTCGGATGCCCAAATTACCCGTGCATCCAATCTTCCGGATAATGAAATTGTCGATGAAGCCCGGGTGGAGGCCGCAACTAAAGTATTCCCAAAGGCTACTTTGAATTATTTGATAGCCTTATTGTTGGGCCTGGTAATTCCCGTGGGCTATGTTTTTGGTAAAGACTACTTAAATGATACAGTTCAGGAGAGAAAGGACATAGAAGACAACCTTAAAGATGCGTCTATGCTTGGGCACATCCTGCACAATAACAAGGATACCAACCTTGTTGTGCATAAATCTCCCAAATCGTCTATCTCCGAATCTTTCCGCTCAGTAAGGACTAACCTGGAATTTGTAACCAAATCCCGGGATAAATCGGTCATTCTTATTACATCAGTATTTCCGGGTGAAGGAAAGACCTTTATCGCTGAGAACCTGGCACTTTCTTATGCTTCTTATGGAAAAAGAACACTTCTTTTAGGATTTGATATGAGAAAACCTAAAATTTATCAGGATTTCGGGCTGAATAATCTTAAAGGGCTTTCTACATATCTTGTAAAAAAAGATAGTCTTGAAGATGTTATTCAACCTACCGAAATTGACAATTTTGACGTCATTATGTCGGGTCCCGTTCCACCGAATCCGGCCGAAATAATTGCCTCAGATGAGACAGCGGAAATGATGAAGATTCTCAGGGAAAAATATGATTATATCATTATTGACACCGCACCTATTGGTTTGGTTACCGATGCCTTGCTTTTAATGAAGAATGTCGACGCAAGTATCTTTGTTGCACGACAAAATTTATCAAACAAAAAAGGATTTACCAATGCCATTAACGATGTTACTGCCCAGGGCATAAAGAATGTAAATGTCTTAATAAACGATATCCGCTTTAAGAAGGGAGGTTATGGATATGGCTACGGATACGGGTATGGATATGGCTACGGTTATGGATA
>CAYFQK010000134.1:4834-8743 GCA_964345255.1 uncultured Bacteroidales bacterium | reverse complement strand
ATCGAACTACTGAAATTAAAAAGGGTATAAAAACATCTCAGCCTATAAAACCAGCCTTCTCAAAGAAAAATTTTGTATATTTGTACTAAATTAAAAGACTATGAGCCAGCTAGATCAAGTTTTGGATTATTTGAAAAAATCATAGATGAATTCAAGCGAACAGAACATATTATCCAGAATACGTTCAACTATTAAGAAAATAGATTCAGAGGCAGAAATTATTCTATATGGTTCAAGAGCCAGAGGAACTGCTCACTCAGAATCTGACTGGGATATATTAGTTTTATTAAATACTGAAAATGTCACACGAAAACAAAAACAAGTATTTAGGCACGCTCTTGTTGAACTGGAGATTGAAACAGGAGAGGCATTCTCAACTTTTGCTTTTTCCAAAAAGCAATGGGAGAATCAATTCAGTATAACACCATTTTATCAAAGTGTAATGGCTGAAGGAATAGTAGTTTAATGGATAGTTCAAAGCAAGGTTATATTAATTATCGAATAGAAAAAGCTAAAGAGGTACTACAGGATGCTCAAATTCTTATTAACGAGGAAAGATGGAATTCCGCTGTTAATAGATTATACTATGCAAGCTTCCATGCTGTTCAGGCCTTATTGTTAAGCAACAACCTTTCGGCAAAAACCCATAATGGCACAAAATCGCTTTTTTTCCAATATTTTATTAAAACAGGCTTGCTAAATAAAGAATTTAGTAAATTATTCTCTGATTTACAGGATTGGCGACAAGAAGAAGATTATGCGAATTTTATTCAGTTTGATAAAGAAACAGTAAAGCCATTAGCAAAGTAAGTCAAGAAATTTATCCAGAAAATTGAACAGATATCATAATCTACAAGTGAAGGTTATCTGTGTTTTACAAAAAAAATTTATTCCGGCGAAATTGAGATGATGGGCTAAGATGAAATTTTACGTAAAAAGTATTAGACAAAATTTACTACTCCTGATATTAGTATCAACTAAGAATTTTTCATTTGCCTCCATTCAAGGGCTTTTTTTTGCAATTCAACAGAATTCAAGTTAATATCTTTCAGTCCTCCGGCCCAATCTTGTTTAAGTTCACCCGATTTTCGGACTTTTTGTTTCTTTAGAAGATAATCGAGGTAATGCTCTAATTCTTCAATCAATTCGGGACTTAATTTGTGTATTTTATTCTCAATTTTCTTTATGGCTTTCATATTTCAAATATAATCAATTTTCATTGAAATTGTTACTCCCTCAGAACTCCAAAAAAAGCACCACCCTTCCCGGATGATGCTTTTTTTGTTAGCCATTTTTAAATTTACTCCACCACAATCTTCTGCCCTTTGGAATGGGCAGAAAACTCCGGAGCGTAAAAGCTTTGCAGGGTGGCGATCCCATTGCTGAACGTACCGGCCTGCTCGGCAAACATGTCGTATTCCAGCACGTAAGTTCCGGGCCGCATGTATTGGATGAAGAAATCCACCGACGCATCTTTAATCGAGCGGTAGTATGCCAGGCCGTCCTGGTGGTTGTATCCCGACTGGTTGGCGGTAGGCTCGAAACCGGTCGCGCGCCCGTCGCCGAGATGCACATATTCCAGCGTTCTATCGGATTCCAGGACGATACGGAAGCGAATACGGTCGCCCACCTCCACTTTGGAATCTTGTGTCACCTTTTCCAATTCCTCGCCCTGTTCAGTTTGCTTAACGCGATAGACGTCTTTCTTCACACTGATTTTAGTGGCATGGCTTTCCACCTCTGAGAGTTCCTTGAAATATTGTAGATAAACCGAACCCCAGGATACGCTTTCATCCTTTTTCTCCACTTCGATTTCCGACATGCCTTTACCAACCTGCGAGCCTTCCCACGATTTTTTGAAATAGGCCGTTCCGGTCTGTACATCCTGCTTATCCGGTGAAACGGTCTGGTCTCCTACCTTGAAAGTTACGCCGGTGCCCTGAGGAGTAAGCAGCTCCTCACCGGTTGACAGCAAGGCGTATACCGCATTAGCCGTCGCGGGAGAGGTCGGCCAGCGCTGGGTTTGCTTTTGCTTTAGCAACCAGAGTTTCATTTTTTCCACAGCTTCCTTATCATCCGCCACCTCATCGAAAAGCCTTATCATCAAAGCCTGAAAATCAACCGGCGCCTGGTACCAATGCCAGCCGGCGCGGAAATCCCGCCAGAACATGCCCATTTCTTCATCCTGTATTGCATGCTCGCGCAGGGATGCAATGATTGATTCGGCTGTTTCGTGCTTCCCGTGAGCATCCTGAACAAAGGCAATCATCCCTTTCATGTAATGGTTGTAGTCCGTCCAAAATTTAGCCGTTTGCTGCAGGTATTCCTGCAGAATTTTTTTGGCTTTTTCCTTTGATTCGTAATCAGGGAATAAAGCTCGGGTGTAAAGGTAAAGCACCTCCTGAGCGGAAGGTTTGTACTCTTCCGGTTTGAAATCGTCATCCCGGCGTAGTTTTTCGTAATGCTGAATCAATTCTTCATCACAAAATTCCAATCCGTCGTTAATCATATCCCGGACCTCACCGGTATTGACTGCCCCAATTTTTCCCAAATCAGCCAGTTTTTTCAGGATTTTCTGACTGATGTACCAGCTTTGGGGCATCCCTTCATACCATGACCAGCCGCCGTTGGAAGCCTGAAGCTCGCGAAGCTTGTACAGCGATTTCGAAAGCTCGTTTTCGATCTTATTCTTTTGGAAGAAATTGGCAATCCGCTTCTTGTCGGCCGTTTCCGACTTGGCATCCAGCAGCCAGGGCGTATGCTCCAGCACGATGTTTTTCAGTTCCTGGTTCTTTTCAAGGTTGGAGCGAAGGACATCGGAATCTTTTTCTTTCCAGATTTTAAAAACCTTCTCAATTTCAGGATTTTGTTTTACGATGTCGTAAGCCAGTGAATTCGCATAAAACCGGTTCATTATCGAAAGGGCTGATTTGCTGTTTTCCTCTTCCATGTAGGGAAGTCCCTGAACCGCATACCAGGCAGCGTTTCCGGTATAATCGAGGGTCAGCCTTTCTACCTGCTCTTCCTTCACCGAGGGCAAGTCCAAAGTCCGGCTGCCCGGTTTGTTAAGAGAGAAAGGATGCGTCTCAATGATACGCTTTTTGTTGGTCAGTACCGGTAAAAACTCAGTCTTACCGTCACTAAAAGTTTCGTTCGCGGCTGTAATCCGGTACTTTAACAAATCGTAAGAGTCCGGAATATTTAATCCGAAAGCTACCTGGCGACTTTCATCCGCCGGAACGGTGATTTTTCGCTGGTTGTTTTTCAATCCCAGCGTTTCAGTTACTTGTGTTTCCGGGTAGGGTTCCAGCATGTCGAGGGTCACCGTGACTTCCTGCTCTTCTTCCGTCAGGTTCACCACTTTGGCCGAAAAGGTAAACTTATCTCCCTGGCGGACAAACCGTGGAGGGTTGGGTACGATCATCAATTCTTTCCGTGCCTCGAAGGTTCGCTCCAGCTGTCCGGTCTTCAAATCTTTGGTGTGGGCAAAAGCCATGAACTTCCACTCTGTCAGCGATTCAGGTAGCGTAAACTTAAACTTCACTTCTCCGTCTTTTGTAATCAATTGCGGGTAGAAAAAGGCTGTTTCGTTGAAATCTTCCCTGATTTGAATTTGCTTAGTCTTTTCTTTTGACTTTTCAAGGGCGGTGGTGCTTTCTCTTTGCTGATCAGAAGAAGAGTCTTCCTTTTTTAACCCTTTCTCACCAGGAGAAGCTTCCACTGCAGTCGCACTGATTTTTCGCTGCAATCGCTCTTCCATAAATCTATAGCCGAACCAGTTAAGCCTTGGGGATATTTTTGGTTCGGGCCTTACCAAAGCCTCTGTTTCATAAAGGGATTGAGCCGGAGCAAGTGTAAACATGTTGTTGTTATACCAGCGAGCCAGCGAATATTGCGGATAAATCTGTC
>CAYFQK010000134.1:0-4734 GCA_964345255.1 uncultured Bacteroidales bacterium | reverse complement strand
GTAAACATGTTGTTGTTATACCAGCGAGCCAGCGAATATTGCGGATAAATCTGTCCGAGGTTCCAAGGCTTGTGAGGGGCGATTTCATCCAGCGAAGCATCGTACATTCCGGCCAGGAGTTCTGCCGTGGTTTTCTCTGCATCAGGCTCTTTTACCGTCACGGTCCATTCTTCCATACCGCCGGGCGTCAAGGGCGTTTCTTTCACTGCCAGTTTGATATCCAGCTTTTTGTTGGACCACGGCACGCTGATTTTTTCCGTAAAGGAATACAGCCGGTTATCCTTCACAAAATAGGCGTGGATACCAAATCCCCCCCGATGTTTTTCCTTCACGGGAATCTGGACTTTCTCCACCTCATCGTGGATAGTGAGTTCTTCTTCAAAAAACACGTTCCCTTCCTGTTCGGCTTTGACAACGGCTTTGACTTTTCGCGCTGCTGAACCCAGTAAGACCGTGACTTTCTCTCCGGGTTGGGCTTTCTGTTTGTCTGTCTTAAAGAAAGTGTATTGATTCAAGGGCATCTCCTCGTCACCACTGTCATACACCGTTATCCATTTCTCAACCTTATGTGTCTCCCGGTTTTTCGATACATCGAATACCAGCTTGTAGGCTCCAACCGGCCAGTTTTTGATATTCTTTTTGATGAGGGAATCGGTGCCGGTATAAAACGGCTCTTCAACTACACGCTTATCCACCGGAAGGTTTTCAATCTTATTTTCCGCTTGATAAGGATAATGCTCAAACAGGGCCGTATAACCCTTTTTATTATACATCTGTCTATCCGGATTAGCCCATTTCCGGTCTTTCATGAGCCGCTGAAAATCTTTTAAACGGTATATCGAAAGCACTCCCTCGGCATTGATAGTCTCACCGCTGAGGTTTTCGATGTCCGGGACGATTTTCACAAGTTGTTGTTTGTCGACGACCTCATCTATTTTCAAACGGGGAATGAAAGAAACGTATCCGGCGGCAATAAACCGTTTCGCAGTGTGTGTTTCTCCATTTTTATCGGTAACTTCCACCGATACCTCAAAGTCGAAAACCGGTTTAGCATCCCTTGAAACCGTCGGATTGGGCAGCGTTTCAAACTGCAGGGAAAATGATCCGTCGGATTGGGTTTGGGTTGTCCCGCTGGTCAGGGTGTATTCCGGAGATGTCGGTCGTGGAATAAAATAACGCATAGGGAAAGGAAAGCGTGTTTTTCGCCTGACGGTATATTTTACTTTCGCGCCGTCTACCGGGTAGCCGGCAAAAGCTTCCGCCTTGCCGGTAACCTTCACCGTTTCATTCAGTTGGTAGGTCCCCTCCATGGGCTGAAGTTCTACCTTGAACCTCGGTCGGCGGTACTCCTCCACCTTTACCGTGGTTCGGCCTTCATTCGTTATCAGACGGAAATCCCCGGTTAACGTGGATTCTGGCAAAACGAACGAGCCGCTGAAAGAGCCGTATTCGTTAGCGTTGACCGACTTTTCGCTGATTTTCTGATGATTCACATCCTTTAGCTCAATACTTGTGGAATAATTTGTTTTGAGATTCGTTTCTTCCCCGTCTTTCTCCAGAACAATTCCCTTGAAGTGAATGGTTTGTCCCGGGCGGTACACGGCCCTGTCGGTAAAAATGTAAGTGCTGATGTCTTTTTTATCCCGGTCATGAGGCTCGCCCAGGTAAAAATATTTCTTTGAAAAGACCCGGTCATTGCCGTCACGGATATCCAGGAAAAAAGATTCGCGTTCGATGTCTTTCCAGGAAATCTTGACCTTCCCGTCGCGGTCCGATTCATAAGATTTAGCTTTATTCAAATTGTATTGCCGTTTGCGGTGATCGTAGCGACGAGTATAACAATCTATCCGGGCTTTTTTAACAGCGTCACCATCTTCGCGTTCCAGGATGCGAAGGATGAGGTCTCCATTGTTATTCTCGCGATTCACGTAAGTCAAATCCGTCACCCAGAATTCCGAAAAAGCCACCACTTCTTCCTTAAAGGTGAAATTGGCTGAGGAGGAAGCCAGCAGCACGTAAAAACCTTCCTCCAGTTCAGGCACCTTCACTTCCGTGGAATGCCTGAGATAGTCACCGGCTGCCGGCAAAGGAACGGTGCGGCTGTACATGGCTTTCCGATTCAGAAGGAAGGAGAGCTTTTCTTCGCGGCTCATGCGTTTAGTGAGCCAATCGCCGTCGGGATTCAGCTTGATAATACGGGTATGAAGATCATCGACATTGCGGTAAGAAACAGAGGCAGGGAAAGGCTTACCGGGCAGGTTGCCATATTCCACATCCACACTCAGATTTTTTCGAAGAATTTGTTGTTTTAACCCTTCCGCTTTTTTGGCCCCATAAGTTCCGGGATATTTTTCGATCGCCATTTCGCAATGTTTCATGGCTTTTTCCGGATCTCCGAAAGACTGTTCAGATTTGTGCGGAGCCTGCCTTCCCGGCATAAAATAGAGCGCAGCGATTTTATACTGAACCAGCGACCATTCGGGGCTATCCGCTACTTTTTTAGCAAAACTTTCGAGTGAGGCCAGGTATTCCTTTTTCTTATCCGGACGGGTGTAATTCTGGTAAACAAACTCCAGGCGCTGAAGATTAGCTTCGGTCAGGGCTTTGGAATTGCCCTTGTGAATCTGCAACAATTTCTGATAAACATGAAGCGGAAGCAAACGGCTGCTCTGCCCGTCCAAATTCAACTTCGCAAACTTCTCTATGTCGCTAAAATATTTTGAATCATCGTAATAAATTTCCAGGTTGGCTTCCGTGAGAAGATAATCGGAGCTTTTCATGAACTTCAGCGAGCGGTATGCCAGGAAATCATAGAGCGTGGGACGTAATCCTTCGGTATAATCCGTTTCTTTAAGAATTTCAGCATACACATCCAGGGAGACTCCGGCAAGCTTTTCCGAAGCCTGGATAGATTGTAGGTAATGTTCTCTGGCTTCGGCAAGAATAGTGCGGATATCCCACGTTGAAAGACGAGAGGAATCCACATCCACCTGGCTGCGGTTACTGATTTGGTAGCGGTTTTGTTTGTAGTAGTTCCAGTACAGCTCGCCAAGTACAGAGTGCAGTATAGCTTGGCGAACCGGATTTTGGGTCTTTTCAACCTCCTGAGAGATGTCACTGATTGCCTTTTCGTTGTAGTTTACCTCAAACTGCGACCGGAAGGAGATTTTGTTTATTACAGCCTTGATAAACTGGGGCGTGTTATCATCCTTTTTGGCTTGCTTGTAAATTTCGTTCACCACTTCGAGGGCAGACCGCGGCAAGCCCTGGTCGGCATACTTTTCAACTAATTTCCATTGTTTTTCGTAATCCTTATCCTGTGGATGAATAGCAAAAGCTGAGAGTATAACCACCACAGCCAAAATAAGCGAGATCCAGATATATTTCATGATCATTGAAGTTTGATTTCCGTTAAAATAACAAAATTTATTCCGAAAAGGTGATTAGGATTCGGATTAAATTTTGATTGCTGACAAAATGATTATGATATCGAAGAAGAAAAGCGTAAAAAAAGGATAAATTTAACCAGATAAAAAAGAGAGCAACACAAAATGGAATGTAAGAAATACCGCACCCCTATGAACTCTTATTCATTTCGTTTCCTTCACGTTTCCCTCAAATATTCACCGTTTTTTCGGTTATTCTAATGGATGATCTGTAAAACAAGTCTTATCTTTGAAAAAAAGAAGCGTATGATTGCCGACTCCACCAAAAACAGCATCGAATCTTACCTCAGGGAAGTTCATGACCGCGTGGTAAAGATTACCTATCACACCGATCTTCAGCTGGGTACCTTCAATCGCACCTGCCTGATTGAAACCCCGGTGGGTAAATATTTCCTTAAGCATAATCAAAACGCTGAGTATCCTGCTATTTTTGAAAAAGAAGCGAAAGGCTTAAAACTCATTCGCGCTACCAAAGCTATTCATGCCCCGGAGGCCATTTTTTACGACCAAACCAGCAGCGAAGCATTCATACTGCTTGAGTATGTAGAACCTTCCACCGAGAATGATGAATTCTGGGATAACTTCGGCAGGGCTTTAGCCCGCCTGCATCAACGCAGTAATGATTACTTCGGCCTGGACTATGATAACTACATCGGCCCGTTGAAGCAGGTGAACATCCCTCACGAATTTTGGACTGACTTTTTTGTGGAAGAGCGTCTGGAGCGACTGGTAAAAATAGCCCGCGATGCACAAATCATAGGAAAAGACATCGTCTCCGGTTTTGAGAAACTTTATCCGCAACTCACAGAATTTTTCCCACCTGAGCCTCCGGCACTGCTGCACGGCGACCTCTGGGATAAAAATTACATCGTTACCCAGGACAACCAGGCCTGCCTCATCGACCCGGCCGTTTACTATGGACACCGCGAGATGGATGTTGCTATGACAAGGCTTTTCGATCAGTGTGATGAACGTTTCTACGAAGCCTACAATGAAGAGTATCCTTTGGAGAAAGACTGGAAAGACCGCATGGAAATCTACAACCTGTATCCATACCTTGTGCAAATCAACCTGTTCGGTGAAGAGTATATCAAGCCTGTTAAAAAGATTTTAAAACGATTTTCGTAAAACATGCATCCTAAATGTGGGTTATTATAAAATCAAAACTATCAAAACTATTATTATGAAGAAGTTCAGATTATTCATCCTTCTGGGTATCTTTGGTTTTTCTTTGAGCCAGCGTCTGTCGCAGCGATAAATGGATCCGTAGGGGTCAAATAAGGAATTG
>CAYFQK010000133.1:0-8765 GCA_964345255.1 uncultured Bacteroidales bacterium | reverse complement strand
GGCAAATAATTATGAAACTATCTTAACTAAAAATATTAAATAAAAATTCAAGATAATTATTAATCTAAACCTAATTGTCTAACTAAAAATTCAGTCTTATGAAAAAGTTCGTACTTATTGCAGTCTTGTTTTCCATTACTGCACTCTTTGCTGAACAGGCGAATGCTTCGAAGTATTCAATTGATCAGGAAAAAGTAGACGTTTTGTTTGAGAATGCCGAAGAGGCGCAGTTTAATATCTTTACAGAAGCTGCTCTTCCCGGTCATCCCAGGCTAGCACCCAACAAGGTCCAGGGTAAAGACCCGATGATAGCCATTCTTTTAGATTTCTTTGTCGGCTACCTTGGGGTTCATCGTTTTTACCTTGGAACCAAACCGCTTACAGGTATCGGTTATATACTCACCTGTGGAGGATTCGGCGGCATTATGCCACTGGTAGACCTTATCGTCCTGGCTATAGACTATGACGATATTTCTCCCTATGTGGATAACCCCAAATTCTTTATGTGGTAATCGCTAAAGATAGACTGTCCGGGAGGATATCTGAAAGGCTGCAAAAAGTCATCGTCAGATACCCTTAAAATAATAACAATTACACTTAAAAGAGAGGGGCCCGGACACCCTCTCTTTTTTTCTTTATTTTTGTTACAAGCTTAAACCGGACTATATGACTTTATTCAGGATAGCGCTTTTGTTTTTAATTACGGCGGCTTTTCCTCTATTGCTTCCGGCCCAGTCTGTTAAACGGGTGAGTGTGGAGATGACCACTCAGGCTTTGAAAGATGGGAAGAAGTTCACCCATAAGGCAGACTGCTACTACTCTCCTGAAAAAGGTATTTACGTAACTCATCATTACAAGCCGGAGGAGTTTATTAAAAAAACCAACAGAGACGGGGAAATGACGATTTATTATCCCGAAGAAAACAAAGTCACCATCCAGCAGGATTTCTATTTTTCTTCAGAAAATGAGTTGCTGCATTACTTTATCAATAACCTTACTGAAGATTTGGGATTGCGCAAGGAAGGATTCGAGATGACAGAAACCAAATATGAAGGCGCTCACATGATCACAAAATGGAAATCCCCCGCTGAAATGAAGATAGTAGAAGAGGTAGAGCTGGTTTTTAAAGATATGGCCCCTGTATTTTCTGCATACATCAATAGTAAGGGGGACACGCTAAGGAAAATTTATTATAGTGACTATTACCAAACTACCGAATTTATGTTGCCCAGACGAATAACAGAAATCAGCTATCAAAATGAAAATGATTCCACTGTAAGACGGACGATATATTCGGATATCAAACTAAATGACGAAGTAAACCCCCATTATCTAAACTTTGAAATCCCGGAAAATGCAAAAGTGGTTGAATAAATACCTGGTAATACTCATTTTTTTTGTTTCTGCAGCGTTTAGTTCTTCAGAAATTCATGCACAGAATATAAATGCCGCTAAAGACATGCAGTTTCTGAAAAAAGCTACCCAGGAGAAATCGCATTTTCATGAAAGAGAATATGTTTTCAAAGAAGAAACCAGCGCTTTCGTAAAGTACAACCCTGTAAGCCTCACCCTCGGAGGGTTACTTTACGTATATCAAAACAGTGTTTCCCAGCAGTTTTCGGCTAACTGCCTTTATCATCCTTCCTGTTCGCAGTTTGGTAAAAGAGCCATTGCAGAATACGGGTTTGTAAAAGGCATCATGCTTGCCTCGGATCGCCTGACCCGCTGCAACAAAGTGGCCGGACTGGATATTCATCCACTTACTATCGACGAATCCACTCAAAAATCTAACGACCCCGTTAAGCTATACCGATGAGATACTGGTTTACCACCCTTTTTGTGATAGGAATGATAGCAGGTTTTGGGCAAAAAAGTCCGGATGACGGATTTATCGAACACCTTATAAACCGAGGATATTACAAGGAAGTAGTTCATCTGCTGGATGAAACCGGATATAAAAACTTGTCCCCTGCCCTTCAGGATAGTCTCAACTATATGAAAGGGTGGAGCCTGTATTCCCTGAAAGAACTAAACCGCTCGGCCAAAATATTGAACCGGGTAACTCCACCAAGCCCGTTTTATCATAAATCCCGCTTCTTTGCGGCATACAATCATGCCCACCTCGCAAATTATGAAAAAGCATTGGAGACCCTCAATAATATTAAAACCACCAATGAAAATTATCATAATCTAAGGCATTTTGAAAAATCGGGAATTGCATTACTGCAAAGGGATTACAAAACATTTCGCCAGCAATTTGAAAAGACAGACACCGCCTATTATCCAATAGCCAAATCTTCCCGAAATATGAAGCGGTATGCCCGGACACTGAAAACACATAACAAAAAATCACCCTGGGTGGCCGGAATGATGTCGGCATTAGTTCCGGGGAGTGGAAAAATATATGCCGGAAAAACCGGGCAAGGCATCTCTTCGTTTCTTACAGTGGGAGGTATGGGATTTGTAACATGGGAAAACTACCGCAAAAACGGCTGGAAAGACTTTAAGACCCTGTTTTTCGCGACAGTATTTTCCGCTTTTTACGCAGGGAACATCCATGGAACGGTGATGACGGTAAAAATTACAGAAAACGAATTTCAAAAAGAGTATGATAATAAAATACTTTTTCATCTTCACATTCCTTTGCGGAATGTGTTTAACTGAGGTAAATGCCCAGCTCAAACCAATCCAAAAGGCCGACAGCCTTTTTGAAGCCGAAAACTGGTTTGAAGCGTCCATTGAATACGAGCGGGCGATTTATTTAGAAACCCTGGGAAATGAGGTGAATGAAGCCCGGTTCCGGAAAGCTCTCTCCTACCGCTACCTTCACCGTTATGATGATGCCGTCACAGAACTTGGCAGGATCCCATTGTTCAGCGTAGCGGATTCGATGAAAGCACGTGTTTTATATGAAAAAGCGTTTAACCTCCTTTTAATGGATAACCATGAGGAAGCGTTGTGGAACTTCCGCCGGATTGAAAACAGATACGCTCAGCAACTCCGTGCCCCGATGATTCCTTTGAAAATTATTATCTTGAATTCTTCCCGGAAATGGAAGGAGGCCAAAAACACATTCCTCTCATGGGCAGATACCATCGCTGCTGACTCTGCGCAGGCGGTTCACTGGAAAGACAGCATCCGTAACCTTTACAACGAAGATCATTTACCCAAAAACTATAAGGAAGAAAAAGCCCGAAACCTTTCACGATTTATCCCCGGAGCCGGTCATGTTTATGCCGGGCATCCCTGGGAAGGAGCTGCCAGCTTTCTTCTTAACGGGGCTGCCGCCGGATTAGCCATTCACCAGCTGTGGTATAAGTACTATTTCACGGCCTATATCGCCGGTTTCGGAATTTTATATAAATCCTACTTCGGTGGCATGAAAAGAGCCGCCCATCTGGCCAAAAATGCACGCCATAACGAAATGAAAGCGTTTAATGACAGGTGCGCGGCATTGATCATCAATATCTTATAACGTGACTACTCCTGATAATTCGTTAATTCCAAATGATATTCAATTTGGTCATCTTCATCGTAAATGTGAGTCATCAAAGGCATGGCCATATCAGAATTTATGCAAGTGGTATAAAGCAGGATCTCTGAACCATCTGTCCATTCCATTTCCACAACATGGCCTTCATAGCCTGCATAGCTGTCTTTTCCGGTCACTTCGTAATACATATTCACACCACTTACGGAATATTCCCAGGTTTGTCCTGTCTCCAGGCCATCATCAGGGAAACCTGAAACAAAAAAGCTCTGATACAAAACAGCTGAAGCAGGCGTGGAAGATACTGCAGTTATAAAGTTATCCCTTATATCGTCGGAGTTATTGACTACCGATTCATACTGCTGCCCATTCATAGTGCCTGATATCGTGACCTGAGGATCTTGCACTTCAATGGTAACATCGCCCCCGTAAATCATTTCACCCTCTTCCGAAAAAGTATAATCGTACTCATAAAGCGTATTGGCGCTGAATTTGTATGGCTCCCAAAAATTTTCCTGGGTGGTATTATCATCATCCGGTTTATCGTTATTGGAATCTTCTGATTTTTCGCACGAAGTAGTAAATGTTAAGAATAAAAACCCGGTTAAAACAGCAATAAAAAACTGAAAATATTTACGTCTCATAATTTAAAGATTTTGGTTAAATTAATATTTATGTAACCTTAGATTAACATTCCAAACATGAAAGGTTCAAACAATATATGTTCTTCACATTTTTTTAACACTACTGCTATGATAATCATTTTCTATTTCCGGGCTTAGAACCAAATTTAATCCGGAAGCTTTTCCCAACCGGTCAAGCAATGCCTTTTTATAGCTCCGGCTGATGGGTACTTCTTTGCCGCTAATCCGGAGGTCTTCGTGCGTAAAGGAATCGATGCCCGACAAATTAACGATAAACGAGCGGTGAACTCTCATAAAATCTTTCTGTGGGAGTTTGGCTTCGATGTTGGAGATGGTTTCGCGGGTAATGACGATTTTATCCTTCATGTGGATTTTAACGTAATCGCTTAGACTTTCTGATAAAGATTTTCGAAAAACGTTGTAGCATAAGCAGCATTGAAATATGGATTTTTGTTTTGGTGCACTCAACAAATGTGGGTAATTTTAGCTTGATAAAAATTGATAGAAGATATCTCACAGGAAATTGATCAAATAGTATAATTGGAGCTATTTTTTATAAGTTCAAAACATGAAAGCACTCAAAATCATATCCGGATTTTCAGGAGCAGTATTACTCACTTACTGGCTTTTGGGGATTGTTTTCAATTTCCGGGTCAGTTTTTACTTCTTTATTGCCGGATTGGTTCTTTTCGGATTGGTATATTTTCCGCTTGCTTTACTGGATAAACATCGCCGGGAAAACCGGTGGGATACCATCAGTGATAATGAGGAAAAGGAAGGGCAGTCAAAAAAAGAAAAGCATAAACAACGCAAACGAAAGGGGTACGGAATTAGCAAGTCGCCCTATAGAGAAAGAAATTCCGGGCTTCGCTGGGAAGGCGGAAGTGTATACGGTGCCAACCCCAAAAGGGGGAGCCGCCGCTCCTTTTTAAGAAGAAAATAAACTTACTCATCCTTAAAAACAGACCATTATGAAATCAACAAAGCTAATTTTCGTATTCATTCTTTTTCCCGTTTTAATGCAGGCCCAGGACAAAACTTCAATGCTCGACAGCCTGTTTCAAACCATGCATCAGCGCCGCCAGTTCAATGGCAATGTTTTGATAGCCAATCAGGGAGAAATTCTCTATCAAAACAGTCTGGGAATGGCTCATCGCGGAGAGGGAATCCCCCTGAAAGCAAACACCCTTTTTAATACAGGATCGGTAAGCAAGGCATTTACAGCCCTGGCTATTCAACAGCTAGCTGAAAAAGATAAGATCAGGCTAACCGACAAGGCACAAAAACATTTACCCGCCTTCCCCTACCCTTCTGTCACCATCCACCATCTGCTGATCCATGCCTCGGGTCTGCCATGGAAGCATCAAATGCCCAAAGACTGGGATAATTCGATAATTGCTACGAATGAAGTTGTGTTGAAAAACCTGTATTCCAAAAAACCCGATCTGGAATTCACGCCCGGTGAAAAGGCAAGCTACAACAACTTAGGCTACATGGTGCTGGCCGAAATCGTTAAAAAAGTCTCAGGCGAAGGGTTTGAAACGTATCTTCAAAAACATATCTTTGAACCGGCCGGGATGACACGAACCGCAACTTATAACGCTGAAGAAATCAAAACCGTAGACATTGTTGCCAAAGGTTACCTTTTTTATCCTTTTACCGGACAGTACGAAGAGGCGATCAAGGTCGATGAGTTTTCCTCTAACTATGCCATTAGCGGTTTGCATGGCGACGGCAATGTCTATTCCACTACAGAAGATTTATTCAGCTTTTGCAAGGCGCTGAAAAACGAAAAACTCATATCCCAAGCTTCGCTGGGAAAAGCGCTTGAGAAGCACATCAGCACCGGCGATCAATACGGCAACAGTTTTGGTTACGGATGGACCGTCTCCGGAGCTCCCGGAAAGCTTGTCCAGCGTGGTGGAGAATTACCGGGCTACGTGTCTGACATTATCTGGGATGTGAAAAACGATAAGCTGTTGATTTACCTGGTGAATGATTATCTCTCCTACTTGTCGTACAACAGGCAAATTTTCCCAGCCTATGCCGGGGTAATCTACTCCAACAATCTGAAAATTCCCAAACTCCAGGCCAGCATTGAGTTATCTAAAATAGCGGTTACCAGTTCTAAAGAGGAAATGAAGTCTAAAATACAGGAAATCAAAAACAATCCGGAATTGTATGATGCAGATATCAACGGACTGAAGTTTTTGGTCAAAAAGCTGCAGGACCTTGGAAAAACCGAAAAAGCTGACTTAATGATGAAGATGTTCGGGCCGGGGAGGTGAATAAATAGTGTTTGTCTATAAAGTCATATAATGTCGCGTAACCAAATTCCAAATAACAAGCACCAAATAACAAATAACATTCAAATTCCAAATATAAATCATCTAAGCAACTTATAGTCATTAACTTAATTCTTCGTTTGAAATTTTGGTCATTGAATATTGGGATTTATTTGTAATTTGTGATTTGTGATTTGGTGCTTTAATCGCAAAAAAGTGACTTGATGGACAGACACTAAATAGTTCACCTTTTACCCGGAACCTTCCTCTTTTTTAACTTGATTTCTTCGCCAGAGTTGCGTTAAAACAATCCCTGAAAAAATCACTAACAACCCGATAATATCCATCAATTGAACTACGTCGCCAAAGGCAACCCAGGCCATGATCATGGTTACCGGCGGACCCAGATAAAACAGGCTGGCTACGCTTGTTGCATCAAGACGTTCGATTAAGCACCACATCAGGGCATATGCTCCCATAGAAACAGCCAGAATTAACCAAATCATGGTATAGATAAATTCCGGTTCCCATTGAACGGATAAGTTTTCGAGAAATGCTGCGGGCAAGAGCAAAACAAGAGCTGTTGCCAGACTCTGATAAAACAGCGTCAGATCGACAGGTAATTTACTGGTTTCCGTAAAGATTTCCATCTGACGCTGAATAAGACTTGCGGCGGTAATCCCTAAAACCGAGCCTAAGGGTATCAGATAACCAAAAATCGACTCGTAGCTTCCGAAATCTATCCGGTACGAAACGGTAATGGCTACGCCCAAAAATCCTAATATGAGTCCTACCCATTGAAGGAAATGAGTGCGTTCACCTGTAACTAAACCTGAAAGCGCACCTGTGGTCAGCGGTTGCAGCGCCACCACCAGGGCCACAATTCCCGCCGGAACCTGGGCATCCAGTGCCAGCAATACACAAGTAAGCCACACCCCGTGTGCTAAAACACCGATAAGCATGTTAAGACCCGCTACTCTCCAGCCAACCCACCTGAAACGTTTCCTTACAAGAAGATACAAAAGCATAACGATAGTAAGCGCCAGGTAGCGCCAAAAAACCAGTGTAAACGGCCCGGTGTAAGGAAGCCCGTACTCAGCGCCTATAAACCCCGAATTCCACAAAAAAACGAATCCTATGGCTGAAATAAGTATGCTTCTGTTCATCGTATCAGGATTGGATTACTTATTAATTACAGTGCAAAGGTATAGATTTACAACACGTTATACACATCAAAACGCAATTCTTTCCTTTAAAAAAAAGAGGATGACATAAAGATAAGGAAATATATTTTTAAATTGCGTCATCATTAGATAGTGAACAAAAGAATAAAAATGAAAAGAGTCCAGCCGCTTTTAACGAAAAATCCCCCCCGGAATCTCCTTCTCCGTAATCCGGTTGTGGGGGGATTGGTTCTGGCCTTGTTCATGATAGGTTTTACCGCCGTGTATCGGCCTTTGGGTTCACATGCCTCTCTGGGCATCAGCTACCTCGAAACGATGGCGCTCTACTCGTTTATCGCAGGTTTCTCTGTTATTCTTATTATCTACCTGTTAAAACAGTTCCCTTATTTTTCAGATAAAACGGAGTGGAATCTGAAAAAAGAGCTGCTGGCCGTTTTGCTGACGCTTTTCGGACTGGGTGTAGCCATTTATTTTGCCGCTTTCATTGTGGAACCGCCGGCCGACCGGTGGAATTTTCCTACGTTTTTTGATTCGGTCATCAATGCTTTCCTTGTCGGGATTTTGCCTTTTGCCTTCTTTACGGCAGTAAACATCCCTTATCTGAATTCACATTTCGTGGAGCTGGAGCAACCTTCAAAAACGGATAATCAGGAAGCCAAACCAGCAGAAGAACGAATTAACATTTCCTCACAACTGAAAAAGGAATCTCTCAGCTTTTTCCCGTCTCAGTTTTTGTTTGCCGAATCGGATGGAAATTACGTGCATTTTCATTTATCTGAAAATGGGAAGCTTCGCAAAGTAACCATCCGCAATTCCATCACCAATATTGAAGAGCAGCTTTCCGACTATCCCAAATTTTTCAGAACCCATCGGGCTTTTATTGTAAATTTGAAAAACGTAACAAAGAAATCAGGAAATTCTTCCGGTTACCGGTTAAAACTTTCTGATACGGAAAATGAAATTCCAGTTTCAAGGCAAAAAAGTAAAGAACTTGAAGAACATCTTGGTTGATATCAATCAGCCATTTACAAAACAAAATCCATAAGCTTCGCACTTAAAGTCATTAAAACAAATCTCTTTTTATTAATAAATATCTAAAGTTTCGCATTACTTTTAGAATCTTTTATTTGAAGGCCGTTTTTTATATCTCTGTATATCAGCA